>NZ_VFTW01000046.1:0-16812 GCF_006440815.1 Mesorhizobium sp. B2-8-3
GCATGCAGTTCGCGGCGGACGGCTACCTGGTCCAGGGCGCGGACATCGGCCTGGTCGGCCCGCAATCGATCATCCGCGTCGGCGATGGCACGGCGGCGAGCGCGGCCTATGTCGCGACGATCGCCTCCAACCTGACGGGCGCCACGCAATTGGTGAAGACCGATCTCGGCACGCTGGTGCTGTCAGGCACCAACACTTATGCCGGCGGCACGGCGATCAATGGCGGCACGGTTCAGATCGCGTCGGACAACAATCTCGGCAACGCCTCCGGCGGTCTTTCGCTCGACGGCGGCACGCTGCACACGACGGCCGATATCACTTCTACCCGCGCCGTGACGCTCAATGCCGGCGGCGGCACCTTCGACAGCGACGGCGCGACCAGCCTGGCGCTCACCAACACCGTGAGCGGCGCCGGAACTTTGACCAAGGAAGGTGGCGGCACACTCGTGCTCAGCGGCGCCAACAGCTATCAGGGCGGCACCGTCATCAATGGCGGCACTGTCGACGTCCAGACGGATGCAAATCTCGGTGATGCAGCCGGTAAGGTTACCTTCGATGGCGGCACGCTGCATCAGACCCTGTCCAGCATCGTAACCGGACGCGACGCTACGCTTCAGGCGGGCGGCGGAACATTCCAGGTCGACAGCGCCCTGCAGTGGGAGGGCGGGGTCGACGGCGCGGGCGCGCTCACCAAGACCGGCGCCGGGGCGCTGATCCTCGGCGTGGACAATAGCTATGCCGGCGGCACGACCATTGCGAGCGGCATCCTGATGCTGGGCACCGGCGGCACGACCGGGTCAATCCTCGGCGATGTGGTCGACAACGGCACGCTCAGCTTCAACCGCTCCAACCTCTATACTTTCGGCGGCACGATCTCGGGCAGCGGCGGCGTCAGCCAGGATGGAACCGGCAACACCGTGCTCACGGCCGACAACACTTACGGCGGCACCACGCTGATAGCCGGCGGCGGCGGGCTCTACATCAATGGCAACCAGACCGCCGCGACCGGATTGACCAACGTCAACCTCGGCACGCTGGGCGGCAACGGCACCATCGGCGGCGATGTCTTCGTCGACGTGGCCGGCAGGCTGGCCCCCGGTGGCCTCGGCTCCGCGCCCGGCGCGCTCACCATCAATGGCAACCTCGAACTGGCCGACGGCTCGAACCTTGATTACTCGTTCGGCCAGGCAGGCGTGGTCGGCGGCGCGTACAATGATCTGGCGGTCGTGCATGGCAATCTGACGCTCGACGGCACCATCAACGTGACGGAGGCGCCCGGCGGCAATTTCGACCCGGGCATCTATCGCGTCATCAGCTATGACGGGACGCTCAACGATCAGGGTCTCGACACCACCTCGAGCGACTACAGCGTGCAGACCTCGATCGCGCATCAGGTCAATCTCGTAAACACCTCCGGCGTGCTGCTCAACTTCTGGGATGGCGCAGCCGGGCCGAAAGGCGACGGAACGATCAACGGGGGCGACGGCGTCTGGCAGAACTCCGCCGGCAACGACAACTGGACCAATAATGACGGGACGCTCAACGCTCCCTACCAGGATGGCGTCTTCGCCATCTTTGCCGGCGCTGCCGGTACGGTCGATGTCGACGACAGCCTGGGAGACATTCACTCCACCGGCATGCAATTTGCGACCGGCGGCTACCTGATCGGGGGCGACGGCATCGCGCTCGACGGACCGCAGGCGACGATCCGAGTCGGCGACGGCACGCTGGTCGGCGCAGCTTATGTGGCAACCGTCAATTCAGACCTCACCGGCGCCAGCCAGCTGGTGAAGACCGACCTCGGCACGCTCGTGCTCGGCGGCGCCAACAGCTACAGCGGCGGCACCGCCGTCAAGGGCGGCACGCTCAGGGTCTCGGCCGACGTCAACCTTGGCGATGGGGCGGGAGCGCTGTCGTTCGACAATGCCGCGACGCTGCAAAATACCGCCGCGTTCAGCTCGGCGCGCGACATCACGCTCAATGCCGGCGGCGGCACGTTCCAGACTGATGCCGACCTTATCCTCTCGGGCCAGCTCACCGGTGCCGGCGGCCTCAACAAGACCGGCGCCGGCGCGCTCACCCTCACCGGCGCGAACAGCTACGCGGGGTCAACCACGGTCACGGCCGGCGGCCTCTATGTCGATGGCGACAACAGCGCGGTCGCCGGTGCGGTCTCTGTCGGAAGCGGCGCGACCATCGGCGGCAAGGGTGTCATCGGCGGCGATGTCACGGTTGCCGACGGCGCGACCCTGTCGCCCGGCTCTGCCGACGGGATAGCAGGCACGCTGGCGATCGCCGGGAACCTCAATCTCTCCAGCGGCGCGGTCCTCAACTATTCTTTCGGTGAGGCCGATGTCGCCGGCGGGGCGCTCAACGATCTGACCACGGTCGGCGGCAATCTCGTGCTCGATGGCACGCTCAACGTCGGCGTAAGCGCCGGCGGAACCTTCGGGCCAGGCGTCTATCGCGTCTTCAGCTATGATGGCACGCTGACCAACAACGGGCTCGTCGTCGGGGCGATCCCATCGTCGGGTTATTCGATCCAGACCTCGATCGACCACCAGGTGAACCTCGTCAACACCGAAGGCCTGACCTTCAACTACTGGGACGGCAATACCGGGCCGAAAAACAATGGCGCGGTCAATGGCAGCGACGGCGTCTGGCAATCGGCCGCCGGCAATGACAATTGGGCAAATGAGACGGGTACGGCCAATGCCGGCTTCGCCGATGCCTCCTTCGCCATCTTCGCCGGACAGGCCGGCACCGTAACTGTGGACGACAGCCTGGGCCAGGTGACGGCCGCCGGCATGCAATTCATGACCGACGGTTACATCGTCCGGGGCGACGGGATCGAGCTCGTCGGGCCGTCCGGCAGCATAGTCGTTGGTGACGGCACGGCGGCTGGCGCGGAGATGACGGCTACGATCGCCTCCGTCCTCTCTGGGGACGCACAATTGGTGAAGTCGGATCGCGGCACGCTGGTCCTGACAGGTATCAACAGCTACACGGGCGGCACGGCAATCAATGGCGGCACGCTGCGGGTCTCGCAGGACGCCAATCTGGGTGATGCCGCCGGCGCGCTCTCCTTCGACGGCGGCACGCTCGGCACGACCGGCAGCTTCGCCGCCTCGCGTGCGGTCAACGTGATGAGCTCCGGCACGATCTCGACCGTCGCCGATACCACCTTGACCCTGAACGGGGCTGTGACCGGGTCGGGCGCGTTCGACAAAGCTGGACAGGGAACGCTTGTTCTGACGGCGGGAGGCTCGACGTTCTCGGGACCGACTTCCGTCCAGCAGGGCACGCTGAAGGCGGGCGCGGCGGACGTGCTGGGCGCCGGCTCTGCATTCACCGTTGCTTCCGGCGCGACGCTCGATCTCGGCGGCTTCAACCAGGCCGTCGCCTCGCTCAACAATGGCGGCTCGGTGCGCCTCGGCGCCGCGCCCGGCACGACGCTGGTCATCAATGGCGACTACGTCGGCGCCGGCGGAACCATCTTCCTCAATACCACGCTCGATGGCGATGGCTCGACCACCGACAAGCTGGTTGTGCATGGCAGCACCTCGGGCACCTCGGTGCTCTCGGTCACCAATGTCGGCGGGGCGGGGGTCCAGACAGTGGAAGGCATCAAGATCGTGGACGTTGATGGAAGTTCGGCCGGAACCTTCACGCTTGCCGGCGACTATGTCTTCGAAGGCGACCAGGCCGTGGTCAGCGGCGCCTACGCCTATCGGCTCTATCAGAACGGCGTCAGCACGCCGGCCGACGGCGACTGGTATCTGCGCTCGGCGCTGATCAACAATCCGCTCTATTCGCCGGCCGTGCCGATCTACGAGGCCTATCCCGGCGTGCTGCAGAGCCTCAACGAACTCGGCACCCTGCAGCAGCGCGTCGGCAACCGCTCGTGGACGGGAGCAAGCCAGGGCGCCGACGAGATCGGCAGCGTTCCAACCCAGAGCGCGATCTGGGCGCGCATCGAGGCGGCGCATACAAGGCAGAGCCCTGGGAGCGCGACCACCGTCTCGGACTATGACGTGACCACCTGGAAGCTGCAGTCCGGCATCGACGGGCTGCTTTATGAGGATGCCACCGGAATTCTTCTCGGCGGCCTCACCTTCCACTACGGAACGGCTTCGTCGGACATCTCGTCGATCTACGGCGCCGGTTCCGTCCAAGCCACCGGCTATGGCTTCGGCGGAACCTTGACCTGGTATGGCGACAACGGCCTCTATACCGACGCTCAGGGCGAGATGACTTGGTATGACAGCGACTTGAGGTCCGCCACGCTGGGCAGCGAGCTTGCCAAGGGCAACAACGGATTCGGCTATGCGCTGAGCATCGAGGCCGGACAGAAGCTTGCGCTGCAGGGCAAGTGGACGCTGACGCCGCAGGCTCAGCTCGCCTATTCCTCGGTTCGCTTCAGCAGCTTCACCGATCCGTTCGATGCGGCGGTATCGCTGGGTGGCAGCGATGCCCTGATCGGCCGCGCCGGCCTATCGCTCGATTATGAGGATGCCTGGACGGGCGCTCAAGGCAAGGTCAGCCGCTCGCATCTCTACGGAATCGCCAACCTCTACTATGACTTCCTCGACGGCAATGACGTCGATGTCTCCGGCACGGCGCTGCACGAGCACGACCAGCCGCTGTGGGGCGGGCTGGGTGTCGGCGGGTCGCTCTCCTGGGCCGACGACCGCTACATGGTCTACGGCGAGGCCTTCGCCAAATCGAGCCTGAAAAACGTCGGTGACAGCCGGGCAATCGGTGCAAAGCTCGGCTTCAGCGTGCGCTGGTAGCAGTTGACCATCTGCTCACTCTCGGTCGGAATGCACGTGGCTGCTCGCATTCCCGGCGGAGCGACCTTTGAAGATGGAAACAAAGATCAGACGGTTCTCAAACGGCACGATCAGCGAATGTCGGCGTTGGTGCTTGCGTGCCCCCGTAACCAACGTACGCAGTACCGCATGCATTGTTTTCGTAGCAGGAGGTGATGGGCAGCCTCAACCTGTGTTGTTGTTGTTCGGTTCGCCGGACCATACGAGACGATGCGAAGGATATGGGTTGGCTAACCATCCGCTAAACCATTGATTTTTAGGGAGTCTCACACCTCAGCGACTAACATAATCGTTATAAACCAATAGCTTGCGAAGCGGTTCGCCAAAAGTCGACTCAAGGAACGGGTCCAGCTACCAGTGTAAAGCGCCTCCCGGCGGAGACTCGCCTTGGCCACCTTGCGGCCTATCTGCGCAGCTTCACGGGGCAGGAACCAAGCGGCGCCGACGTGGCCCACTTTTCCACCTTCGTCATGCAGGCGCGATCACGACAAACAGCCCTCAAATAGCGGGCAAGATGTCCTCAGGCCTGTGCCGTTGCCACGTGCATCAAAATATCCACCAGGCGATCCTGGCCCGATCCTCGAAGCGCTTCCGGCGGACTCCGACCGTAGCCAACCGTCAGCAGCAGTCCATCCGTAGCGGCCATGATGACAGCAGCGCGTTGCAGCCCGGCGTCGAAGGAGAGTTCCGGCCTTATGCGCAGGATCAGATCGCGGAAGCGGACAAGCTGCTCGTCGCACAGCCGATCCAGCGCTTTGCTGGCGATGGGGTCGCGATGCGCCAGGTTCCAGAGTTCGTAGAAGAACCCGGCAGTGTGGGCGTTCTTGTTGTCCTCGATGAGGAAATGCAGCATGCGCCGAAGCTTGGTCTCTGCATTGCCGAGAGTCTCGCTTTCGAGGCGGCCAAAGGCTTCGTTGTAGTCATGCGTAATGGAGTCGATGACGGCCTCGAAGAGTTTTGCCTTGTTGCCGAAGAAATGTTGAACGGTGGCGATTCTCACATCGCAGCCGGAGGCAACGGCCCGCAGGGTGAGGGCGCCATAGCCGTCGCCGATCATGATCGCACGCGCGACGTCTACGATCTGGGCGCTGCGCTCGCCGGCCGCCATCCTCTTCTTGCCCTTGACCCGCTGATCCATCTTGCCCTCCGTTTCCCTCGACTAGCAGTTCGAAGCGTTTGCGTCCTCGCGTTCACGAGAACGGTATAGACGGTATTCGGCGTATTGTTTATAGGTCAATTGACACATTGAGTGAGGTTTGTTAACACATTAACTACCGCGTGGCCGCAGCGGTGGCGAGATTTTCACGTCGGAGGAGGACGGCAGGCTCGATACAAATTCAATCCACAGCCGGGATTGGGCGTCCGTTCACGCCCTGACGTTGGCCGCTCTTTCGCCGGGAGAGGCGAGACGAGGCAGACAACCATTTACCAACCATCATGCGATTCACGAAACCAACCAAGGGGAAGAACATGTCGCATCGTTCACGGCCACCGCTATCCGGATTTGGCGCGGCGTTGATTGGAGCCTTCTCAGGCTGGCTCATGCCGGGTCAGGCGGGCGCTTCGGATTTCCCATCTCTTCAGGATCTCTACACGGGAAGCTATCGGCTGCCGCCGTCTGAAAGCCCCAAACCGGTCACCGGCAAGAAGATCTGGTTCGTTTCCTGCAGCCAGGACGTCAGTCTCTGCGCGGCGGAGGCAGCAGGTACTCAGGAAGCGGGCCGGCTGTTGGGATGGGACACCACGATCTTCGATGGAAAATACGATCCGGCCGTCATGGCCAACGGCATCAGGCAGGCGATCGCCGGCAAGTTCGATGCGGTTGTTCTGGCCGGCGCCGACTGCAACGGCGTCAAGGGACCTTTGGCGGAGGCCAGGGACTCCGGCCTGAAGATCGTCAGTATCGAGGGCGTGGACTGCAGCGTCAGCGATCCGGGCGAGCCTTCCCTGTTCGACGCTGCCGTCACCTATGTCGAGGGCGATCTCATTCCCTGGGTCAAGAAATATGGCGCCTGGCAGGCCGACTACGTCATCGCCAAGACCGGGGGCAAGGCTGAGGCCATTGTGTTGGTCAGCGACGAGGTGCTCGTTTCAAAGCTGACGAGCGAAGCCACGATCGAGGAGTTGAAACGCTGCCCGGGCTGCACTGTCCACGAAGTGTCGTTCAGCTACGGTTCCCAAGGCCCGCAACTGCAACAGCTTGCTGAACAGGCATTGTTGCGCTTCCCCAATGCGAACAGCCTCATCGTCCCCGCGGATTCCGTCATCCTGAGCGGAGTCGGACCGGCGATCGAAGCGTCCGGACGAGATTTGGTTGTCGTGGCCGCGGAGGGCCAGGAGGCAACGATGAATCTTGTGCGGGCAGGCAGCCGGCAGGTCAGCGCGGGTGTCGGTATTCCCAGCGCCTGGGAAGGCTATGCCGCAGTTGACGCGTTAAACAGGGTCTTCAACGGGCAACCGGCCGTCAATTCGGGGGCTGGCCTGCAAGTTTTCGACAAGGATCACAACGCTGGCACCGCTGGTGCGTTCAATGCTTCGACGGATTTCGTCGCCGCCTACAAGAAAGCCTGGGGCATCACGGAATGAATGCGGCTAAATTCGCCGTCAGGTTGCGCGCAATCTCGAAGGCCTATGGAGCGACCCGGGCTTTGGAGGATGTATCGTTCGATGTATCCTCGGGAAGCATCCATGCGCTGCTCGGCGGCAACGGATCGGGCAAATCGACGCTGATCAAGATCCTGGCCGGTGTCGTCGGAGCCGACGCAGGTCGGATCGACCTCGGGGGCGTCGAGTTTCCCGCGTCCACTTTTTCGGCGGCAACGGCGAAGAAATGCTCGATCCACGTCGTGCACCAACATTCCTCGACATTCCCGCATTTGTCGGTGGCAGAAAATCTTTCAATAGGCAGGGGCTTCGAGACGGCCGGGTTTGGACGCATTTCCTGGTCGAGTGTCAGGCGGAGGGCCAACAAGGTGCTCGAGCGCTTCGGCATCGAGGCATATCCGGATCAACTTCTCTCGAATTTGCGCCCGGCGGCCCAGATGATGGTGGCGATCGCCCGAGCCCTGCAGGATCAGGAGGGTGAATCGAGCGGATTGCTGGTTCTGGACGAGCCCACTTCGGCGTTGTCGGCGGCGGAAGCGGACAGGCTCGCCGCAGCACTCCGCCGCTTCTCGGCGGCCGGCCAGACCATCATCATCGTCACCCATCATCTTCAGGAGGTCATGGATCTTGCCGACCACGTCACGGTGCTGCGTGACGGAAAGGTCGCGGGGAATCTCTCCGGCGATTCAATAACCAAGGCGATGCTTGTCCGGCTCATCACGGGCCCCAATCACACTGCTGCCAGCAGGCCGGCGCGTGTGGTCCCCGGCGCGATGCTGCTGGAGACAAGAGGGCTTAAGGGCGGGCCGCTTCGCGGCGTCGACCTGTCGGCACGAGCCGGCGAAATCATCGGTATCGCCGGACTGTTGGGCAGTGGCCGAAGCGCGCTGCTGCGTACCCTCTTCGGCATAATCAGGCCGACCGGGGGTGCAATACTGCTCGACGGACATCCGTATACCGCGGTCGATCCCGGGGCCGCTGTGCGTGCCGGCATGGCCTTCGTTCCCGAGGACCGGATGGCAGACGGAATATTTGCCAGCCTGTCGGTCATGAACAATTTCAGCGTTGCAAGCCTTGATCGATACTGGTCGGGATTGCGCCTGCGCTTCGACGCCGAAAAGCGGGAGGCGCTCCGCCTTGCCGATCTGGTCGGTCTCAAACCGCGTCGCGTCGATCTCGCCGTCGACAAACTATCCGGTGGCAATCAGCAAAAGGTAGCGATCGGACGATGGCTGTCGCGCAAACCGCGCTTGCTGCTTCTCGATGAGCCGACGCAGGGTGTCGACATCGGCGCCAGGGCGGAGATCCACCGACTGATCCGCGCCGCCGCGATGGAAGGCGCGGCGGCCATTGTCGTCTCATCGGATTTTTCTGAACTTGTCGACCTGTGCGATCGCGCCCTGGTGCTGAACGGTGGCAGGATCTGCGCCCATGTGTCCGGAAACGAACTCACGACACAACACCTCCATGAACTCACCCAACTGCGAGTGGCAGCATGACCGAACCAGCTCTCGTCGCAACCGGCACGAACAATGCAAAGCCCGCGTCGCGGGAGTATGGCGCCCGTCGGTTCTTCCGCCTTTATGGCGAGGCCTACGCTCTTGTGGCACTCCTGGCTCTGGTCGCGATTTTCTTCACGCTCTTGCCGGCGACACGCGAGACCTTCCCGACGTCGGCCAATCTGCGCATCGTGATCGCCAATCAGGCGGTCTTGGCGATCGTAGCGCTGGCAGCCTTCGTCCCGCTGATCGTCAACGAGTTCGACGTCAGCGTGGGCGCAAATCTCGGGCTTTCTTCTATTTTTGCAGCGGTCGCGATGTCGGCAGGCATGCCTTGGTTCCTGGCGCTTTTGCTTGCGGTCGCGATCGGCACATCCATCGGTGTCGTAAACGGCGTCCTGGTCACGCGCGCCGGAATCAACTCGTTGATTTCGACACTCGGCATATCGATCATTATCCATGGAATCGTGACCTGGAAGACTGGCGGCGTCAGCATCGTCAGCAACATTCCGCCGATCCTGTCCAAATTCGGATCGGGCACCCTGTTCGGGGTACCGCTGCCCTTCTTCGCTCTTCTCATCGTCGCGCTGCTTCTCGGATATGTGATCATCTTCACACCGTTCGGTCGCTATCTCTATGCGATCGGCTCAAACATCTCGGCAGCCAAACTCGTCGGCATCAATACGACCCGCATGGTGATCCTCAGTTTCGTGATATCCGGTGCCCTGTCGGGCTTCGCCGGTTTCATCCAGATCGCCAGGACGGGCGGCGCAAACCCGCGTGTCGGCGAATCCTTCACCTTGCCGGCCCTCGCGGCGGCGTTTCTTAGCGCCTCCGCAATTCTGCCGGGCACCTACAACGTCGCCGGAGTTATCGTCGCCGTGTTCTTCCTGGCAACCATCAACAGCGGTCTCAACCTTGCCGGCGCCGAGGTCTACGTCAACGATCTGGTCAACGGCTTTGCCCTCATACTCGGTGTCGGTCTTTCCAAGTTCCTGGGTCGCAACCGCGCCTGAAGTGCCGCCGCCCTCAAGGGAGCTTGGCCGTCTGCGGCGCGACGCGGCTCAACTTGCCTCAAACGGCGTCCTCCCGAACGTCACTCATGATGTGGTCGAGAAAGAGCCGGAACAGTTCGCGCTCGGAGGTGATGTCCAGTTTGTCATAGACCATTCGCTTGCGATTCTTGACCACCTGATGGCTGATGCCCATGGCCTTCGCGATGGCGGCATTGTGATAGCCTCGAAGCGATAGACGCACGATCTGGAGTTCACGCGGGGCAAGGTTACCAGGACTGTACGTTTCGACCGCGACATCGAACAGAAGCGAAGGCGGCGCGCCGCGCGTAGCGGACAAGCCGTCTGAGACTTGGTCTGTTTGAGCCGTCGGGTTCGCGTTGGGCGTACCGAGATGCGTCTGATGAATCGAGTTTGCCAGCGCCAGATAGGTGCGCAGCGAAAGCATCGTCCGCGTGGAGAACTGCCCCTCGGCGCGATCCCAGCAGAGAACCAGGGTAGCGCCATTCGAATCCGGAAGCATGACGACGATATCGTCGGACACGCCTTCCGATGTCAGCAGGTCGCGGTAGGTCTGAAATCCTCTTTCGGCAACGGTGTGGTCGCGGAACAGCTCAACGCCGAGTTGGGGGCCATTCAGGCACAGCCGGTAGAACGGATCGAACCGGTAGAAACCGCTCAGGTAAACATCGAACGAATGAAAATCGCCGCCTTCTCGAAACAGGCAAACTGGCGGCTCGTTGGGGCCATAGCGGAAAATATAGCGATAGTTCCAATGCAACAGGGAGCTCAACGCTTCCAGGAGTTGGAACTGGAAGTCAGCCTCGCCCCGGTGGTCGAGTGCACGCGATAACAGTCCCAATGTGACTTCCGAGGATCGCGTCACCATTTCCCTGGCTTTCGCCAAGCGCTCCCGCCTGGATCGGCGTACACGCCCGCGTCTGAAAAGGCCTCCTTCCGCATAGGTCGTGGTTCCTCCGACAAACGGCGCATGGGTACTGGGGTCATCATGCATTTTGCCTGTCTTCTCCATAGCTTAGTCAAGACCCGAGAGCGTCGCAATTGCGCGCCGCAAGAAGATAGCGAGGAACGCTGGATGGCTGTGAAGACAGAAGCTTTTTCCAACCCGGGAGACGCGCTGCAAGCCTATGTGTGCGCCTTCGCGCGGAAGGATATTGGCGCGATCATGGAGCTGTTTTCCAATGGCGGACTCGTCGAGATTCCCATGCTGAAGCCGAACCGGCTGTTCGGACAGACAGAACTGCGCCGCGGTCATGAAGCGATTTTCGAGGCCGTCTCTTCGTCACGCTTCGAACTGTCCGAGCCAGCGGTCAACGATATCGTTGCCATTGCAAGCGGCAGGCTGAAAACGGAGCGGGGCGGCGTCCAGCACGTGCATCCCGTCGCCATTGTGGCGGAAGTCGATTCGGAGCGCCTGATGCGTCTCAGTCTCTATATGGACGGCCGCAATCAGCGCCTCTGGTCAGACAAGGCGATCCTTTAGCTCCCGCACTTTTCCCGTCGAAAACGCATCGAAAGCACCAATAGCCATGACCCCCACACAAGCGTTCCGCAGATATTGCGACCATTTCATCGCCGGCGATGCCGCGGCGATCGCTTCAATGTTCACCGATGATGGGGAGTTCATCGTACCCATGGCCGACAAGCCGGCTAAAGGCCGCGCCAGCATCGAAAAGGAGATGCGGCAGGCGGCCCTCAGCCAAAAGAACATACAGGTGGAGGTCACTGCGGCGATCGACGCCGGTGCGACCGGTTTTGTTGAGGCCAACTACTCCGCAGAGGTTGTCGGGACCGGCGGCAAGCTTGATGGCACGCCGCATCGCGTCGATTTTCGCATGGTCGGCGAGATCACGCTCGTCGACGGCAAGATCAAGCGGCTTACGGAGTACCTGGACCGCCGACCGATGTTCCCCGAAGAGCGCCAGCGGGTCTTCACCGTCAATCGACTCTCGCCCTATTTCGGTAAGTCCGTGGAAGAGGGCTGCATGGAGTGGATGGTCTACAACAACATGCATTTCCCGATGATCTACGGGCGAATGCCCTTCCAGGAATACGACACCCTGCTCAATGGCGTTACGCTGTGGGATGTCGGCCTTGAGCGGCAGACCCAGCTCAAGGGTCCCGACGCGCTGCGGTTCATGGACTATCTGTCATGCCGGGACATGTCCACCATGAAGGTCGGCCAATGCCGTTACACATTGCTGACCGACGAGAACGGTATCTGCCTGTGCGATCCGGTGGTGCTGCGTCCATCGGAAGACACGGTCTGGATCTCGCACGGAAACACCGACATCACGCTTTGGGCGCGCGGCATCGTGATGGGCTCGGACTGGAAGGTGGAAGTGTCCGAACCGGACATCGCCCCCATGCAGATTCAGGGCCCGCTCTCCATCGAGGTCATGAAGGCGATATGCGCGGACCCGGTCTGGGAGCTGAAGAACTACACATGCATGCGGACAACGGTGCTCGGCAAGGATGTGGTCGTTTCGCGCACGGGCTGGAGCAGCGGCGAAGGCTTCGAAATCTATCCCCTGTCGTCGGTGGGCGCGACCGACATCTGGGACGCGGTCAAGAAAGCGGGCGAGCCTTACGATATCATGGTCATGGGCCCCAACATCTTCCGCGCGCTCGAGCGGGGCGTGACCGACATCAGCTACTACACCAATTCGGGCATGAACGCGCTTGAGGATCTTGGCAACAAGTTCGTCCATCTCGACGTCGAGGCCGATTTCATAGGCAAGGATGCGCTGAGACGGATCAGGGCCGATGGCGTCAGGCGCAAGTCGGTTGGCCTGTTCATCGAAGGACCGGTTCCGCGCATGGAATGGTTCTGGGACGCCAAGGACGCGAGAGGCAATCCCGGCGTCGTGCGATGGGCGGCGCACTCATTCGCGCTCGACCGCAGCCTCGGTATCGCGCTGGTCGATGCCTCGGTCGAAGTCGGCGATGTGATCGAAGTCAGCCACCCGCTCGGCGTCGTGAAGGCCGAGGTCACCACGGTTCCGTTCGTTGGCAAATCGTCCTGAGCGCACAGGCATCGTACCCGGGAGAGAGCGATGAACGATTTCTGTCACATCATAAACGGCGTGCAGGTCACGGCGCGCAGCCATTTCAACGTGTACAATCCGTCGACGGCGGCGATCGTAGGCAGATCTCCTGAGGCAGAGAAAACGGATATCGACAGCGCAGTCTCGTCGGCGCGGGCGGCGTTCGAAGGCTGGAGCAGGACGTCGAATGAAGTCCGCAGGAAGGCCGTTCATGATGCCGCCAATGCCATCGAAAAGCATCTGGAAGAGCTCGCGACACTGCTGACCCTGGAACAGGGTAAGCCGCTTGGCGGGATGGGCTCACGCTTCGAACTCGCAGGCGCCATGGCCTGGACCCGTTACACCGCGGACCTCGAACTTCCGGTGCAAATCCTTCAGGACAACGATGAAGGCCGCGTCGAGCTCCATCGAAAGCCGCTCGGCGTGGTCGGCTCTATCACCCCCTGGAACTGGCCGCTGATGATTGCTTGCTGGCATATCATGCCGGCGATCCGCGCGGGCAACACCGTCGTCATCAAGCCGTCGCCCTACACGCCGCTGTCAACCATCCGTATGGTCGAGATTCTAAACGGGTGCCTGCCAGCCGGCGTGGTCAACGTCGTCACCGGCCAGGACAATGTCGGCGATTTGATTTCCGGACATCCCGGAATCAGCAAGCTGGTCTTCACGGGCTCGACATCGACCGGCAAGAAAGTGATGCGGTCGGCCTCTGATACGCTCAAGCGCCTGACGCTTGAGCTTGGAGGCAATGACGCGGGCATCGTCCTTCCAGATGTCGATCCGGCCGCGATTGCCGAAGGGCTTTTTTGGGGCGCCTTCATCAACAACGGGCAGACCTGCGCTGCCATGAAGCGGCTTTATGTGCACGCCGACGTTCATGACGCAGTCTGCGAGAACCTGGTTTCCTTTGCCGCAAAGGTCACGATGGGCGACGGCATGGACGAGGCCAACTTGCTGGGACCAATCCAGAACAGGGCCCAGTTCGACAAGGTGACGCGGCTGGTGGAAGACGCCAAGGCGCGTGGCGGGAAAGTTCTGCTCGGCGGAAGCGCCAAGGAAGGCCCAGGCCACTTCTATCCGATCACCCTTGTCTCCGGCCTCGCCAATGGCGATCCGCTGGTCGATGAGGAGCAGTTCGGCCCCGTCCTGCCGATCATCCGCTATGCCGACGTCAACGATGCGATCCGAGAGGCAAACAACAGCGTGAATGGCCTTGGTGGCTCGGTATGGTCCAGGGATGTCAGGGAAGCCAAACGGATCGCATCGCACCTCGAATGCGGCTCGGTCTGGATCAACAAGCACGGCGCCATCCAGCCGAACGCACCGTTCGGGGGCGTCAAATCTTCCGGCATCGGCGTCGAATTTGGGCAACTTGGACTTGAGGAGAACAGTTCGGTCCAAGTCATCTTTTCATAACTGCAGCTAAAGATAAATCAATAAAATACGAAGAGTAATCTCCCCATCAATTCAAATCAGCTGAAGCGTAATCGAGTTGTCAAGTATAATGGCGAAATTTCTGGGATTTATGGCATTCCAGACCTCTGGTCGAGCGGGTAAAGTCAGACGGAGAGCTTGTTTCGCTCGCTGGGCGGAGGCGCGGCGCCTTCACATTACGCCCGCGATTCACCCGCGGATCAATCATGCCGAGCGTCGCTTGGCGGCGACCTTCCCCATAATTGCTCCATTGTCGTTATTTTATCAATCGTTACGAAGGGCTTGGCAAAGGCCGGCGCCGAGCCATCTCGTCCGCCTGCGAACCCCGCTTGTGACTCCTCACGGCCGAGCCAATCGCTCAATCGAGCCTAGGGAACATTCAGCAGACCTCGTGATTAGGCGGCTTCCGGGCCCATCACGGTCTGGAAGTCCAGCAATTGCGGTCACAAACGAAAGGCGGCCATCATGGGTTTTTTCTCGAAGGACATCAAAACGTTGGACGACCTGTTCGTTCATACGCTTCAGGACATCTACTATGCGGAGCAGCAGATCCTAAAAGCGCTGCCAAAGATGATCGAGAAGGCTTCAGACGGCAATTTGAAGGCTGGGTTCGAGAAGCATCTTCGCGAAACGGAGGGCCATGTCGCGCGGGTCGAAGAGGTCTTCGAGATGCACGGCCAGAAGATTAAGGCGATCGATTGCCCTGCGATCGACGGCATTCTCGAGGAGGCCGACGATGTCAGCGCCGATGTCGACGACAAGGAGGTTCTCGACGCTGCTTTGATCGCGTCGGCTCAAGCCGTCGAGCACTACGAAATGACGCGCTATGGAACGCTGATAGCGTGGGCCAAGCAACTCGGTCGAGACGACTGCGCCGCTGTCCTGGCCGAGACCCTCAAGGAAGAGAAAGCGGCTGACGACAAGCTGTCGGAAATTGCCGAGCGCAAGGTCAATGCCATGGCGGCGGAATGACAGGCCACCCGGCTCCGCCGCTCAATTCTCCACGGAAGGCAGGAAGGGAACTTGCTTTGATTGCCGGTTACGCCGGGTGTGTTAACATTTGTTATGAGCAGGCCCGTGCGTCGACACACAGTGATCCCGATAGAGACCCAAACCGCGGCTCCAAAGCGTTCAACGCTCGATGGGGAACTGCTTGCCGCGTTTGAGATCGTCGCAGACGAGCCAGCCCCTGAGCGGCTGGTTGAGTTGGCGCGGGAATTGGAAGCGGCTGCTCGGATGGCGAAAGCCGACGGCAAGCTGCACTGACAAAACTTCAAGGTGGCACCGCCAGCCGGGTTAAATCCCGTCTGGCGGTGTTGGAGGCTTCTGGCGTCAAAGCTTGAGAGCATAGATGCCCGCTTTAAAAATCTGCTTGCCGAGCGCACGCCGAAATGGATGCGCAAACTGCGGCGGCCGGCTGGTGCTATGTCGCGCATGCCGCGAGAGATTGCACACGGCTCAAGCGCGATCCTGGCTTCGAGGGCGAAGATCGATCGCCAAAGTAAAGACAGCGCTCGAAATTTTTGCAGCGGCTGAACATCGATTGAGGCCGCAACAGGAACCTACCTGTTCGCGGCGCATTAGCCTTGATCATCCAATCCAAGCTATCCTCCAGGAGGCGTTTTTGCGGACGATGAATTCCGGCTCGTCAGCCCTCCAAAATGAGGCGACGATCCTCGATCTGATCCCAGCTTTGAGAGCCTTTGCGCGCACCTTCTGTAGAGACAAGACCGACGCAGACGATCTCGTGCAGGAAACTCTCCTCAAGGGCATCGCGCATATCGATCAGTTCGAGCCCGGCACGCGAATGAAGTCGTGGCTGTTCACGATCATGCGCAACACCTTCTACACAAAGCACAAGGTCTATATGCGCGAGGCGCCAGGAGCGACCGACTGCGCATCGGCCCGTTCAATCAGCTATGGCGACCAGGAATGGCATATCCGCAGCCAGGAGGTTCACGCCGCCATCGGCAAATTGCCGCCCCAGCAGCGCGAGGTCCTGGTGCTGATCGCCATCCTGGGCGTGAGCTATGAGGAAACAGCGAGCATTTGCGGTTGCGCCATCGGCACGATCAAAAGTCGGTTGAACCGAGCACGCATGTCATTGATTGAAGACCTGGGGGAAACGTCTCCAGCCGCCGCCGTGGACACTTCGTCCAATGTTGCGGTGCCTTCCTGGTCGTCCTCCAGCCGGCGCTAGAGCAATTCCAAGAAAAGTGCGCAGCGGTTTTCTGTCCGGAATTGCGTAAAAACAATGAGTTGGAGCAGTTCGGCGATTCTATCAACACAGTACACGACGCAAGGGTGAGGACGGCTTGAAGTGATTTGATTGGAGGATTCTTCGCCAAAAGGATCCGCCGAT
>NZ_VFTW01000047.1:0-15497 GCF_006440815.1 Mesorhizobium sp. B2-8-3
GCCACGGCCTAACTGCGTGTGCAATCCGCCTCAAACCGGTGGATTGCGGCAAAACCGGCCGAAAGAGCCGGTACAATGACCCTCGGGTGAGCCGATTTTCGCATCAACCCAGCGGGAAAGGGCCTAACCGCTCTGGTTTTTCCGCAGCCTGCTAAAGCACATAGTGCAGGGCGTTGTAATCGAGAGCGCGAAGGAATACACGCCGCAGCCGGGTGACGCGGACCATGAGCGTAAAAGCGATGTGCCTTGGATCAGGCGCTACGCCGCTGCCGGTGGAAAGATCATTGTATCTGGCGATACCAAGATGACGACCGTTCCGCACGAACGGCTGGCCTTAGTCCAAGAGGGAATGGTCGTCGTGTTCTTCGCCCCTAAGTGGGGCAACTGGCCTTTCTGTCGGAAGGCCGCTCTCTTGCTACATTGGTGGCCGGCTATCCTCAAACACGTGAGGAAGGCTAAACCCGGTTTCTTTGTAGTGCCATGTGCATGGCCAGACGACGATAAGAAGGCAAAGCTTCGCGAGATTTCGACAGACGACGCGAAGCTGGTTAAGATGCAGCAGCAGATTGCAGAGACGCAGCCGAAGAGAGATGCGCGCAGATTGAAGCGAGAGGCGCCCGACCAAATAGGTATGAAATTCGATGAAACCCAAGAAGAAGCAAGCTGATCAATCTGCAGAGTTCATCCGCGTTGCGCGCGAGCATGGCGCGGACGACGAGAAATCTGCCGCCGACACTCTAATGGGTAAGCTGGCGCGAACACCGCCAGCCCCGAAGCACAAGCCGAAAGAGAAGGCGGGCAAGCGCTAGATGCTCGTCACGAGGTTTAATTGCATAGTGACGGCGATGGCTGCTTGTCTTCCTACGGCCGCAGCGAGTGGTTCCGAAGCCGCGCCCGCCCAGCTCGTAGAGACCTATATCAACCTCTCGGTCGAAAATCCCGAGCAGGCCAAGACGCTCCTGGTGCCGGATGCAACCGCCATCATATTTGACTACGGTTCGCCTTTGGCAGAGCTTTTCCCAGAATTCGTTAAACTTCTTCCCGGGTCGGATTGTTCAAAGCCGCTCATTCAAACTGAGGGAAAAGCCGCACACGCCACCGGCGTTAATGCAGACGCTGTCATTGTCAGAGTTGAATGGCAGTGCACCAAGCCAACGGAGTTCGTGCTAACGTCAAACGTGTTGCGCTTCGTCGTTGCCCAGCAAAAAATAGCAGCGGTAGCATTTGAAGACCCGCCCGGCTATCCGCCCAGGTTGAACAGTGGGAACGCCAATCCAAACGGTCGCTAGCCGCGATCCTTAAGCGTGAGCCGAGTCCCTCTGTTTGTAAAGTACATAATCGCCTTTCTATGGGCTTCGCTGCACTTATTGCGAGTCGCCCGCCCGGAATTCATCCGCCAGAAGCCTGGCCAGGTGGTCGCGGCTCAGGCTCAATGTCTCTTTCAGGAACCACAGGAAGTTGCGCGGGCCGTCGGTCGGCAAGCCGCTTTCCTCGGCCTGGGTGATAACCGCGCGCTGGCGCTCGATCCGCTGTTCAATCTCGCGGATATGCTGCTCGACCCGTTCGATGTCTTCCTGCATGCCCATGGCCCAGCAATCTCATTGTGCGGTTGTCAAAATAGCACCAAACCGGAAATGGTCGGAGTTCAAAGCCAAGCGGGAGGCTCAAGAGAAGTTTAGTTCTTGCTAATCAAATCCCCTGGCAGCAATCTCACCGTGGAGGAATTCCCCATGACCCGCGATCAGATGCTCGCCCACCTCCGGTCCGCTGACGCCGTCGCGCGCGAGGCGGCGGCGCATGGCCATCATCCGTTCGGTTGCGTGCTTGTCGGGCCGGACGATCGTGTTTTGATGCAGCAGGGCAATCTCGACACGGTGCGCCATGCCGAGACGGAGCTCGCCCGCCGCGCCGCGGCGGCCTATGAGCCGGAGTTCCTGTGGCAATGCACGCTGGTCTCGACCGGCGAACCCTGCGCGATGTGCGCCGGCACGATGTATTGGGCGAGTATCGGGCGGCTGGTCTACGGCTTCGAGGAGACCGATCTCCTGGCGCTCACCGGCGATCACGCGGAGAATCCGACGATGAACCTCGCCTCGCGCACCGTATTCGCCGCCGGCCAGAAGAAGATCGAGGTCTTCGGCCCGTTCCCCGAAATCGCGGACGAACTGCTCGCATCGCACCGCCATTTCTGGAAGCGCTGACAGGCCTCGGACCTCAGGCTGCTCCCGCCATGTCGTCCAGGATCGGGCAGTCCGGCCGGTCATCGCCATGGCAGGCGTGGATCAGTGTCTGCAGCGTCGAGCGCATCGACTGCAATTCGCGCAGCTTCTCCTCGATCGCCCTGACATGGGCGGCGGCGATCTCGCGCACGTCGTGGCTGGCGCGGCCGCGGTCCTGATAGAGCGCCATCAGCTGCCTGCAATCGTCGATTGAGAAGCCGAGATTGCGCGCACGGCGCAGGAAGGCGAGCCGGTGGATATCGTCGCCGGAGTAATCGCGATAGCCGTTCTCGGCCCGCGCCGGACGGATCAGGCCGATCTCCTCATAGTAGCGGATGGTCTTGGCCGGCAGGCCGGAACGCTCGGCGGCATCACCGACATTCATGACGCTCTCCTCGAACCCAGGCGGCTCTATGAGCCGCCTCATTGATTTTGTTTCACAATCCTGTGAGGCCTGTTGCGGAAATGCCGCAGTTCGGCACTTACCCGCGTGCAAGGTCTTGCATATAGGCAGTGCGCGCTTGGCAAGCAAAAGAAATGCCAGCATGAATGATGACAACAAAGCGGCCGACTCGTGCCGCTGGCATCCAGGCGGGCATCGGACCTTTTCATGCGCTTGAAGTCATTTGCAATCCTTGCCGCTCTTGCGCTGTCGACCGCGATCAGCGGGTGCAGCACCATCGGTGGGCAAATGTTCACCAACAACTATGGCGCGATGACCGATGCCGGCTATCAGCTGCCGCGCATCCCGATCGAGAAGGTCCCCGCCAGGTACCACCGCCAGGAAGTGCGGTACGACTCCCCGGAGAAGCCGGGCACCATCATCGTCGATACGCAGAACAAGTTCCTCTATTTCATCGAGGGCGACGGCATGGCGATGCGCTACGGCATCGGCGTCGGCCGCGAGGGTTTTGAATGGCACGGCACCGCCCATATCGCGCTGAAGCGCGAATGGCCGACCTGGACGCCGCCCTCGCAGATGATCAAGCGCCAGCCCGAGCTCGCCAAATTCGCCGGCGGCATGGAGCCGGGCCTGAAGAACCCGCTCGGCGCGCGCGCCATGTATCTCTTCAACAAGGGCGGCGACATGGGCTACCGCCTGCATGGCAGCCCGGAATGGTTCTCGATCGGCAAGGCGATGTCGTCGGGCTGCATCCGGCTGATGAACCAGGACATTATCGACCTCTACGACCGCACGTCGGTCGGCGCCAAGGTCATCGTGATGTGATCACGAAGGCCGAGGCCAAAAGCTTTCGCAAGCGGACCGTCTAGGCAACAACAAGACGTCCAAAAACAGAAAACCGGGCTGTTGGGGCCCGGTTTTTTGTTTTTGCGTCTTGGATCGGATTTCGCGTCGCCGCCCTGCGCGGCCGGCGAAGTGGATTCTCAGGCGACCTGCTCGACCTGCTGGACTTCCGGAACAAAGTGGCGAAGCAGGTTCTGGATGCCGTGCTTCAGCGTTGCCGTCGACGACGGGCAGCCGGCGCAGGCGCCCTTCATGTGCAGGAACACGGTGCCGTTCTCGAAGCCGCGGAAGGTGATGTCGCCGCCGTCCTGGGCAACGGCCGGGCGCACGCGCGTGTCGAGCAGTTCCTTGATGGTCAGCACCAACTCTTCGTCGGCCTTGTCGTAGAACTCGCCGGTCTCGCCGGCTTGGCTCGCCGGAGCGGTCGTGGCCATGACCGGCGCACCGGACATGAAATGCTCCATGATGGCACCGAGGATCGCCGGCTTCAGGTGCTGCCAGTCCGGACCGTCCTTGGTCACGGTGATGAAATCATAGCCGAAGAAGACGCCGGTGACGCCCGGGATCTCGAACAGACGGCCGGCCAGCGGCGAGGCCTCCGCCGCGGCTTCGGCGTTGCGGAAATCGGCTGTGCCTTCGCCCAGCACTTCCTTGCCCGGCAGGAATTTCAGCGTCGCCGGGTTCGGCGTCGATTCGGTCTGGATGAACATGGGTATCTCCAGGCCCTTCCCGGGCCGATAGTTTGGAATAATTCTAAATAGGCTCTATCGGCTGGACATTCAAGCGAAACGCGTCGCCCGAACGGCTGGCTGGCGGAATGTTTTTTCGGGCCCCGCATCCACTTTGAGATGTGTTGAGATTCAGGTCAGGCCGTTCGCAGACCGGCCTCACCTGAATACCAGCACACCTCAGGCCAGGCTGTCGATCTCCTCGTCGGACAGATTCTGCGGCACCACCGTGACTGGAATGGGGAAGGCCGCTCCCCGGCCGGCAACCGCGCTGACCAGTGGTCCAGGGCCTTCCTTGCCGGCGCCGGCTGCCAGCACCAGGATGGCGATGTCCTGGTCTTCCTCGATCAGCTTGTGGATTTCTTCCGTGGGCTTGCCCTCGCGCACGACCAGCTCCGGTTCGATGCCGAGCTTCTGGCGCACCTTGTTCGCATAGCCGTCGAGCGCCGCGCGCGCCGTCGCATTCGCTTCCTCGCGCATGATCTTCTCGACCCCCAGCCAATGCTGAAAATCGTCCGGCACAATGACATAGAGCAGCACCAGCACGCCGCTGGTGCTTTGCGCCCGCTTCGAGGCATAGGCGACTGCGCGCTCGCATTCCGGCGTATCGTCGATGATCGTCAGGAATTTCCTGCGATGGCCGGCTTCGCGGCTGAGGCGTTTGGAGACCATGTCTATCTGCTCGGTATGGTTCGGCCGCAATCTGCCACTGCGGCCGACCGGCGGCAAGCCGCCGGCTGGCGCGGCAATGGTCCTATGGGACCAACTCGTCGGTCAGTCCTGCAACAGGCCGATAATGTCACGCACCGTCTTCATCGTGCCCTCGGCGATGGCGCGGGCGCGGTCGCCGCCGTCCTTGAGCACGGTGTCGACATAGGCGCGGTCGCCCTCGATGCGGCGCATCTCGGAAGCGATCGGCGCCAGCTTCTCCACGGCAAGGTCGGCCAGAGCCGGCTTGAACACGGAGAATTGCTGACCGCCATATTCCTTCAGCACGTCTTCCTTCGAGATCTCGGCGAGACCGGCATAGATGCCGACGAGGTTTTCGGCCTCGGGCCGGCTTTCCAACCCCTCGATCTCGCTCGGCAAGGCCTCCGGGTCGGTCTTGGCCTTGCGGATCTTCTTCGAGATGGTGTCGGCATCGTCGGTCAAATTGATGCGCGAGAGATCCGACGGATCCGACTTCGACATCTTCTTCGAGCCGTCGCGCAGGCTCATGATGCGCGCCGCCGGACCACCGATCACCGGCTCGGTGATCGGGAAGTAACCGTTCACCGTCTCTTCGCCGACCTGCATTTCGACGCCGACGCCGAGCGCGGCGATCTTCTCGGAGAAGTCGTTGTTGAATTTCTGCGCGATGTCGCGGGTAAGCTCCAGATGCTGCTTCTGGTCCTCGCCAACCGGCACATGGGTGGCGCGATAGAGCAGGATGTCGGCAGCCATCAGGCTCGGATAGGCGAGCAGGCCGAGCGAGGCGTTCTCGCGGTCCTTGCCGGCCTTGTCCTTGAACTGCGTCATCCGGTACATCCAGCCGATGCGCGCCACGCAGTTGAAGATCCAGGCGAGCTCGGCGTGCTGCATGACCCGCGACTGGTTGAAGACGATGTGCTTCTTCGGGTCGATGCCGGAGGCCAGGAACGCCGCGGTGATCGACCGCGTCTGGTCGCCCAGGTCCTGATGCACCAGCTGCGCCGTCAGCGAATGCAGGTCGACGACGCAGTAGATGCAGTCGGACTGTTCCTGGAGAGCGACGAATTTCTTGATGGCGCCGAGATAGTTGCCGAGATGCAGGTTGCCGGTCGGCTGGACGCCCGAAAAGACGAGTGGCTTGAAGGCGGACATGAATTCCTCATGGCTTGTGGAGGGCCGTATAAGCATGATTCCAAAAAGTTGCAGACGTTTTGGAGCCAATCACACGGCTGGAAACCGCGCGCGGCGAAAGTCTTGCGACGGCGCGCTTATGGACGAAGCCGGCCGCGCGATCAAGAGGCGCGGACCGAGCTGGCATGGCTCATCGGTACGTTGACATTGCCACGCATAAGCTACATCTTTCTAACTACATAAAGGAATGTAGCGATGACTATCAACATCAACAACAAGGAAGCCGACAGGCTGACGCGCGCTTTCGCCAAAGCTGAAGGGGTAGGCATCACCGAGGCAATCGTGATTGCCATGCGCGAGGCCCTGGAGCGGCGGCGCAATCGCGAGACGCCACTGGAAACGGCGGCGCGACTGCGAGCCGAGTTTGGAATCAAGCTTAGCGAACAAGCGCGCAAACCGTTGCCGCAGTCCGTTTATGATGAACTTTCCGGCGACGACTGATGTTTGTCGACGCAGCAGCCATCGTCGCGATCCTGAGCAACGAGACGGAAGCCGAGCGATGCGCGCAGGCCGTCATGGAGGCATCGGCACCGTTCACGTCGGCGATAGCCGTTTGGGAGGCCGCGATGGCGCTCGCGCGACCAGAAAAGCTGGCGATTCCGGTCGCAAGAAGCGCGGAGATTGTAGCTCGCTTTCTAGAAGAGCGGGCAATTGCCTTGCGCGAGCTTCCGCCTGCGCCCGAGGCAACATCCCTATCCATCGAGGCCGCTTCGCGGTTTCGCAACAATGCTGTCCGCCTAAACATGGCGGACTGCTTCCACTACGCTTGCGCGCGATACTACGCCGTTCCGATGCTTTCCACGGCCAATGAATTCCGGCTCACGGATCTGGAGACTGTTCCCTGACGGGTGGTGGCGCCTTGGGTGAACGACGTTTCACATTGCGCCGGACCATGCCGAAATCGGCGCCGCCGGTGCCGAAGGCGGCGATGAAGTAGAGCGCGGCGCCCCCGGCGACAAGGCCAAGCACCGTCGTCGCCTTCACCACGAGCGGCGAGCCAGGTCCAATCTGTATGGCAAAGTGGCGCTCCGCGAAGTAAAGCGCCACGGCCATGATTACGGCGGAGAGCACCAGCCGGGGAATGCGTCTCAAGAGCGGCACGTCGCGGCCCCAATGGCCGCGCCTGATCAGCATGCCGAGCAGCATCAGCGCGTTGACCCAGCCGGCGACGGCCGAGGCCACCGCGATGCCAGGCGCGCCCATCGACGGGAACAGGGTCAATGCCGTGGCGACATTCACGCCGACCGAGATGGCGGCAAAAATCATCGGCGTCCGGGTGTCCTCGCGCGCGAAATAGCCGGGCGTGAACGCCTTGATCAAAACGAAGGCGGGCAGGCCGAGGCCGAAGATCGCCAGGATCGAGGCGACGATCGGCGTCGAGTGGTTGGCGGCGAAGGCGCCGCGCTCATAAACCAGCCGCACGATCGGTTCCGACATCACCCAGAGCGCGGCTGCCGCCGGCAAGGTCATGAACAAGGTGAACTCGACCGAGCGGTTCTGCAGATTGGCGGCCTCGATCAGATTGCCCGATTTCAGCGCCCGCGACAGTTCCGGCAACAGCACGATGGCGACGGCCACGCCAACGACGCCGAGCGGCAGCTGGTAGATGCGATCTGCATAGGCGAGCGACGACACCGCGCTGTTCTGCGCCGAGGCGATCGCCGTGCCGATCAGCTGGTTGATCTGGGTGATGCCGCCGGTGATCGCCGCCGGCAGCGCCAGGATCAGCAACCTCTTGACGTTGGGCGTCATCTTCGGCCAGCGGAAGCCGATCGAGATGCCGGCATTGCGCACCGCTATCCAGACGATGGCAAGCTGCACGATGCCTGCGGCCAGCACGCCCCAGGACAAGCCGAAACCGACATCATGCGCGTCCAGCCCGTGATACCAGGCATAGGCGAGCACGCCGATCAGGATGATGTTGAGGAAGGCGGGCGCGATCGCCGCCGCGAAATAGCGGCGCAGCGAGTTCAGCATGCCGGCCATCATGGCGCCGAGCGACATGCAGATCAGGTACGGGAACATGATCGTCGCAAGCCGGACGGTCGTCTCGAACTTGCCTGGAATGCCGGCAAAGCCCGGCGCCACCAGGTAGCGCACGATCAGCGGCATCGCCAGTTCCATCGCGATTGTCAGTGCCAAAAGCGCCGAAAACAGCACACCGAACACTTCCTCCGAAAAGCGCTTGGCGCCTTCGGTGCCATGCTGCTCGATCTCCTTGGCGAACAGCGGCACGAAAGCGGCGTTGAAGGCGCCCTCGGCAAACAGCCGGCGGAAGGTGTTGGGGAACTGGAAGGCGGCGTTGAAGGCGTCGGCGACCGGTCCGGTGCCGAGTGCCGCCGCCATCAGCATCTCACGGCCGAAACCCAGCGCGCGGCTCATCAGCGTGCCGGAAGCGACGGTGGCGAATTTCTTGACTAGGCTCATGCTGGGGACGACTGCCAGAAAAATTGCGTCAAATGGATGGTCACTCGGCCGCTGCCTTGGCCTTGCCGTTGCGTTCGGACGAATTGCCTTCGAGCGTATCGATCAGCCGCTTGTGGATGGTGGCGGTGCGCGTCGGGCTGTCGATCTTCAGTCCGGTCAGGTCGGTGACGTAAAACGTGTCGATGACCTTCTCGCCGAAGGTGGTGATATGCGCCGAGGCGATGTCGAGCGACAGGTCCGACAGCGTCCCGGTGATCTCGGACAGCAGGCCCGGCCGATCCAGCCCCTCGACCTCGACCACCGAAAAGCGGTTCGACAGCGTGTTTCGGATCTCGGCGCGGGGCGGAATCCTGAAAGCCTTGGCGCCGCGCTTCGGCTTGGTGCGCTTCTCGATCATCTCGGGCAGCCAGCTCTTGCCGGACAGCACGTCCTCGATCAGCCGGCCGACCCGCTCGGCGCGCCGGCGCTCGTCCTCGTCGAGGTCGAATTCCCTCGAGATCAGGATCGAGTCCAGCGCCCGCCCGTCCGAGGTGGTGAAGATCTGCGCGTCGACGATGTTGCCGCCGGCCGCGGCGCATGCCCCGGCGATGATCGAAAGCAGGCGCGGATGGTCCGGCGCCAGCACGGTGATCTCGGTCACCGCTTCGAACTCATGCGTCTTGACCATGGTGGCGAGCTTCTTGCCTGCCGCATCCGCCTCGCGGACGAACTCGGCGTGTCGCAACTGGTCGGGCAGATCGACGGTGAGCAGATAGTTCTCGTAGTGCAGGGCGACGTAGCGTTTGCGCTCCTTCGCCGGCCATGCCGCCAGCGCCTCGGCCAGCCGCTCGCGCGCCGCCGTCGTGCGCTCGGCGCGCGACACCTCGGAAAAGCCGCCGGTCAAAAGCAGCTCCGTCTCGAAATAGAGTGTGCGAAGCAGCTGGCCTTTCCAACCATTCCACACGCCCGGCCCGACGCCCCTGATGTCGCAGACGGTGAGGATCAAAAGCAGCTTCAGCCGCTCGACCGACTGCACGATGGAGGCGAAATCCTCGATCGTCTTGCGGTCGTTGAGGTCGCGCGTCTGCGCCGTCATCGACATCACGAGATGGTTCTCGACCAGCCAGGCGACGGTCTCGGTGTCGGCCGCCGACAATCCCATATGCGGACAGATGCGCCGCGCGATCCTGGCCCCGGCTTCCGAATGGTCCTCCGGCCGGCCCTTGGCGATGTCGTGCAAAAGCACGGCGACATAGAGCGCCTCGCGGCTCTTCTTCAGTCCCGGCATCAGCGTATGCGACAGCGGATGCACCTTCGCGCCGTCGCCGCGCTCGATCTCGGCCAGCACGCCGATGCAGCGGATCAGATGCTCGTCCACCGTATAGTGGTGGTACATCGAGAACTGCATCATGGCGACGATCTTGCCGAAGTCCGGGATAAGCTTGGCGAGCAGCCCGGCCTCGTTCATGCGCCTGAGATTGAGCTCGGCATTGCGGTCCGACGTCAGTATGTCGAGGAACAGCCGGTTGGCTTCCTCGTCGCGCCGGAGCGACTTGTTGACGAGCCCGAGCGAGCGGGTGAGCAGCTTCAGCGCGTCGGGGTGGAACTCCAGCCCGTGCTTGTCGGCGAACCAGAACAGCCTGAGCAGGTTGACCGGATCGCGCTCGAACACGCTGTCGTCGGCGATGTTGATGCGGTGGTTGTCGACGATGAAGTCGGAGGTGCCGGCAAGCTTGCGCTTGCGCCGCGAGAAGGTGAGGAAGATGCGGTTGAAGCCCGGCACGTGCTTGGCCTGCTCTTCCTCGAGCGCCGCGCAGAAGATGCGGGTGAGGTCGCCGACATCCTTGGCGACGAGGAAATAGTGCTTCATGAAGCGCTCGACCGCCGACAGGCCGGGATGCGTCGTATAGCCCAGACGCTCGGCGATCTCGCGCTGGATGTCGAAATGCAGCCGCTCCTCCGCCTTGCCGGTGAGGAAATGCATGTGGCAGCGCACCGCCCACAGGAAATCCTCGGCCTTTTGGAATTCGCGATATTCGGTCTCGGTGAAGACGCCCTTCTCGACCAGCTCCTCGCCGGTGCGCACGCGATAGAAATATTTGCCGATCCAAAACAGCGTCTGCAGGTCGCGCAGGCCGCCCTTGCCGTCCTTGACATTGGGTTCGACAAGGTAGCGGCTTTCGCCGGCCTTGGCGTGGCGCTCGTCGCGCTCGGCAAGCTTGGCCTGCACATACTCCGGCCCGGTGGTGCGCACCACTTCGTGGTCGAAGCGGGTGAGCAGCTCTTCATAAAGCTTCTGTTCGCCCCACAGAAAGCGCGCCTCGAGGATCGAGGTGCGGATGGTGATGTCGCTGCGCGAGAGCCTGAGGCACTCGTCGATGTTGCGGGTGGCGTGGCCGACCTTCAGCCCCATGTCCCACAGCATGTAGAGCATGTATTCGACGATCTGCTCGCCCCATGGGGTCTGCTTGTAGGGCAGCAGGAAAAGCAGGTCTATGTCGGAGCCCGGCGCCAGCGTGCCGCGGCCGTAGCCGCCGACGGCAACGACCGCCATGCGCTCGGCCGCGGACCGGTTCTTGACCCGGTAGACATGGGTGGCGGCGAAATCATAGAGCGCCCGGATCAGTTCATCCATCAGATGCGAGAGCCGCTCGGCGCAGGCATTGCCGCCGCCATCCTGCTTGAGCATGGCTTCGGCGATCTTTCGCCCTTCCGCCATCCTGGCCTTGAGCAGCTGGAGGACGGCCGTGCGAACAGCCGGTCCTGAACCGTCGCCGGCGCTCGCCGCCGTCAGCGCGGTCAAGTCGCGGCGCAAGGCGTCGCCATCGATGATTTCGTCGAGTTTGAGGGAGATCTTTGCCATTCGGCGGCGTCTATAGCCTGTTTTCGCGGCGCTGTGTATGGGGCCGGCCGCCGCGTTTTCAGCGGTGAGCAATAGGCAGGATACGCGGCTGCAAGACCAAAGCCGCAAAAATCCAAACCGGCCCTTGACCTTCCAGTTACTGGAAGCACTACCTCCGCCTCAAGTTCGAGATTCAGAGGCCTGGCCATGACCCATTCCGACCATCACCACCATCATGCGCATGGCGGCGGCTGCTGCTCCGCGAAGGATGCCGCGCCCGGCGCCGAAGCGGTGATTCGCGATCCTGTCTGCGGCATGACGGTCGACCCGGCGGCCGGCAAGCCGACGGCCGAGCATGGCGGCCGGACGTTTCATTTCTGCAGCGAACGCTGCCGCGCGAAATTCCAGGCCGAGCCGGAAGCATATCTTTCCGCCACCGACCCCGTCTGCGGCATGAATGTCGACCGCGCGAGCGCGAAGCACTTCGTTCGCCACGAAGGGCAGGGCTTCTATTTCTGCTCCGCCGGCTGCAAGGGCAAGTTCGAAGCCGAGCCGGCAAAATACCTCGCCGGCCGGCCCGAGCCTCAGCCGATGCCGAAGGGCACGCAGTATACCTGCCCGATGCATCCCGAGATCGTCCGCGACAAGCCCGGCTCCTGCCCGATCTGCGGCATGGCGCTGGAGCCGATGGGCGTGCCGACCGGCGAGGAAGGCCCGAATCCCGAGCTCGTCGACTTCACCCGCCGGTTCTGGGTCAGCGCGGCGCTCTCCGTGCCCCTCCTGACCATCGCCATGGCGCCGATGCTGGGCTTCGAAAACCTCGTCGACGGCCGCGCCAAGACCTGGGTCGAGCTGGCGCTGGCGAGCCCGGTGGTGCTGTGGGCGGCGTTTCCGTTCTTCCATCGCGGTTGGGAATCGATCCTGAACCGCAGCCCCAATATGTGGACACTGATTTCGCTGGGAGTCGGCGCGGCCTATCTCTTCAGCCTGGTCGCTACGCTGTTCCCGGATGTCTTCCCGCATCAGTTCCGCGGCCATGACGGCGCCGTGCCGGTCTATTTCGAGGCCGCCGCCGTGATCGTCGCGCTGGTCTTTCTGGGGCAGGTGCTGGAACTTAGGGCCCGCGAGCGCACCGGCTCGGCCATCCGCGCGCTGCTCGACCTCGCGCCGAAGACCGCGCGGCTGATCGGCGCCGACGGCTCCGAGAAGGACGTGCCGCTCGACAGCGTCAAGGCCGGAGACAAGCTGCGCATCCGCCCCGGCGACGCCGTGCCGGTCGACGGCACGGTGCTGGAGGGACGCTCGGCTATCGACGAATCGATGATCACGGGCGAAGCGCTGCCGGTCGAAAAAACGGAAGGCGACACGCTCACCGGCGGCACCCTGAACAAGAACGGTTCGCTGGTCATGCGCGCCGAGAAAGTCGGCGCCGAGACCACGCTGTCGCGCATTGTCGAGCTGGTCGCCAAGGCGCAGCGCTCGCGCGCGCCGATCCAGGGTCTCGCCGACCGCGTGTCCTTCTATTTCGTCCCGGCCGTCGTGCTGGTGGCGGTCCTTGCCTTCATCGCTTGGGCGATCCTCGGTCCCGAACCGAGCTTGATCTTCGCCATCGTCTCGGCGGTGTCGGTGCTGATCATCGCCTGTCCCTGCGCGCTCGGCCTTGCGACACCGATGTCGATCATGACCGCGACCGGGCGCGGCGCGCATGCCGGCGTGCTGATCAAGGAAGCGGCGGCGTTGGAGCGGTTTGCCTCGGTCGATACGCTGATCGTCGACAAGACCGGCACGCTGACCGAGGGCAAGCCGCGGCTTACCGATGTCGTCGCGGCCGACGGCATCGATGAGAACGAGCTGCTGGGCCTCGCCGCCGCGCTCGAAAAGGGCTCCGAGCATCCGCTGGCCGAGGCGATCGTCGAGGGCGCCGCCGTGCGCGGTCTGAAGCTGGCCGACGCGGTCGATTTCGAAGCCATCACCGGCAAGGGCGTTTCGGGCACGGTTTCGGGCAGGAAGGTCGCGCTCGGCAATGCGGCGATGATGGCGGACCTCGGCGTCGGAACTTCGGCGGCCAATACCGAAGCGATGCAGGCCGAAGGCAAGACGGCCATGTTCGTGGCCGTCGCCGGCAGGTTCGCCGGCATCGTCGCTGTCGCCGATCCCGTAAAGGCAACCACAGCCGAGGCGATCAAGGCCCTGCATGACAAGGGCCTGCGCATCATCATGGCCACTGGCGACAACGAGCGCACGGCAAAAGCGATCGCCGGCAGGCTCGGCATTGATGATATCCGCGCCGGCCTGTTGCCGGACGGCAAGAGCGCGCTGGTGGAAGAGCTGCGCGGTAAAGGCGCTGTCGTCGCCATGGCCGGTGACGGCGTCAACGATGCGCCGGCGCTGGCCGGCGCCGATGTCGGTATCGCCATGGGCACCGGCGCCGATGTCGCGGTCGAAAGCGCCGGCATCACGCTGGTCAAGGGCGACCTCAACGGCATTGTGAGGGCCCGCACGCTGGCTCAGGCGACGATCGGCAATATCCGCCAGAACCTGTTTTTCGCCTTCCTCTACAACGTGCTTGGCGTGCCGGTCGCGGCCGGCGTCCTTTATCCGCTCACCGGCACGCTGCTGTCGCCGATGCTCGCGGCGGCGGCGATGAGCCTGTCGTCGGTGTCGGTCATCGCCAATGCCTTGCGGCTGAGAACATTGAAACTGTGAGCAAAGCCCCCAGATACGCTATCCAACAGAAGGAGACCTGAATGACCTTGGCCAAGAAAATCGTGCTGCTGCTGATGGCCGCTGGAATGCTGCTTGCCGTCTTCCTCGAGAGCGTGCCGGCTTCGTCGGAAGAGATGAAGCATGACATGTCCAAGATGGCGATGGGTGCCCAGAGCCCGGCCACCGTCGGCTACGAGGCGGCGATGAAGAAGATGCACAAGGACATGATGATCAAATACACCGGCAATGCCGATGTCGATTTCGTCCGCGGCATGATCCCGCATCATCAGGGCGCCATCGACATGGCCAAGGTCGTGATCGCCAACGGCAAGGATCCGGAAATCCGCAAGCTCGCCGAAGGCGTCGTCACGGCGCAGGAAGCCGAGATCAAGGAGATGCAGGACTGGCTCGCCAAGCATCCGGCGAAGTAGCCGCTGCGGGAATCCGGGCAGCCAGGTATCCAGGCGGCCACGAGCCTTCGGTCTGGATTTCCGGCCACGGCTGTGCTGCGATCCGGCTTCACGCGGAGAAAGCCATGCCCCCGTCAATCAACCGCTCGTCGATCAGAACCCTGAAGCTGCCGTCCGGCGAAGCCGTTCCGGTGCTCGGCCAAGGCACATGGAAAATGGGCGAGGATCGACGGCGCCGCGCCGATGAGGTGGCGGCGTTGAAGCTTGGGCTCGACCTCGGCATCACGCTGATCGACACCGCCGAAATGTATGCCAGCGGCGGCGCCGAGGAAGTGGTGGCTGAGGCCATCGTCGGGCGCCGCGACGAGACCTTCCTGGTCTCCAAGGTGCTGCCCTCCAACGCCTCGCGCGCCGGCGTGAAGCGCGCCTGCGAGAACAGCCTGAAGCGGCTCGCCACCGACCGCATCGATCTCTATCTGTTGCATTGGCCGGGCAGCGTGCCGCTTTCGGAAACCGTGGAGGCGTTCGAGGCGCTGAAAACGGAAGGCAAGATCCGCCACTGGGGCGTCAGCAATTTCGACACCGACGAGATGGAGGAACTGGTCGGCTTTGACCATGGCGGCGACGTCCAGACCAATCAGGTGCTCTACAATCTGTCGCGGCGCGGCCCCGAATTCGATCTGGCCCCCTGGTGCGCGGAGCGCGGCATACCGCTGATGGCCTATTCGCCGGTCGAGCAGGGCGCGCTGGCTCACAATACCCGGCTGGAAATCGTCGCTGCCCGCCACAACGCCACCGCCGCGCAGATCGCGCTTGCCTGGGTGATGATGCAGGACGGCGTCATCGCCATCCCGAAGGCCGGTCGCCAGGAGCACGTGCGCCAGAACGCCGCCGCGCTTGACATCAAGCTGACGCCGCAGGATTTCGCCGATCTCGACCGCGCCTTCCCGCCGCCGACGCGTAAGCGTGGGCTGGAAATGATCTAGGCCGTAGTGACGATTTAAGGAATTGGGATTCCCACGGGCCGGCAAATCAGATTCAACGCTGATTTTTGGGGAT
>NZ_VFTW01000048.1:0-12538 GCF_006440815.1 Mesorhizobium sp. B2-8-3
ACGGTGACGGACGACAAGGGCGCGACGGCGACGGAAACCGTGACCATCACGATCACCGGGACCAACGATTCGCCGGTGATCACGACGGCTGTCGGCCAGGATGCCGGCACGGTTGTCGAGGCCGGCAATCTGGACAACGGGACGGTTGTCCCCGGGACGCCGTCTGCGTCTGGCACGCTGACGTCTTCGGATGTTGACCACCTTGCGACGGCGACCTGGAGCGGCGACGCGACGGGCACCTATGGCGCGTTTGCGATCAACCCGACGACGGGCGCGTGGACCTTTGCGCTCGATCAGGGCGCGGCCGATCATCTGGCCGAGGGCGAGAGCGACACGCAGACGTTCACGGCGACGGTGACGGACGACAAGGGCGCGACGGCGACGGAAACCGTGACCATCACGATCACCGGGACCAACGATTCGCCGGTTGCCAATGCCGACACCGGAGCGGTGCTAGAAGATGCGACCCTCACTGTGTCTGCCGCGAATGGTGTGATCAGGGGCACCACAGGTGGATCGGTGGCCGACACCGACGTCGACAATGCCAACAACACGCTGGTGGTGTCCGGTGTGGTCGCGGGCACCGGAACAGTAACGCAAGGGGTGGGAGTCGGTAGTTCGCTCGCCGGCACTTACGGTCACCTGACACTGAATGCCGACGGCTCGTACAGCTACTTGGCGGATAACGCCAACAGCCTCGCTGCTGGAGTCACAGCGGTAGACATATTCACCTACACCGACAAGGATCCCTTCAACGCGGTGTCCAACACAACGACGCTGCAGATCTCGGTGACCGGCACCAACGAGAACCCGACCGTCACCGCTGGCGCGCAGAGCGTACAGCTGGTGGAAGCCGGTGTTGGCACCGCGGGCACCGCTTCGGCCAGCATCGCGCTGACCAAGGGCGATGTGGATGCCGGCGACGCAGCTGTCTACGACGGCACGGCGCTGACCACCAATGGCTGGGCGACCAGCAATGGCGGGGTGACCTACACCAAGACCGGCACCTATGGCATCGCCACGCTGACCACCAGCACCGGCATCGTGAGCTACGCGCTCGATAACGCCGACACCGATACCAATGGATTGGCCCAGGGCGCCGGCGTCAGCGACAACTTCACCGTCTTCGTCAAGGACGGCAGCACCGGCACCGCCAGCACCGCGGTGAACTTCGCCATAACCGGCACCAACGACGCGCCCGACATCCATATTGTGCTGACGGGAGCACCTGACAGTGCCGCCCCCGCGCTGAACGAGACCAACGCGGGACTGTCGACCAGCGGCACGCTCACTGTGAATGACCCGGACATCGCTGATACCGTGAGTTCGAGTGTGACGACAGTCGTGGCCTCGGGCGCCATTACCGGACTTGGGCTGACCACCGCGCAACTGCTGGCGATGCTGAGCGTGACACCGACATCGAGCCTTGCCGCAGATCCAGCGGACACCCACAATCTAAGCTGGACGTTCAACTCGGGCACCCAGGCGTTCAACTATTTGGCGGCAGGACAGTCGCTGGTGCTGACTTACACCGTGCAAAGCACGGACAATCACGCGGTATCCGATATCCAGGCGGTGACGGTGACGGTCAACGGCACCAACGACGCGCCGGTAACCGCGGCCGACCTCGTTATCACCAGCGCGGGGAATAACCAGTCGTTTGATATTCCGGAGTGGGCGCTGGTCGCGAACGATACGGACCCTGACAACCCCACTCTTGACGTGCTTTTTGGAAGCGTTGGAAGCGCAACAAGTGGAACAACATCACACACCCCAGGTACGGGCAACAACGGGTTTGTTAGGTTCACCGATGACACGAACGCGGCGGGTTCGTTCCAGTACCAAGTGACAGACGGAACGGCCTCAGGGCCAGTGGCGACCGTTACTATCGACAATCGCGGCAGCAGTGGAAACGCCATCGTCGGGACCTCTGCTGGTGAAATCATGATAGGCACCGGCAACAAGGATAATTTCGATGGAGCCGCAGGAAACGACATCATCATAGGCAAGGCAGGTGGTGGCACCTACATTGGTGGCAGCGGAAACGATATCATTGTCTACCAGGTAGGCGTAAACGGCGGAAGCGGACAGGTCGTGATCCATGGCGACGCCGCGGCGGCGGCGGCCGGCACTGACAGCGACACTCTGAAGCTGATTCAGACGACGCCGGCCACTATCAACCTGGCAAATGCGAACCAAACATCCGCCAGCAATACGACTGTCGACGGCATGGAAAACGTCGACGCGAGCCTTTCGTCCGGCGCGATGACCCTGACCGGCTCAAGCGGCGCGAACGTGCTGATCGGCGGATCAGCGGGAGACACCATTGCCGGGGGACTCGGTGCGGACATAATGACAGGCGGCGGAGGTGCCGACACGTTTGTCATAAACAGCGCGCAGTCGTTGGCGACGATCGGCGGTAGTGGCGATGCCGGGACCGTCACCGGATATGACGTCGTTACCGATTTCGACGGAGCTGCCGACTTCCTCGACTTGCAAGGCGCGTCACCCGCCACGCTTTTCGCGGTAGCGAATACTGGCGGCACCGACGGCGCCGATTCAACCTTGACCGTAGATGGTCAAACGGTGAAGTCGCATGCAATAACAAACGGCATCGTTACCTTCGACGACGCGGACATCTATGGTGCCGCGATAAGCTTGGACGGGACCGACACCTCGCGCGTTGCAGCAGTCGTTCAATACTTGAAGAATAACGATATTGGAAACGCCGGTGCGACGGTGGCGTTCTCTGCAACCATCAATGGTGTGGCCCACACATATGTTTATGAGCAAGTCGGACCCACTCAGAACGTCGCAAACGATATCCTGATCGACCTTTCAGGTGTTACGCTGACCAGCGGCGGCACTAGCCTGCAAACTCTGATCACCAACACGCATGTCAAGCCGGCGGGCGTTGCTGGAGAATCCATCAACCTGGCTTTGACCGACCCTTCGGCAGACCCGAACGACTTGATCAAGCTTGAGGTCACCGGCGTTCCCTCGGGCTGGAGCCTGAACGCGGGGACGAACAACGGCGACGGCACCTGGACCGTTCAAACAAAAGATGTACGTACCCTGGCGGTCACCTCGTCAACCGGCTTCGTGGGTGCGGTGGTGCTGAACATCGCCGAGACCTGGACGGGAGCGGATGGAAACACGGGGGCCAAGCTAGTCTCCGACAACGTCGAAGCCTACGCTCATGGTTCGCCGATCTTCGCCTGGTCCGGTGACGATGTGCTGAGCGGCTCCAGTGGCAGCGACCTGTTCGTCTTCTCACAGCCGATCGGCAACGACACGGTGCACAGTTTCGACGCGGCGGCGGACCAGATCGATCTCATTGGCTATTCCGGGATCGCAAACTTCGCCGATGTTCAGGCACACATGGCGGACGACAGCAACGGCAATGCGGTGATCAGCCTCGGCGCCGGGCAGTCGATCATGCTCGATGGCGTGCATTCGAGCGCGCTCACCGGCAGCAATTTCGCCTTCGACCAGACGCCGGTGGTCAACAATGCCGGAACCATGACGATCGGCGACGGCGCATTGCTGCCGCTGAGCGGAACGGTCAACAATACCGGCCTCATCTCGCTCGACTCGACCGGCAGCGATACGCTGCTGCAGCTCATCCAGCACGGCATAACGCTGCAGGGCGGTGGACAGATCGCCCTTTCCGACAGTGATGCGAACATAGTCTCCGGCACGGCTGCCGATGTCACCCTGACCAATGTCGACAACACCATCTCCGGCGCCGGTCAACTCGGCGGCGGCCTGCTGGGCCTGAACAATCAAGGCACAATCATCGCCACCGGCACGCATGCGCTGGTCATCGACACGGGAGGCAGCACAGTCTCCAATTCCGGAACGCTTGAAGCGACCGGTTCGGGCGGCCTGACGGTCAACGGTGCCGTCGCCAATTCCGGACTGATCTGGGCCAATGGCGGTGACATTGCGATAGGTGGTCAGGTTACCGGCGACGGCGACGCCATAATCGGCAACATGTCGCAGCTGGAGTTTCACGCAGCCTCTTCCACCAACGTCACCTTTGCGGCGGATGCTGCCGGCACATTGCAACTGGACGATTCATTCGATTTCAGCGGAAGCATCGCCGGCATCACCAATGATGACAAGGTGGACCTCGGAGACATCTTGTTCGGCACAGGAACATCCGCCGTCTATCATGTGAACCAGGATGGAAGTGGAGGAACGCTGCTGGTTTCGGACGGTACCCATGATGCCACGCTCCACATCATCGGCGCGTATGATGCGGACAGCTTCACGGTAGCAGACGATGGCACTGGCCGGACCGTGGTTGGCTATCATCCGGCGGACGAATTCCACTTCGTCTGACCGTTGAACGGCCGCAGGGACCAATCTGAAGCGGGCGCCGGATCAAACCGGCGCCCGCTTCATATCTGAATTCGGATATTCCAAGGCGCAGGGCGGGCCTATTTCTCGCGGAATGCCCGCTGGAACGAGTCGACCAGTGGCTTGGTGAGATAGGCCAGAAACGTCCGCTCGCCCGTTGAGATGAATGTCTCGACCGGCATGCCCGGATAGATCTGCTCGGGCTTGACCTGCGGTGGCAGCTTGTCGGCCATTTTCAGCCGTACGGTGAAATAGGGCAGCCCCGTGCTGGGGGTAATCAGCCGGTCTGCCGAGATGTAGAACACCTTTCCAGGTACTTTTGGCGTCGTGCGCGCATTGAGCGCCGTAAACATCATGTTCGCATCCTGCCCCACCCGGATCGAGTCGATGTCTTCGGGCTTTATCCTGGCCTCGACGATGAGTTCGTTCGTGGTCGGCAGGAGCTCCATCGCAACCTCTCCCGCTCTGATGACGCTGCCTTGAGAATTGTAGAGGGATCGAACGACGATGCCGTCGACCGGCGCCCGGATTGTCGTCCGGTCCAGGACCGATCGAGCAGCGTTGATTTGTTCCTCGAGGTCCGCGACCTGTGCCCGTGCCTTGTTCATCTCGGTCACAGCATCCTCGACCCGGCTGGTTGTTAGCCGTTCAATCTGTTGACGCGCTTCCACGGTCTGGGTTGCCGAACTGGCGATCTGCGCCTCTAGAGACCCCGCCTGGCCTACCAAGTCGGCGGTGCTGCGTAGCAGATCCGTGTATTCCGAACGATTTGTGAGCCCTCGTTCCAGCAACTTTTTCTTTCGCTCGGTCTCCTCGTTGACGATCGCAAGCTGGTTTTCCGCAGCCTCCTTTTGAGCCTCTAGCCCAACAATGGCATCCTGAAGTGCTGCTACCCGTTGCTTCAGAATCCCCTGCTCTGCAGCGTAACGCGCTAGCCGCGCCTCAAATTCCTTGCTTTGTTCTCCGAAGACATCGCTATATTCGGAAGCCCCCGAATACGCTCCGAGGTCACTGGACAAGACAATTTTCTCAAGTCCATCCCGCTCTGCTTCGAGCCGCGAAATTTCGGCTTTTTGTGCAACCCACTGCTTCAGCACGCGGTTCAGTTGGGATCGCGCGACCGTCGGATCGAGCACGATCAGGGCCTGGCCTCTTGAGACCCTGTCGCCCTCCCGGACCTTGATGCTGCTGACCACGCCTCCTTCGAGGTGCTGGATCATGACGTTTTGCCCAGCTGCAGCCACTACACCCGGCGCGATCGTCGCTCCCCCAATTGGTGCGGTGGCCGCCCAGAACCCGAAGCCGAGCACGAAAACGGCCACGCTTCCATAGCCGGCAAGCGTGATCCGATCGGTGCGTGTGTCGACGTTGCGCTGCCAGCGATACACGTTGGCGTCCGCTTGGATGGCTTGGCTAGGAACCATCATTGGCGACCTTTATGTCAACGCGAGCCGGTGACGGGAAAGGCACCACTCCTTCATTGTCATGCGACTGAGCGGTCGCCGCCGCTGCCGCTTGGCCCCGTCGCTGGGCAAGTTGGTCGAGCACGTCCTTGGTCAAACCGTAAATCTCGACCTGACCATTTCTCAGCATGAGGATGCGATCGCATTTGGAAGCGAGGGAGGGCCGGTGGGTGATGACGAGCACGGTCGTTTTTCGTGAACGGGCCTGGATGATCGCCCGCTCGAGCGCGGCTTCGCCGTCGGAATCGAGATTTGCATTGGGCTCGTCGAGGACCAACAGCTTGGGATCGCCGTAAAAGGCGCGCGCAAGGCCAATGCGCTGACGCTCGCCACCCGAGAGGCGAACGCCGGTCGGGCCGATCAACGTCGAATATCCATCCCTCTGACCCAAGATGAGCTCATGCACCTGCGCCTGTTGAGCTGCTTGAACCAATTTCCCGTCAGGCGCATCCGGCTCGAAACGAGTAATGTTCTGGCCGATGGTTCCTGGGAAAAGTTCTACATCCTGCGGAAGGTAGCCAAAATGGCGGCCGAGCTCCTCCGGATCCCAGTTTCGAATATCGCCGCCATCGATGCGGATCACCCCCGAGCGGGGCTCAATGGCACCAACTATGAGACGCGCCAGAGTTGATTTTCCAGCTTGGCTTGGCCCGACGATCGCGACTGTTTCGCCAGTGGGGACTTCAAAGGTCACCCGCTTTATGAGCGGTAGCGAGCCGTCGGCTGAACCTGGAAGATGATAGACTAACTGATCCGCGCTCAACGCTCCTTGGGGCGTTGGCAATGCGACATTTTCCTTTGGTCCCGACCTCGATTGGACAGCTGAAAGCCGCTTCCACGCAAGGTTGGCGTCGATGATCTGCCGCCAACTCCCAACGATCTGATCCAGAGGTTGCAGGGCGCGTGCGGAAATCATCGAGGACGCAAATATCATACCGGCGGTCATCTCGTTGTGCAGGACCAGATAAGCGCCGACGCCCAATATCGCGATTTGCAGTACCGATCGTGTGGTGCGGGAGACACCACCATAAAATGCGTTAGTGCGAGCGAGCCCATCGGAGGCATGCAGAGAGCCGGAAAAACGAGTGCCCCAGAACTCTATCGCATTGGACACCATGCCGAGTGCGCGGACCGTTTCGAAGTTTCGCGCGAAGGCCTGCGCCGAATTCATTGCGGCCCCAAGATTCTCCGCCGCCTCCTTGCCAGGCCGCGAACTCGCGACTTGGTTCAGCACGGCAACAGATACCATGAGAACCGCCCCGACGACCGTTACAAGGAACAGCAACGGGTGGATGAAATAGAGGAGGCCCACGAAGATAGGCCCAAAAGGAAGATCGAAGAGAAAGAAGATGGTTCGCGAGGCGATAAATCCCCGCAGAGTGGCCAGGTCACGCAAGGCTTGAACATCGCCGAGTCCAGCGCGTGGGCCACTCATTGCGGCGAGAAAAGACGATGCGCCCAAAGAGACATCCAGGCGTGCGGCGAGTCGGCTCGCATACACACCCCGTACGACTTCGAGCACGCCGAAAAGCAAGAGCGATGAGAGTGCAAGCAAGGTGAGGTAAGTGAGGGTATCCAGGTTGGCGGCGGGCAACACCCGGTCATAGACCTGCAGCATATAGAGAGGCAGGATCAGCACGAGCGTGTTCATCACTGCGGAGAAGAGGCCCATTTCGACCACGCTTCTCGTTAGCACCCTTTGGTTTGTAGAACTGGACATGCCCGAAATTGCCCCCCAGGGAATGCACGCACATTAGGCGATCTTTATATATCATTCGAGGTTGTCACGCTATCGGCTGCGATTCTTTTGAGAGCCATAGTAAAGAGGGCGGACGCCGACTGAGGCGCTCCGCCAACAAAATCGATGCATTTGAGGGATGCTCGCCGGCTGCTGCGCGCAGATAAATCAGGCTCTCGATCAACTGGCTCGACAACCCTGATGTCCTTACCCTTCCTGCGCTGGTTGCGGTGGCAACACTTCTTTACCGGCCTTGGACGGCCTACCTTGATCGCCTCTTTCTGCAAGGTCGCTGCGGAACCCCAGATGGTAATGCTGGAAGCGCGTTATTTCTGGCCAGCTCATCAAGCAACCTGATGATAGCCTTGGCTTCTTCGGACTTGCAGGAATAATACCGCCAAGAGCCTTCGTCGCGGCACTCGAGAACTCCATGTTCGACGAGCTTTCTTAGATGTAGCGAAATGGAGTGCTTAGTGCAGCCCACCGGTGAGAGCAGGTCTGACACCGTTCTTTCGCCATCCATCAAATGAATGAGTGTCAACAGACGCTTGTCGTTGGCGAAGGAAGCAATCAACCGCGCCGCGACCGCCACCTGTTTGCGGAAGGAAAGGCGCTTGGTCGGACGCTGGCGCGGAGCAGGGTTGGCCTCGATTTCCGCAAGACGTTGTCTAACATTTGAAGTCATGCACGTGCCTCCGACCCCTGCGAAGCAGAAGCACTACGATGTATCTCTAGTCAAGCATATGCTAAAGAAGCCGCTCTCCGGCATCACCGGGATACCACCCCTTACGCTTCGTGTGGTTGGTGGTGATGGCAATGCACTTGGTGATGGGGTCGATCTCATCGGCGAGCCTGCGATAGACCGAGAACCGTTGACCGGCATCAGGCCACAGATAATTCACCTGCGAACGCCAACTGCATGAGGGCCGCCGCAATGGCCTTAACGCTTCTTTGGTTTCGTCGTGATCTCCTCGACCCGCACCTCTAGCCGATGTCCTTGGCAAGAGCGAACGTTTTAGCCATGAGCCAACCTCTGTGTTGCGGAGTTTCCAATCTGGAGACGAGCAGTTTAGACGGCTTCTGACCTCGGATGGGCTGATTGACGCCCACGTGATCGATGTTAGGCAACCCGCCGTGGGTAAGGCCCTGCCGGAATATGAGACATTGGATTTGGCTGGTTGACTTCGCTTCAAGTAGGCAGCAAACAGGTTCGAACCAACGTGGCGGTGGATTGGGACGCGTTGCTACTACGTTAGGCCGGTCATTTGGCCCGCCAGCGACGACACTGAAGTGTGCTCGAACATATGCGATTGTTACCGGCGAGGCCCGAGAAACCCCTTGATGTAAGCGCCTCAAGACAGTTGAAGAGAAGTAGATCTAAACCGTATAAACTCGCTGCGCACGTTCCATTAACAGACTTCTACTACAGCGCTGTATTGGCGGTAGCCCTCTTGCGACTTGAACCCCCGACCCGAATTTGGTGCATGAAGCTGCTTTGGGAACCGCTGCACCATAGCCGCCGTCTATTTTCACGGGCAAGCCCTAGTCGCACACGAACCTCGAGACGACGCTCATCAACTAGATGCTGAAAGCATGTCGAACTAATTGGCAACCCAAAGACTTTTGAGCTCGTGTCCAACGGCCCAATGGGCGGATGCGTCGGTGTCATTGCACCTGGACTCGTAGGGGTCGCGAACCATCTGGAATTCGCCGTCCATTACCGCGCCAAATAGGAAGCACTCGTCCTTGTACTGTCCGCGCTCTGCACTCGCCATCTTGACGGTTACCTTCACGACGATACCGTCAAGGCTCCGGCCCTTCCAGTTGACGGTGCCGTAGTCCTGGATCTCAGAGGTCACATCCATGGGCTTCCAGTTGTCTTGCGAAAGGCCGGCATTCCACTTTGCAAAATCAGGGAACAGTGTCTCCATACTGATCCCGGAAGATGGGCTGGCCTTATCCGCCGCACCAAGGACGGTCCGCTTTAGGCCATCCGACAAGAGGTTCAGCAGTGCGGTCGCGGCCGGCCCGTTCTTCTGTCGCAGATCAGCCTGGCGGGCTGCCTTCGAGTTTCTTTCGTCTGCCTCGCGCTGGGCCGCGATCTTCTTTTCCTCGTCTGCCGCCACGCGCTTCTCCTCCGCGGCTTTGGTAGCTTCCTGCTTGGCTGCATCCAGCTTGGCCGCGGTGCTGGCGACTTCGTTCTTATCGAGCCAAACCGGGGCGAAGACAAACTGTACGCCGTCGCGCGCGAGCGCTTCCGAGGTCGCCTTCAGGTCGGCGGTCGATGCATAGAGTACGCGGCACTGTTCGTGCCGGACGTCCTCGTAGGCCTTGTCGATCGATGGATACGAGACGGTGCTTCCCGACATGCCTGCGAAATCAGCTATCTTGCTGATGGTCGCCTCGTGCACGGCTGCGTTGCCGTCAACGACGGTGCAGATCCGGTCCGACGAACTGGTCAGCAGGATTCCGCCATATCCCTCACGCGTTCCGGTGGAGACCTCTTCTGCGATCTTCAAGGCCAGCGTCTGGTCTGACTCCATCCGGGCCTTGATGTCTTCGAAGCGGATAGGATCGAACACCCGGATCGTCTTGGTCTCCATCGCCTCAAGGTATCCCGCCTGTAGCGTTGGCGGGGCCTCAAGGAAGGTCTTACGCTGGACAAGGAAGAGATCGGCACTTTCGAGGTCATTCGCCCCGCAGTCCAAACTGACGTTTATTGCCTTGCCGCCCATCGGATCGATGGCTTCAAGGAGTGCCTTATCTAAGGCGGACGTCCTCTGTAGGCCGAGCATGCAGATCCGCGCTTGGTTTTTCGTCAGGGAGAACTGGCCGGATATCGTGCGCAGTATTGAAGGCGCCCTCGGGCCCGAGTTGTAGAGAACCACCACGTCCTCCAACCGGCCGCGGAGGAGCGCCTTATTCAGGTCGGTGACCGCATAAGTCGCGCTGTTGCTGCCTTGGCTGTTATCATTTCGGGACTGGCCGTCAGCGGTCTTGCCTGTATCCAATTCTGCCGCCAGGGCCTGCCGTGCGATCATCGCCCGCACGCCCTCTCGTGCATCGGCGAGCGTGTCCAGGTCGTTGGTGTCGGAAACTTCGTCGAGCGCCTTCACTTCCTGGACGACCCCGGGAAGCTTGGCCGACGTCAGATGGCTGCTCATCCAGTGCTTGAGGGCCTGTTGGTCGGCCTGCAGCTCGGCGAAGATTTCAGCCTTCTGCTTTTCAATCGCCTGGGCACGTTCCTTGTCCCGCGATGACGAAAACTCCGAGTAGCCTGGTACGGCCATGAGCAGGTTGGTCAACCGAAGCGCCGAACTGTTCAGGGCATCGGTGGATGCTGTCTGGACCTGCGCGTTCAGCGCAGCGGCCTGGCCGGCGATCTCGACGAGGTTCGAAGTCTGGGGGTTCAACTTGAGGAAGGTTTCGGCATCCGAGAGCAGCGCCGTTGCGGCGTCTCTCGCGGTCTTCAACTTCCGGGCCTCCGACTTGTCGTAGGAGGGTTTGTCGGTAAAGCCCTTCTGCCTGGCACGGCGGTACGCGGCGGGATCGGAAAAACCCGACGCGCGATAAGCGACCAACTCCACCCGGGTCTGAATGCTAAGCTGGACTGCCGCTCGATACTCATCGGCTGCGGAGAATCCGCCTGTTTTGGCCTGTTGGTATTCATCGTTGCTGCGGAAGCCGCCTGAGACAGCGTCATCGTAGTCGCGCTGTGTGACGAAACCCATGCTTTTTGCCTGGGCGAACGCGCTCGCTGAGGTAAAGCCGCCAGACCTCGCGTCCCTGAAGCTCTGAGCATCCGTGTAGCCGAGAGTTCGGGCGGCGTTTCGTTCCTGGTCGCTGTGGAAGCCGTCTCCGGCGTTACGCTCAATTTCTGCCAGGCTGTACTCTGTCAGCAACTCACCCGGCTGCAGGTCGAAACGCGAAAGATAGACCCTGAAGGCTTTGACGGTCGTTGGGCCGATCAGGCCGTCAACAGCGCCAGAGTACAGGCCAAGCTTGGACATCGCCGCCTGGAGCGTCTGGACGACCCTCAAATAGCTGGGTTGCGTCGCGAAATCGAACGAGGCTCCCTGCTGATAGGACATCCAAACTAACCCGTCCAAACCTTCCCCGCGCGAGAGAAACGAATCCTGAGGGATGATATGGAGTTCCTTGAGCGCGATCAGGTTCGCCTTCGCCTTGTCTTGGTAAAGCGTTCCGGCGACAACAGCAAAAACCCCGTTTCTGCTATGTAGGACCAGCGTTGGCCCCAGTGTCGGCGCGTAGGACTGTGCAAGGGCGATGGCTTCTCCTTCATTAGGCCGGCTCGATACGACAAGCCAAAATGCATTCGACTGCGGAGGACTGAAACCCACAGGCCGCGTCATTTGCTGGCCGTTCTGGATGATCTGGATAAAATCGGAGAGCGATGACGCCGAGCTTATAGCCGGCAAAGATGCAGCCGCCAACAAAGCAGCAACGCCCACACTGCACACGCGACGCATGGTAATCCCCTACACAACCCCAGAAGCCATATTCACGAATCCTATGGGGTGCGCAAGCAGTACCGACTGTCTTGACTTTTTATGCTTACCGGACGATCGCGACTATGGGTGCGCGCCCTCGTTGGTTTGTCCAAGGCGGGATGCCTTCCAATTCCTGTGATGCGGCCGGCTTTCAGTTTCGTCGATCCTGTTGACCGCAATGGCGGCGCAAAGCTGCCGTTCAAAACTTGGTACTTGGAGTTCGTGCTGGCGCGCTATCCGGTGCACGTGCCAGAGGTCGATGCCTCCAAAGCTGTCCAAAAGCCGAATCTAGTACCCCGCTTTATCCATAAGCACCCGCAATTCGGGCTGAGGAGCGACCCAGAAAGTTCGAAAAGCTTCCAGGAACCCCAGCCACAAGTTTCCGGGTCCGTTCCGGACACATGGGTTACGGTTTATACCGGAGACATGGGTAACACTTTTGGCCCGAAGGGGTTTTGGAG
>NZ_VFTW01000049.1:0-10725 GCF_006440815.1 Mesorhizobium sp. B2-8-3
GACTGGTACATGGAGAAAAAGATCCAGATCGATCCGATGATCACCCACACGCTGAAGCTGGAAGACATCAACAAGGGTTTCGACCTCATGCATGAGGGCAAGTCGATCCGCAGCGTCGTGGTTTACTGAGGAAAGCCACCGGGCCGCAGGCTGCGGTTCGACGCAACAAATACGCCAAGCCCACGGTTCTGTGTTCCCAAATACTGTGCCTCGGGCAACGGCGTAAACCGGCGGCGTGGTTAGGTATGAGTACCTCGATCACGCCGCCGGTGCAGTTCAAAAAAAGGGTTGTGTGCGTCAAGTTCTGCAAAAAGGGGCGTGGATGCCAGCGGTGTCGCGCCTCCCATGACGAGTGCACTCCAGTTTTGCGACAACGACATGCATCAAGCAACGACCTAAAAGCGCGTCGCGTGAATCCGTTTCGACGCCACGCGCTTTAGATTCGGCTATTGAATGTGGTCCTCGGTGTCTACCAGCGAGCAACAGCTGATCGGCCAGGTATCACTTGAGGCCAGGCAGATTTCCCAAAATCTCGCTCAAGTGGATCGGCAACTGAGGTGACGCGTGTAAATCGGCGCAGCTGTCTTTCCAGCGTTGCAGATATTCGCCGATTGGAATGCTGCTCCGGCCAGGCCAGCGATTGAGTGCGCCAAGGGCCTCGATACATTCTGAAGCCCCCTCGTATTGAGCGAGAATGTTCAAGGACATTGCTTGTGCGAACGAGTTGAGGTTCGGAACTTCGATCTCGCTTCGGTGCTTGGCAAACCACTTTGCCGGGTCGCTAGTGAGACCCTGAGAGTCGGCAAGCGCCTTGTAGCCGTTGATGATGTTCTGGCGATACTCGGCGATGGCGTCGCCGAAGGCGTTGTCGCGGGGAAAGGGCGGGTTTTGTTTCCAGTCCTTCGCCAGGCGCCCCAGGCCACGCAGCGAAAAGGCCTCCACCATGGCTTCCTCGAGCCATTGACAGGGAGGCGCGGGCTTGGCGTCGGCCTGCCAGCTGTTGGCAAAGACATGGCCGAGCTCATGCCCGAATTGGTAGGCGAGCTTCGACCAGTCCCGCTCGCCGATATCGACAATTGTCCAGGCCATGCTGCTGCCGTCGGGGTGCAGCCAGACGGCTGGCGAACCGGAGGTGTGTTCCTCGACGCGCAGTCTCGTCGGCTGGCGATCTGAAACGAGGCGGACACCGTCGAGGCAAGCATGGCGCATGCGCTCGACGACCTGAAGGGCGGCACCCGGCAGCATGCGACCCCAGTCGCCGGCAAGCTCGATGGGGGCGTGAAGCAACCCGGCTGGGGTCGCAGCTTGAGCAATCACGGGCATTGCAGCCGCCAGACTCCTGTCCAGACTCCATCGCGATGGGCAAACCAGGCCAAAAGATGTGACCGTTAACGCCGTAAACTCTCGTCGGTTCATCAAAACCACTTCCGACCCGATGGTCGAACCTTCGAAACAGAGATCGTGGGGCTGAGCAATTGGCTGTAGGGTGTAGTTCCTCGGTAGCAGTTTACCGGCGCAGGACCACAAATTGATGCGCGGAATGGCCAAGATGAAGGGAAAACCCTTCAACGATAAGCTTTCGCATCATCGCATCCGTGGCTGTCTCGCCGGAGACCGCATAGTGCGTCTCCATGATGATCAGTCGAATACCGGACAGATCGGCCGCCTCCAGCAACTCGACCTCTCCACCTTCTATGTCGCAAATGAGGACATTTGCGGAATGCTCACGTATCTCGTCTTCAAGACAGTAGACAGGAATTCGAACTTTGTCGACGATACTCGGTTCCGTCGATGTCGCATCGAGCCTGGAAGCCCAAAAAGATTTGTCGATATAGAACTCGACGGTTTCACCCGCGCCGAGGATCTTCTGTCGATTTTTCAGAACTCCGTTGCGCGACTTGATCTTGGAAAGGCCGTTTCGCCTGAAGTTTTGCCGAGCATCATCAAGAATTTTAGGGTTCGCGTCGAATGTCAGAACGTTTTCAGCGCTCACGATCAATGCGGCTGTCATCGCCACCAGCCCTATCGCGGTTCCCACTTCGATAACACGGTCTGACGGGTGAACCAGATCGGCAGTCAACTGCCGCTCACGCCCCTCGTAGTAATTTCTGCGAAGTGCATCGATGATTGTCTCTGAGTAATTTTCAGTGTCCACGAATATGTCAAAGCCGCCAACGCCCATGAAATAGCCATCCCGTCCAATTGGGATACGGTTATTTTCGCGTTCTTCATCGGTTAGTCGAGCGCGTGTAGCTTGATCGAGAGGATCACCAAATATCTGACATTCACTGAAGTGCAAGCATTCATAGCCGTCAAGCCTAACCCTCACGAACCGGGCAATATGATCTCCAGAAATATTCGCAACGTAAGGCCGTCCGTCTGAATCGCCAAAGACCCCGCTATCAATTTTTCTGTAGAAGATCCTCCAATGCTCTTCGTCAATTGATCCAAGAAGGCTAAAGTGCCTTAGCCTGTGCGCTTGATGCTGCCGATTGTATATAACAACTTGCCGAATTAGAAACTCGCTGCCAAGGTCGACCTGCCACCAGGGATCCGTTTCCGTTTTGGTATGAAATCCCATTTCGCCAGAAATCTTGCCGTCGTTTCCTCCCCGAGCGTCCTGCTCCGGGTGCGGGCTGAATGACCATTCTGAGGTCGAACTTTGAGTTGCAGGTTTGTTGATCGCGAGGTTTATCACGGCAATTCAGAGCCCTTTCCGCTTCGCTATTGGTGCACCTTCACCCGCGGTTCAATGCCACGAGTCAAAATGTAGATCTCCGCAAGAGCGGCCGTCCCACCGATGCGGCAGGGAGCAAGCTTGCGGACGCCGCGCCCCACAAGGATATGGCAAAATCTCGTGTTGCACTTCGATTTCTAATGTCCGACTGCCTGAAACTAAATTAGCATGATGTCAGTTTTTGGCGAAGGATCGTAAAGCGGACGGGGCCTCCGGAACGAGGGGCTGCATTTCGAAGGCGTATTGTGGAGAAGAGCTTTTCACAGGTGGCTGACGAAGTTACGGCGACAGCGCAGTTCGATCAATCGCGCTCGTATCCATCCAAAAGCCCGCGCGGAAGCAGCGGTTCCGGTCAGGCTCTCAGAAGGAGACCAGCATTGAATGACAGTCATGACTTCCTGACCGCCGCCGTGAAGATGCGGAATAGGTATCTCAATCTTCTCGAAGCATCGTTGACCGGAACCTTGTACGGCGACGCGCCCATTGATCCGTGGACCGGTGGGCAATACGACCCGAACAAGCGTGCCCTCGGGCGGGATTGGCCAGGACTGGCGCAAACCATGATTGGCTCGGCGAGGATGCGCAATTTGCGGCATCTGTGCGAAACCGTGATCCTGAACGATGTTCCTGGCGACTTTATAGAGACCGGGGTCTGGCGCGGTGGAGCGTGCATTTTCATGAGAGGCATTCTTGCCTCATACGCCGAAACGCGACGTCGGATCTTTGTCGCTGACAGTTTCGCCGGCCTTCCTCCTCCAAGTCCGGAGAAGTATGCGGCGGACGTTGGCGACACCCACCACGTGCATGGAGAACTGGCGATCTCCCGGAAGGACGTGGAAGAAAACTTCCGCAGATATGACTTGCTTGACGAGCAGGTTGTCTTCCTTGAAGGCTGGTTCAAGGACACGCTCCCAAATGCCCCGATACAAAAATTGGCGGTTCTTAGACTGGATGGCGACATGTATGAGTCGACCATTCAAGCTCTCGATGCGCTCTATCACAAGGTATCGTATGGGGGATTTGTAATCGTCGACGACTACTTCCTGGCCCCGTGCGCTCAGGCTGTGGATGAGTTCCGCGCTAGAGGCAACATCACTTCGCCCTTAATTCCGATCGACGGCTGTGCCGTGTGGTGGAGGGTTTCCGAGCCCGCAAATCACCAATGACAAACCCCCATCGGGTGACGTGAGCAATACTATTCGAAGGCGACCACCGCAGCATCGAACGAGGCGATCGTTCATGGCGGGAATGCCGGGATGGGGATGACGTGAGCACAAGAACACACATCACACTTCTCATTCATCCGGGGATCGTGCAGGTGCTCGCAAGCATGGTCAGGATGCTCGCCGATGGTTTGAGCGAGATCTCGATCGGGACGGACATCATTCATGATTTGCCTGCGGATTTCGACGGGCGGGCGATCGTACTAGGCGCCAATCTTTATCAAACGTCGGCTTTGGATCGTCTGCCTGGAAATTCTATTATATTCAACGTCGAAAATTATACCTCAAATTGGATCACGGATGATTATTGCAATCTCTTGCGGAGGTTTCATGTATGGGATTTTAGCGAGAGTAATGCCATCTTTCTATCCAGGAAGATAGGTCGCCCGGTCCATTATTTCCGGATGTTCTACGTTGATGGTCTTGCGCGAATCGGCGATGCTGAACAGGATATTGACGTTTTATTCTATGGATCATTCAATGAGAGAAGGTCGGCAATAATAGACGAAATGCGCGCTCGTGGGCTGCGCGTTGAGGCATTGTTCAATGTTTTTGCCGGACAGCTCGATCAATTCATTGCTAGATCCAAGGTTATTATCAATATACATTTCTACGGTAGTGGGCAGCTCGAAATAATCCGCGTATTCGATCTTCTGGCCAACGGGCGCGCGGTAGTAAGCGAGATAAATCCGGGCGAACTTGTGGACGCCGATTTGACGGACGCCTTCGTTGCGGCGCCATACGAGAACCTTGTCGCCGCGGCCGAGGCGCTGGTGCACGACACGGATAGACGTCACAAGGTAGCGACGGCCGGGTTCGAGGCATTCAGTCGACGCAGAGCAACAAATATACTTCCGGAAGCGCTTGCCTGGAGCGATTTGCCGAACCTACCCGGCGACGTTGTACTCGGTCGGGGAAAGATACGCGATCCAAGGGTGCTGAATATCGATATCAGCAACCGATGGCATCCCGACATCGTGGCCGACATATCGGATCCTGGCCTGTTCGAGCGTGAATTTATGTCCGAGCGCTTCGGACCGGTTCGGATGGATCGGGGACTATTTGCCAGCATAACGGCCTCGCACGTGCTCGAGCACGTTGCGGATCTTGTGACGGCTATGACGAACTGCCTGACTTTGCTGGCGGATGGAGGGCTGTTCAATATTGTGGTGCCATACGACCTGTCATACGGTGCCTGGCAAGATCCTACCCACGTACACGCCTTCAACGAGCGGAGTTGGCTCTACTATTGCGAATGGTACTGGTATCTCGGATGGACCGAATCCAGGTTCGAGTTGGTGGAGCAAACCTTCGGCTATAGTTCGATCGGGGATGCGCTCGCGGCGCGAGGTGTCTTGGAGGACGAGATCTTGCGCAGCCCGCGGGCGGTAGACGAGATGCGCGTGGTGCTGCGCAAACGGCAACTGACCGAGGCTGAACGTGATTACGGGCGCCAAATGCGTGGCGATAGCCGTGCGTGAAGTCGCGGGCTCTGGCGACTCCGTGAAAGCTGGGGCGCTTAGCCCGAGCTTTGCTGCCGATCCATTGACATCCGCTCTGACGATTGCCCGTCGTCTGGGATGACGAGTGGCGCAATGCAAAGGAAAGCTTGCATCGAGCCGTACGCCCCGCACATGGCGCAATCGATGCCCGTGTCCTCGATCACGACGCCCGTTCCAGGAAACGGGATAAGCCGGCGTTGCAGAGGAAGGCACTTTTGAAGGAGTTTGCGTGCACCTGACGGCGAGACTGTGTAGGCCTGCGTTCCAAACGAATGTACCAGCCCGACGAGCGATCTCGAGAATTTCTCAGCCTGAAACGAGGTCCCGTTTCTATTTCGGAGGTCGTAGAATTCCAGCTTTGCTTTGGAGAAGCCGAAATCCAGCCAGGCGAACAATGGGTCAAATACGTAGCCCCACTGGATGATATCCCAATCCCTCGGAGCTCGAGCCATGAGATCGGCCGATTCCTCCAGGAACCGAAACGATGCACGGACGTCGTCTTCAAAGACGGTTATCGGCTTGTTCTCCGAAACCGCCAGCTTCCACAGGTTGATATGGGATAGAGCACACCCGAGCGTTCCTGCCGGATACGCGCAATCGCTGGTGATCAGGCCTTCCTCTATGAGCGCATTCCGGTCCAGGGAGGCGCCGTCGGCGGCCGATACCCGAAGCGTATTCTGCGTCAGATGCCAATTGTCGCTCTGATACTTGTTCCAGCGGTCGACGCTCCGGTCGAGGTTTATCAGGTGAATTTTCGGCGAATCCCGTGGCTCGGCCGGCGCCGCCGCGACGGCAGCGATCTCCGCCAATACCGGGACGTCACCCGCGCTGCGCAAAAGCTCGCCTGCGCGCTCGATTCCATCACTTACATGATATTCGCCATCGCCGAAGGTGATGTAGCCGTAGACCTGCCGGTTATCGATGTATTGAACGATCCCGGCCTTGCGGGCGCTGTCGGCAAAGATGACGTACTCGTATCGCGTGGTGCCGTCGTCATATGTCAGCTCGGTCAGCACGTCGGCGCGGACAAGGTAGGTGCAATGCACGAGCGGTATTTCAAGGATGCCGCGGACATGGCGGTTGAGCACCCAGAGATACTGATCGCAGTGCTGATAATATCCGCTTGCGTCGACCTCGGCGTGGTAGTTCGAATAATACTGACCGGGTGCGATGGAGCGTAGCAGCGGCGCAACGATAGGCACGTCGAGCGCGACGAGTTCCCGCAGCGTGGCCGGGCGCACGAAATTGTCGACGTCGACGACGAAATAGAATTCGCAATTGTGCTCGAGGGTTTTCCGCAGGCTGATGTTGCGGATTCGGCCGAGCACCTTGAAACGCGTCTCGTTCCATTCGTGCTCGCGAAACTGCTCGACCCGGTCGGACACGTCCGACGTGTCGATCTCGACCGCGGCATAGAGGTGGCCGACGCGTTCCAGCCACTCGCGCAATATGTGCTCGGTCCTATCAGTGTTGTTGTTTGTTCGGATGTAGAGGACGATCGATTCTTTAGGATAGTCGAGCGCTTCGATGCAAGTCAGGTAGAGCGGCAGCGCGGGCTCCTTCTGCTTTGCCAATATCGCGACAAGGACGCGCGGCGTGCCTTTGAGCCGCGAGCGCAACGGGCGCTGCGCAACAAGCGCGTGCTGCTCGACAAGGCTCTCTGCGCCGAGGCTTCCCAATACCGGCGGCTCGCGGACCTCGAGTTTGTCCGCGGCGAAACGGGCATTGGCCACAACCCGCTTCAGCATGTCCGCCGGCAATTTGTCGGAGGCCAGCAGTTTCAGACAGGCATCGAGCGATTCCCGATGGGCGCCCGCCCAGTATGCGTTGACTGACAACTCGTCGAGCAGTCCGTAGTCGTAGACCCAAGGCTGGACGAACAGACCCGCCGGCTCCGTGAGACTTACACCGCGACGCGCATAGTCCAGCCCTTCCGCGTTGCGCCCCTGGTTGCGGCAGTAGAGGCTCGCTGCGTGCAGCGCCTCCACGCGCGTGGGCACTGTCGCGGTCGCGCGATCATAGACCGCGACGACTTCTTCGAAGGGCCGGGCAAGCGCCGCCATCAGGTTCCCGGCCTCGAGCAGGCTTACATAGACCTCCTCGTTCCAGAAACCCAGTTCAGCTCGCTTCAAATACTGTTCGAGCGCCTTCTCGCGCTCGCCAAAATCCCTGTAACTCTGCGCCAGATAGAAGGTGTAGCGCGATATCAGGAACGGGTCGGTTTCGGTTGCGAGCACGTTCTCCAGCACCGCCGCGTCGTCCTGGTATTTTCGCGGGTTCTGGCTGCGCGCTCCGCCGCGCCCCGTTGCGATGCGAAAACCCTCGGCGTTCTGCCTTGAGATGGGGCCGGGGGGGCCTTCCAGATATTCGTGCAACACACCCTTGAAGGAAAAGGCCAGCCGGTTGCTGCAGATCTGCGGGCGGTAGAACGCGATATTTCCATGCAGTACCTCGACATCGTAGAGATCTTTGTCCATCCGCGACTTGAACAAGGCCGGCTCGAAGTCGCGATCGCAGATCAGCATATCGTCCGCGTCGATGATCATCGCATAGTCGACGCTCTCGATCTCGCGCAGTCGCTCGAGGGCGAAGCTGCGGTTGTAGGCGAAGTCCCGCCACGGCTCGTCGATAACTGCTCCCTTGACATTGTTTTGCGCGAGAAAGCCTCGGATCAGGTCTTGTGTGCCGTCGGTGGACCCAGTGTCGACGACGAGCACATAGTCGACAAGAGGAAGCGCGCTGGCGAGGCATTGCAGGATGACCTTCGCCTCGTTCTTGACGATCATGCACAGGCCGATGGTGCTCACGCCGGACCCTCGTTGAGGCGGCCATATTTGCATCGCAGTGTCATGTCGCACAGCAATCCTTTTTGATGAGGATTCGATCGTCTCTCACGCTCGTCTCACAGCCGCCGCAGCCTAAGCCATTTTGATGAAGGCTCTCAATTTTCGCGATTGAAATGGCCCTTAGCTAACTCTTGGATTTTTAAAGTGTTCACGCCCTGGCATGTCATTTCGATGACAGTCTCTGATGGGTGACCCAGCGGTTCTGAATTAATAAATTGTAAACCAAACCATTTACAAGTTTAGAAATTTCGAATTTACTAATATCTAATGCAATGGAGGGTAGCTGCGGATTTGGCGAAAGATCGCCGGTCCGCGGTTGTCTGCGAAGCCAGGAGAGTATCCGGGAGGAAAGCCACTCACCCGTGAGGGCGCGGTGTATGTGGTGGTGGGCGAACGTTTCGCCGATTGGTCCTGAATCCGTAATCTAGGCTACCGATCTCCCAATGATGGTCCCTCGCAAGTAGCCGGCTCCTTGCAAGTGGTGAACAATCGCGACCCGCGTGATGGAGTTGGCAGTGGTCCGTGTAACATCACCCACCAGACGGCGCCGCGTTGACGTGGCCTTCGGCCTTGGCCTGTGTCCATCTCCTCTTGCCACCTGCGGTAGTCGCCTTGCGACTGGTAACGACGTCCGCCCGACTGTGTATCTCGGGCGGCGCATTCCTGGGATTGGACAATTTTCGGCTCTCGCCGTCGTGGCTTCACCCGCCCGGCTGCGGAAGCTCGGCACCGACTGAAACCTGAAGCTGAGAAACGACAATAACGGCGGCGTTGGCCGCAGCGGATCGAGGAGGACACTATGAGCTTCACTGCGGGCTTTGCGGTCATGGAAGTCACCGTTCGAGGCGCTTTGCCTATCGGCGACGGGACCGAGAACGTCACCTATTTCATTCTGGACTCGGCCAAGAACACGATCGTCGGCCAGGTCATCCTTCCCAGGGCCGTACCGCGCAGCCTCGCCGTAGCCCTCACCGTCAAGGTCCCGAGCGCAGCCGGCTCGCTTGCGATCGGCACATTCGACGAAGGCGGGGCTTTCCAGGCTGCCAGCTTCCTTCGCGTGGAGACCCCCACAGTTCAACGCCCCGACGGTGCCGTCGGGGCGGCGGGGCGATGACCGCTGCCAAATGTCTGGTTCGTGCCGCTCGCCGGTCAAGCCGGTTGAGCGGTTTTCCCTTGAATTGAATTCCAAGCCAACAGGAGCCAGTTATGGCCCGCGCCTCTGAAATTCTGTTTGTGGATCCTTCAGTCTCCGACCTCGAGACGGTTCTTGCCAATCTGAGGCCCGAGGTCGAGGCTGTCGTGCTCGACGGTCGGCGGCCGGTGGCGCAGCAGATGGCGGACGTTCTCGCTGGGCACGAGGGGCTCGACGCGGTTCACGTCATCGCGCACGGCTCGCCAGGCCGGGTTCAATTCACGGCTGGAAACTGGTCCGTTGCCACTGTGAGGGACGAGGCTGAGGATTTCGCCGCGATAGGCAAGGCGCTTGCCGAAGACGGCGAGATGCGGCTGTGGAGCTGCGAAACGGCCTTGGGGAATACTGGCGAGACGTTCGTGGCCGCACTGGAGGCGGCTGTTGGTGCAGACGTTCACGCAGCCAGGTCGCTGGTTGGCGAAGCCAGGCTGGGTGGTAGTTGGGAGTTGTCAGCGCGACCGGGCCAGTCGTCCCTTCTTCCGCCGCTGAGCTCAGCGGGCGTAGCAAGCTACGCAGGCGTGCTCGCTGTCGATCTGACGTTGACTGGTGATCTGACCATCCAAAATGGCAGTGCTAACATAAATACATACTATCTAGTAGATACTACGCTCAATCCGCCGGTGTTGGTTGGAAGCTTCTCCCTTCCGCAATCAGGTAATAATAAAGTAAGTGAATTTGCTGTTACAATTACAATACCGGATCCAACTCATACTTACAAAATATACGACTCTGGGTTTAATCTTTTCGGCACGTTAACGCCTGGTGGCGGAAATACTTACACACTCCAGGATGGCCCCACCTTCGGTCCGAGCAACGGCAACGGCGGCAACCATTTCGATACTGGGACCTTCAGCACCAGCACAGTCGGCGCTACCGGCCCAGCGGGTGCTACCGGCGCAACCGGAGCCACGGGTGCGACCGGCGCTGGAGCGACCGGCGCCACGGGCGCGACCGGAGCTACGGGCGGAACTGGTGCGACCGGCGGTACCGGCGCGACCGGCGGCACGGGTGCGACCGGCGGTACTGGCGCAACGGGTGGTACTGGCGCGACGGGCGGTACTGGCGCGACGGGCGCCACGGGTGCGACCGGCGGGACCGGCGCAACGGGTGAAACTGGCGCGACTGGCGGTACCGGCGCGACGGGCGGTACCGGCGCAACGGGTGAAACTGGCGCGACCGGCGCCACGGGTGCGACCGGCGGCACCGGCGCAACGGGTGAAACTGG
>NZ_VFTW01000005.1:0-345038 GCF_006440815.1 Mesorhizobium sp. B2-8-3
AACCGACCAGAGTTTCAGTGCCATCATCCATCTCGCTGCCGCCGTCATAAACTCACGATGAATCTCAACAAGCCCTAAAGCGGTTCAGCGTCTGGATGAAGCGCTGAAACTGCTCTAAATGTTTGTTTTTACGCGATTCCGAATGGAAAAATGTTACCTGAAATTGCTCTGACGAGCAGAACCGCAGAGGCTAGCTCGCACTAGGCGTCTACACCAATTCCACCTCAACAACCCCCGGCACCGCGCGCATTGCCGACGCGACCTGCGGCGAGATGCGGTAGCGGTTGGGCAGTTCGATCTCGACTTCGCCCTGCCCGGCGTCCTTGATCAGCACGAAGCTGACCTGACCTTCGCCCTTGACCGAGAGCTGGCTGGCGAGCGTGCCGAGGGGTGCTGCATCGCGCACAAAAATGCGTAGCGCTTTCTGGATGCGGCTGGCTTCGTCGTCCAGTGATTGCACCGAGTTAATGCGCAGGTTCACGCCCTCAGGCCTGTCTTCGGCTGCAACCATAATCACCACCGAACTGCCGGGCTCCAGCATGTCGCGATATTGCGCAAGCCCCTCGGAAAACAGCACCGCCTCATATTGGCCCGTCGTGTCGGAAAACTGCACGACGCCCATCTTGTTTCCGGTGCGGGTCTTGCGCTCCTGCTTGGAGGTGACCGTGCCGGCGAGGCGTCCGGCCGCGGCGCCGCGTTTGACCGCAGCCGAGAATTCCGCCCAGTTCTGCACCCGCATCTTCTGGAGCGCCGCCTTGTACTCGTCGAGCGGATGAGCCGAGAGGTAGAAGCCCACCACCTGGAACTCGCGGTGCAGCCGGTCCGCGGCAAGCCACGGATCGGTCGCGGGCAGGTTGAGCGCCTGCGATTGGCTCCCAAGCGATGCGCCGAAAATGTCGGCCTGGCCGGAGATGGCGTTCTGCTGCGCCAGCGAGGCCAGGCCCATCATGCGCTCGACTCCGGCCATCATCTGGGCGCGGTCGTGGCCGAAGCAATCGAGCGCGCCTGCCATGATCAGGCTTTCGAAGACGCGCTTGCCGACGATCTTCGGATCGACCCGCTCGCAGAAATCGGCAAGGTTCTTGAACGGTTTCTGGCCACGCTTCTCGACGATGTGCTCGACCGCCGCATCGCCGACGCCTTTGAGCGCCGCCAGCGAATAGAAGATCTTGTTTTCGCCAACCTCGAAGGGACGGAAACTCGACATTACCGACGGCGCCACCACCTCGATGCCGAGGCGCATGGCGTCCTGGCGGAAATCGGCCAGCTTGTCGGTGTTGCTCATGTCGAGCGTCATCGACGCCGCAAGGAACTCGACCGGGTAATGCGCCTTCAGGTAGGCGGTCTGGTAGGAAACGACCGCGTAGGCCGCCGCGTGCGACTTGTTGAAGCCGTAGTCGGCGAACTTGGCCAGGAGGTCGAAGATGAAATCGGCCTGCGGCTTTGAGACGCCGCGCTCGACCGCGCCGGAGACAAAGCGCTCGCGCTGCTTGTCCATCTCGGCGCGGATCTTCTTGCCCATGGCGCGGCGCAAAAGATCGGCTTCGCCGAGCGAATAGCCGGACAGCTCCTGCGCGATCTGCATCACCTGTTCCTGGTAGACGATGACGCCTTGGGTCTCCTTCACCAGATGGTCGATCTTGGGATGGATCGAGGCCATCTCCTCCTCGCCATGCTTTCTGGCGTTGTAGGTCGGGATGTTCTCCATCGGACCGGGGCGATAGAGCGCCACCAGCGCGATGATGTCCTCGATGCAGTCCGGCCGCATGCCGATCAGCGCCTTGCGCATGCCCGCACTTTCAACCTGGAACACGCCGACCACCTCGCCGCGCGACAGCATGGCGTAGGTGTCTGGGTCGTCGAGCGGGATCGTCGCGAGATCGATGTCGACGCCGCGCCGGCGGATCAGCTTCACCGCGGTCTCCAGCACGGTCAGCGTCTTCAGGCCGAGGAAGTCGAACTTCACCAGGCCGGCCTGCTCGACATATTTCATGTTGAACTGGGTGACCGGCATGTCCGAGCGCGGATCGCGATACATCGGCACCAGTTCCGACAAAGGTCTATCGCCGATGACGATGCCGGCGGCATGCGTCGAGGCGTGGCGGTAGAGGCCTTCGAGCTTCTGCGCCGTGTCGAGCAGCGTCTGCACGATCGGCTCCTTCTCCGCCTCCTCGGCAAAGCGCGGCTCGTTGGCGATGGCATCCGCCAGCTTGACCGGATTGGCCGGGTTCTGCGGCACCATTTTGGAGAGCTTGTCGACCTGGCCGTAGGGCATTTGCAGCACACGGCCGACGTCGCGCAGCACGGCGCGCGCCTGCAGCGTACCGAAGGTGATGATCTGCCCGACCTGGTCGCGGCCGTATTTCTGCTGGACGTAGCGGATGACCTCCTCGCGCCGGTCCTGGCAGAAGTCGATGTCGAAGTCCGGCATCGAGACGCGGTCCGGATTGAGGAAGCGCTCGAACAGCAGCGAGAAACGCAGCGGGTCGATGTCGGTGATGGTGGTTGAATAAGCGACCAGCGAGCCGGCGCCCGAACCGCGGCCCGGCCCGACCGGAATGCCTTGCGCCTTCGCCCATTTGATGAAGTCGGCAACGATCAGGAAGTAGCCCGGGAACTTCATCTTCTCGATGATGCCAAGCTCGAATTCGAGCCGTTCGCGATATTGCTCGACCGTGTAGCCGGGCGTCGGCCCGTGCGCGGCAAGCCGCGCCTCCAGCCCTTCGCGCGCCTGGCGGGCGAGCTCGGCCGCCTCCGCCTTCTCGGCCGCGTCCTTGTCTGCGGCGTCGGCGCCGGTGAAGCGCGGCAGGATCGGGCTGCGGTTCTTCGGATAGTAGGAGCAGCGCATGGCGATCTCGACCGTGTTGTCGATCGCTTCCGGCAGGTCCGAGAAGAGCCGCGCCATGTCGGCCTGGCCGCGCAGGAAATTGTCCGCGGCGAGCCGCCGGCGGTTGTCGGCGGCCACCACAGAGCCCTCGGCGATGGCGATCAAAGCGTCATGCGCCTCATAGTCGTCGCGCTTGGAGAAGAACGCCTCGTTGGTGGCGACCAGCGGCAGTTCATGCGTGTAGGCAAGGTCGACCGTCGACTTCTCGACCATGCGGTCATAGCCGGCGACCCGTTCCAGTTCGACATAGAGCCTGTCGCCGAACAGGCCTTTGAGGAAGAGCAGCCGCTGTTCGGCGAGATCGCGCCGGTCGGCCTTCAGAGCGGTGCCGATCGGGCCGCGCGGCCCGCCGGTGAGGCAGATCAGGCCATCGCTTCTGCCTTCCAGCATCGTGCTGGTCAAGTGCACCGGCTCGCCGGGCGGCGTCTCCAGATAGACCTTGCTGATCAGCCGCACGAGATTGGCATAGCCGGCCTCGCTGGCGGCGATCAGCACGACAGGCGACATTTCCGGTCCATGCCGGCGGCGGTCTCGCTGGCCGTCGCTCGCCTCGCCGGAGAAGGCGAGATCGACCTGGCAGCCGATGATCGGCTGGATGCCGTCCTTGACCGCCTTCTGGGCGAATTCGAGTGCCCCGAACAAATTGTTGGTGTCGGTGACCGCGATCGCCGGCGCCTCGTCCTTGACGGCATGGCCGACGATCGCGCCAAGCTGCAAGGCGCCTTCCAGCAGCGAATAGGCCGAATGCACGCGCAGATGGATGAAGGTCCGCGCCGGCGCTTCCGGCCGCGCGGCCTTCACGGCAGCTTCGCGCTGCAACGGGTCGCGAGGAAGTCGTTCATCCGCCATATTTTTTCGCGCCGTCCCAAAGACTCAAATCCATGCAAATGTATTGTCCCGGACGGGGCCATGCCAGTCCAGCACAATCCACCCACAGACCAAAGGCTTGCGGCCCCGTATCGCCTCGTCTCAGGCGAACTCCATGATCACCGCATCGACCGCCAGGCTGTCGCCCGGCTTGGCGTTGAGCTTGGCAATTGTGAGGTCGCGTTCGGCGCGCAGCACGTTCTCCATTTTCATGGCCTCGACCACGGCCAGCGTCTCGCCGGACTTGACCTCCTGGCCCTCGGCCACGGCGATCGAAACGACGAGCCCAGGCATCGGGCAGAGCAGCATCTTCGAGGTGTCGGGCGGCAGCTTTTCCGGCATCAGCCTTTCGAGCTCCGCGGTGCGCGGCAGCATGGCTTGAGCCGTCACCGACATGCCTTTCCAGGCGATGCGCAAACCGTTCAGCATCGGGCGGATCTGGGCGGCGATGTTCTTGCCGCCAACCGTGCCCTGCCAGATCGCGTCGCCCGGCCGCCAGTCCGAAGCGACGGTCAGCGGCCTGCCGCCATCGATCGACAGATCGACCTCCATCGGGATGGAAACCATGCCGTCGACGATTTCGACCGGAAGATAGTCAGCGTCGATCTTCGCCACCCAATCGCGCTTGAGATGGCCGGAATGCGGCGCCAGCCGGCCGCTCAGGCGGTCGAGCCGGTCGCGGCGCAGCAGTTCGATCGCGGTTGCAACGGCGGCAAACACCGCCCTCTCCCCGCCATCCGGCTCGACCGGCGCGAAGCCGTCCGGATATTCCTCCGCGATGAAGCCGGTCGACAGCCTCCCCTCGCGCCAGCGCGGGTGCTGCATCAGCGCCGAAAGGAAAGGGATGTTGTGTTCGATGCCGTCGACGACGAAACTGTCCAGCGCCTCCGACATGGCGTCGATCGCCTCAAGCCTGGTCGGCGCCCAGGTGCAGAGCTTGGCCACCATGGGGTCGTAGAACATTGAGATTTCCGACCCTTCGGCGACGCCGGTATCGTTGCGGACCACGACATCGCCGAACGTGCCCTCCTCCGGCGGCCGGTAACGGGTCAGCCGGCCGATCGAGGGCAGGAAGTTGCGGAAAGGATCCTCAGCGTAAAGGCGGCTTTCCACCGCCCAGCCGTTGAGCTTCACGTCGCTCTGCTTGATGTCGAGCTTCTCGCCGGCGGCGACGCGGATCATCTGTTCGACCAGGTCGATGCCGGTCACGAGCTCGGTCACCGGGTGCTCGACCTGCAATCGCGTATTCATTTCAAGGAAATAGAAGTTCTTGTCCTTGTCGACGATGAACTCGACCGTGCCGGCGCTCTGGTAGTCGACGGCCTTGGCCAGTGCCACCGCCTGCTCGCCCATCGCCTTTCTGGTCTTGGCATCGAGGAATGGCGACGGCGCCTCTTCGACCACTTTCTGGTTGCGGCGCTGGATGGAACATTCGCGCTCGCCGAGATAGAGCGCCGTGCCATGCGCGTCGGCCAGCACCTGAATCTCGATATGGCGCGGATCGACAACGAACTTCTCGATGAAGACGCGGTCGTCGCCAAAGGAGCTTTTCGCTTCCGAACGCGCCCGGTCGAAACCGTCGCGCACCTCCGCCTTGCTCCAGGCGATGCGCATGCCCTTGCCGCCACCGCCGGCGGAGGCCTTGATCATGACCGGATAGCCGATCTCGCCGGCGATCCGTTCGGCATGGTCGGCGTCTTCGATGACGCCCAGCCATCCAGGCACGGTCGAGACCTTGGCCTCGCTGGCGAACTTCTTCGATTCGATCTTGTCGCCCATCGCCTTGATGGCCTTGGGCTTCGGTCCGATGAAAACGATGCCTTCCTTCTCCAGCGCTTCGCAGAAGGAGGCGCGCTCCGACAGGAAGCCGTAGCCCGGATGCACGGCTTCCGCGCCGGTCTCCTTGCAGGCGGAGATGATCTTCTCAGGGACCAGATAGCTCTGTGCCGCCGGCGAAGGTCCGATATGCACCGCTTCGTCGGCCATTTCGATATGCACGGCATCGCGGTCGGCGTCCGAATAGACCGCGACGGTGGCGATCCCCATCTTTCGCGCCGTCTTGATCACACGGCAGGCGATCTCGCCGCGATTGGCGATCAGGATTTTCTTGAACATTCGGATGTCGTTCCTCCGGCGAAGCGGTCCTGTTCTATGGACAATTCCGGCCCGCCTCAAGTGCCCGCGGGCCGGCTCCCACGGCTGGCACCGATTGCAGGAACCGCGGCGAAAAACGTCGCAACAGACGTTGGCCGCCAGCGCGGAACTCGCTAAGCTTGCCCGTGACGCCGAACGGATGGCAGGCTGCCATTCGCCACGAACAGCTTGCCGTTAGCTAAAACTTACAGACTGCCTTGGGAGGAGTGCCTCATGAAAACGCGTGCCGCCGTTGCCGTTGCCGCCGGAAAGCCGCTTGAGATCATGGAGGTGGACCTCGAAGGGCCGCGCGACGGCGAGGTGCTGGTTGAGGTCAAGGCGACCGGCATCTGCCATACGGATGAGTTCACGCTGTCGGGCGCCGATCCGGAAGGGCTGTTTCCGGCCATCCTCGGCCATGAGGGCGCCGGCATCGTCGTCGATGTCGGCAAGGGCGTCACCTCGGTCAAGAAGGGCGACCATGTCATCCCGCTCTATACGCCCGAATGCCGGCAGTGCCCGTCCTGCCTGTCGCGCAAGACCAATCTGTGCACCGCCATCCGCGCCACGCAAGGGCAGGGCCTGATGCCCGACGGCACCTCGCGCTTCTCGATGGGCAAGGACAAGCTGTTTCATTACATGGGCTGCTCGACCTTTTCCAACTTCACCGTGCTGCCCGAGATCGCGGTGGCCAAGGTCAATCCCGACGCCCCCTTCGACAAGATCTGCTACATCGGCTGCGGCGTGACGACCGGCATCGGCGCCGTCATCAACACCGCCAAGGTCGAGCAAGGCGCGACGGCGGTCGTCTTCGGCCTCGGCGGCATCGGCTTGAATGTCATCCAGGGGCTTCGCCTTGCCGGCGCCGACATGATCATCGGCGTCGATTTGAACAACGACAAGAAGGCCTGGGGCGAGAAGTTCGGCATGACGCATTTCGTCAATCCGAAGGAGATCGACGGCGACGTCGTGCCTTACCTGGTCAACCTGACCAAGCGCGGCGCCGACCAGATCGGCGGCGCCGACTACACGTTCGACTGCACCGGCAACACCAAGGTGATGCGCCAGGCGCTGGAGGCCTCGCATCGCGGCTGGGGCAAGTCGGTTGTCATCGGCGTTGCCGGCGCCGGCCAGGAAATCTCGACCAGGCCGTTCCAGCTGGTCACCGGGCGCAGCTGGATGGGCACCGCCTTCGGCGGCGCGCGCGGCCGCACCGACGTGCCAAAAATCGTCGACTGGTACATGGAGAAAAAGATCCAGATCGATCCGATGATCACCCACACGCTGAAGCTGGAAGACATCAACAAGGGCTTCGACCTCATGCATGAGGGCAAGTCGATCCGCAGCGTCGTGGTTTACTGAGGAAAACAAGCCGCCGACCTATGGCCAGCGACTGAAGTTGCAAAGGTTCAACAAGGGAGGAACTCAATGCCTGAAAAACTGCATCCGAAGATCGACAGTGGCTTGCCGAAGGAGAGCGCGAGCTTTGCCGGCGGCACGCTGGTCTGCCTGTGCACCAGCAATCCGGTGAAGGTGAAGGTCAAGGGCCAGATCGCCCACAACCACGCCTGCGGCTGCACCAAATGCTGGAAGCCGGACGGCGCCATCTTCTCGGTCGTGGCCGTTGCCGGCAGCGGCGACGTCACCGTCACCGAAAATGGCGACAAGCTGAAGGTGGTCGATCCCTCGGCCCTCATCCAGCGCCATGCCTGCACAAGCTGCGGCGTCCACATGTACGGCCCGGTCGAGCGCGACCATCCCTTCAAGGGCCTGTCCTTCATCCATCCCGAGCGCTTCGAGGAGGACGGCTGGTCGCCGCCGGGCTTCACCGCCTTCGTCTCCTCGATCATCGAATCCGGTGTCGATCCGAGCCGCATGGACGGCATCCGTGGCCAGCTGAAGTCGATCGGGCTCGAGCCCTATGACTGCCTCAGCCCCGGCCTGATGGACTATATCGCCACCTGGACCGCCAAGAAGTCGGGCGCCTTGGCGGCCTGACAAATCCTGCGATTTCTGCCATGGGGCTGGCTGACACGCCGGCCCCATGTTTGTTTGGAAGTAACGATGCCCGCACCCGTTGTCTACGTCGATGCCGACGCCTGCCCGGTCAAGGCCGAGGTCGAGAAGGTCGCGGAGCGCCATGGCGTCATCGTCACCTATGTCTCCAATGGCGGCCTGCGGCCGTCGCGCGATCCGATGGTCCGCAACGTCGTCGTCTCCAAGGGCGCGGACGCGGCGGACGACTGGATCGTCGAGAATGCCAAGGCCAACGATGTCGTGGTGACGGCCGACATTCCGCTTGCCGCGCGCACGGTGGCGCTCGGCGCGCATGTGCTGGGACCCACCGGCCGCCCCTTCACGCCGGAAACCATCGGCATGGCGGTGGCGATGCGCGACCTCAAGCAGCATCTGCGCGAAACCGGCGAGAGCCGGGGGTTCAACGCCAGCTTCACGCAGAAGGACCGCTCGCAGTTTCTCGGCGAGCTCGACCGCATCTTGCGGCGGGCTTTGAAATCCGTCACACCGGACTGATCCAACGTCTTCAGGGGCCTCGGGCCATGGGTGAGGACATCAACACGCCGATGCATCGGCACATGCAGTTCGCCCTCGCCGCGGCTATCGGCATCGTCGCGCTGCTGCTTGCCTTGTTGCTGCGCGCGCCGCTGCCCTACTCGATCGGCGCCAATGTGTTCTTCGCCAGCTATATCGCCCTGGTGCTGGCCCTGATGCCCAGCCTTACCGGGCGCTATCTCAGCAAGAACGCGCGCGCGACCGACCTGCCCGTCTTTCTGATCTTCGCCGTCACGCTCTTTGTCGTCGGCGCCGCCATCGTGTCGCTGTTCCTGCTCATCAACCAGAAGGATGCCGCGCATCCCCTGCAGCTCGCCTTCGCCATGCTGTCGATCCCGCTCGGCTGGTTCACCATCCACGCTATGGCGTCGCTGCACTATGCGCATGTCTATTGGAAGGATGGCGACGAGCTCGACGAGAAAACCCAGAAGAAGATGCCGGTCGGCGGCCTCGATTTTCCGGGCGGCAAAAGACCGGAAGGCTGGGACTTCCTCTATTTCGCGACGGTCATCGGCATGACGGCACAGACGGCGGACACTGCCATCACCACCTCGCAGATGCGGCTGGTCGTGCTCGTCCATTCGGTCCTGACCTTTTTCTTCAACACGGTGATCGTTGCCGCGGCGGTCAATCTCGCCGTCAGCCTGGGTTCTCCGTAATAAATCCGTGATCGCATGAAACAACGCTTTGCCTGACGGCGTATTGGGAGGAAGAACGCAAGCCGGTAAGCGGTGAGCGATGCAGGGCCGGAGACGAAGATGGAAGCCATTGCCAGGAACGAGCCGGTAGCAGAGGCCGATAAACCTGCGCCGAAAAATGGGCCGCTCATTTACCGGCAGTCGGGCTGGACCCGCCTTACCCATTGGCTCTGGGCTTTCTCGCTGTTCTTCATGCTGCTTTCCGGTCTGCAGATCTTCAATGCGCGACCGCAGCTCTATGTCGGCAAGCAGTCCGGCTTCGAGTTCAACAACACCATCCTCCAGATCGGCGCCGAGAATACCGCCAACGGACCGCGCGGCTTCACCGAAATCTTCGGCCATCGCTTCGACACCACGGGCGTGCTCGGCTGGTCGGGGCCGCCGGGACAAGAGACGCCGCGCGCCTTCCCGGCCTGGGCGACAATTCCCTCCTATTACGATCTCGGCACCGCCCGCGTCGTGCATTTCTTCTTCGCCTGGATCCTGACCACGACGCTGCTCGTCTGGCTGATCGCCGGCCTGGTCAACGGCCATATCCGTCGCGATCTCGCCCCTCGCGTGTCGGACCTGCGCAAGCTGCCGCGCGACATCGTCGATCACGCGAAGCTGAAATTCCACCACACGCGCGAATACAACACGCTGCAGAAGATGGCCTATGGCGGCGTGCTCTTCGTGCTGCTGCCGCTGATGATCATCACCGGCCTGGCCATGTCGCCGAGCATGAATTCGGTGTTGCCCTGGCTGAATGAGATACTCGGCGGCAGGCAGACGGCGCGGACCATCCATTTCACCGTCATGGTGCTGCTCGTCCTTTTCTTCGTCATCCACATCCTGATGATTCTCGCCGCCGGCCCGATCAACGAGCTGCGCTCGATCATCACCGGCTGGTACCGCACCGATCCGCCCACGAAGCACGCCGAGCCGAGCGAGAGGAGCGCCTGACATGGCAAAATTCCAAATCAGCCGCCGCAAGTTCCTGACCGCCAGCAGCCTCGGACTGTCCGGCATCGCGCTGTCGGGTTGCGATGCCTTCGACAGCGGCCTCGGCATCGGCGGCGGCCTGCGCAGCTTCCTCGAAAACGCCAACGGCCTGACCTGGCGCGCGCAGCGCCTGCTTGCCGGCCGCGACGCGCTGGCGCCGGAATTCACCGAGGCCGATATCCGCCAGCCGCAGCGTCCGAATGGCATCACGGCGCCCGATGACGACACCTACAAGGGTCTGCTCGCCAACAATTTCGCCGACTGGCGCCTGGAGGTTTCAGGCCTCGTCGAAAAACCGCTGTCGCTGACCCGCGAGCAGCTCCAGAACATGCCGAGCCGCACCCAGATCACGCGCCACGACTGCGTCGAAGGCTGGAGCTGCATCGCCAAATGGACCGGCACGCCGCTGTCGCTGGTGCTGGACCAGGTGGTGGTCAAGCCGAAGGCCCGCTACGTCATGTTCCACTGCCTCGACACGATCGAGCAAAGCCTATCCGGCGACATCAAATATTACGGCACCATCGACCTGATCGACGCCCGCCATCCACAGACGATTCTGGCCTATGGCCTGAACGGCAAGCCCTTGCCGGTCGAGAACGGCGCGCCGCTTCGCGTGCGGGTCGAGCGCCAGCTCGGCTACAAGATGCCCAAATACATCTACAAGATCGAGCTGGTCGACAGTTTCGCTAATGTCGGCGGCGGCCGCGGCGGCTACTGGGAGGACAATGGCTACGACTGGTATGGCGGGATTTGATGGTCCCTCGCCTGCAGGCCGAGCACGATCTGTCGCCCATCGAATTGGCTGCCCTCGAGGAACGTCTCAACGGCGATAACCGACGCAAAACCGGCTGCGATGATGATCGGGGGTTGATCTTCGTGATCCGCGACGAGGCCGGAGGCGTGATCGGCATTGCCGCCGGCTACTCGTGGGCAGGAACCGCCGAACTCAAATTGATGTGGGTCGATGAAGCCTATCGAGGCCGCAGCTACGGCAAGAAGCTGCTCGATGCTTTCACAGCCGAGGCCGCCAGCCGGGGCGTCGGGCGGGTATGGGTTTCGAGCCACGACTTCCAGGCGCCGGGCCTTTACGAAAAAGCCGGCTTCGAGCGCATGGCCGAGTTGCCGCAATGGCCCGAAGGCCATTCCAACGTCATCCTTTGCAAGACGATAGCCGCCCGGCATCGACCGGGCGCGACGTAGGCTTAAGCAACCTTGTCGAGCAGCGGCTTCAGCGCCGGATGGATTTCCGGCGAAGCATGCCTGATCAGCGTCAGCAGCGCGCGCTCGTTGTCGCGCAGCGGCCGCTGGCCGCCGCCGACGCGCTCGGTCAGCCATTCGGCCTCGCTCGCATCGATCGTCTCGGCGCGGCGGGCAAGCGCTTCGGTGGCCCGATTCCTGGCTTCCCATTCCGCCTCGATGTCGCCCGGCGACTGATAGGCGCCGAGGATTCCGGCGAGCCCACCCGACACCATGCGACCGAAGAAACCGCCAAGGGTCGGCGCGGCTTCATCCAGGAAGGTTTCATGGCGCAGCGCCACTTCGCGCGTCGGCGGCTCGTAGCCGGCCGAGCACATGACGTAATTGGCGATCGCCTTGACGAAGAGGTCGTTCCAGGACGGATCGTTCTCGGCGGCCGCGGTCCGGTCGTTGATCCTGAACAGGATCTCGGCTTCAGCCTTGGTGATGGCGATGTTGCCGTCGCCGCCATAGGCATAGAGGATGCGCCGCAACAGATCGACCTCGGCCGTGGCGATCAGCCCGGGCACGAGATCGCCGCCGAGCATCAACGGGCCTTTGCCGTCGATTACCGCATGCGCGACCTGTTCCAGCGCATAGGCCGAGAGCTGGCCGGGCGAGGATTTCGCTTCCTCCAGCACATGCACCAGCAGCTCCAGCTCGGTGCGGCTGTCGACCATGCCGTCGCGCGAGATCGTGCGGACCAGCCAGTCGGCATTCTGCTCGGAGACGTAGCCTTCCGGCTTTTCCTGGTGGACAATATAGTCGGTCACCGCCTCGACGAAGAACGGCGCCCATTCGCCGCATTTGTCGCGCGCCGTCTGGTCGAGCGCGAACAGCGCCTCCGCCTCGCCGCGACCCACCACGCCATCCGCGAAAACCTCGCGCCGCAGCATCGTCACGTCTTCGGCCGTGATCTTGTTCTTCGAGGTCAGCCCCGCCACCGGAGCGCTCATGATCAATTCGCCCATTTGCCGTCCCTGCCCGTCGCCCGCTGCCGGCGAACTCAGTGCATTACCCCACCGAGCTTTATCAGCATTGTCTTGAGAAACCGGCAAACGGCGTGGTTAGCGAAGCCTTGTCGGCCAATGCATATCGCCGAAACGCAGGGCACGCTTTAAATGTCGCTGGGAGGTGACAAGGTGTCGCCGACGGGCTATGGATGGCGCGTCGGGGGCTCAGGCGACTGAGTCCTACCTGTTTGCGGGAGAGAGCAGCGCAAGCTGTCGCCGAAGGGGAAATCGCCCGAAATCTCTCAGGCAAAAGAACCGTAGACGGGAAAGACAACTCTGGAAAGTCGGGATTCGTCCCGCGCCGAAGGTGTAAGCGCTGCCGACAGAGTTACGGGGCGCGAGTCTCTCAGGCTTCAGACAGAGGGGCACGAATTAGGCCGCCGCCGGCGGTCGATTGCGTGCGACTCTGGAGAAGACATGACAGGCGACGACACCAGACATCTACCCCTTGAGGATTTGCATCAGGCCGCGGGCGCGCGTTTCGGCGCCTTCGCCGGCTGGTCGATGCCGCTCACCTACCCGCCCGGCGTGATGAAGGAGCACCTTCACTCACGCGAGCATGCCGGCCTGTTCGACATCTCGCATATGAAGCTGTTCGAGGTCGCCGGTCCGGGAGCCATCGCATTGTTGAACCGCGCCTGCCCGCTCGATGCCGGCGCGCTGGACATCTCGCAGTCCAAATACACTTTCTTCCTCAACGAGGCGGCAGGCATCATCGACGACCTGATCGTGACGCGCCTGAGCGATGACCGGTTCATGGTGGTGGCCAACGCCGGCAACGCCGTCGAGGACGAGGAGCATCTGCGCGACCTCTCCGCCGATTTCGATGCCAAGGTCGAGCCGCTTGACCGCGTGTTCCTGGCGATCCAGGGACCGGACGCCTGGGCAGCCCTTGCGCGGGCCGGCATCGAAACCGGCTCGCTGCTCTTCATGCACGGGGTCGAGCCCAGGCAAAACTGGTTCATGAGCCGTTCCGGCTACACCGGTGAGGACGGTTTCGAGATCGGCCTGCCGGAGAAGGATGCCCGCGATCTTGTTGCCAGACTCCTGGAAGACGAGCGCGTGCAGTGGATCGGTCTTGCCGCTCGCGACAGCCTGCGGCTCGAGGCCGGGCTTTGCCTGCACGGCCAGGACCTGACACCGGAAATCGACCCGGCAAGCGCCGGACTGATGTGGGCGATTCCCAAGGAGGTTCGGGCCTCGGGTCATTTCATTGGCGCCGACGCGCTGCGCTCTGTCATCGAGCGTGGGCCGTCGCAGAAGCGCGTCGGCTTGAAGCCCGAAGGTCGTCAGCCGGTGCGCGCCGGCGCCGCGCTCATCGATGCCGACGGCAACCCGGCCGGCCACGTCACCTCGGGCGGCTTCGGCCCTTCGACCGGGCACCCCGTCGCCATGGGCTACGTCAACACCACGCTGGCCAAGCCCGGCACGAAACTCTTCGCCGACGTCCGCGGGACGAAAATCCCGGTCGACGTCGCGTCCCTGCCCTTCACCCCACATCGCTACCGCAAAGGATAAGACCCAATGGCAAAGACCTATTTCACCGAAGACCATGAATGGCTGCGCGTAGAGGGTGGCGTCGCCACCGTCGGCATCACCGACTATGCGCAGGAACAGCTCGGCGATCTCGTTTTCGTCGAGCTGCCGGAAATCGGCCGCAAGCTTGCCAAGGGCGACACCGCCGTGGTCGTCGAATCCGTCAAGGCGGCGTCGGACGTCTACGCACCGGTCGACGGCGAGATCACCGAGGCCAACGCCTCGCTGTCGGCCGATCCCTCTCTGGTCAACTCGGCCGCGACCGGCGACGGCTGGCTCTGGAAGATGAAGCTCGCCAACGAAAGCCAGCTCGACAGCCTCATGGACGAGGCCGGCTACAAAGCCCATATCGGCTGATATCAGGACATAAAGACATGACCGCAGCGCTTACTCCCTTCTTGGCCCGCCATATCGGCCCGGGCATCAACGATGTCAGAGCCATGCTTGCCGTGCTCGGCGTTCCGTCCGTTGAAACGCTGATCAGCCAGGCCGTGCCGAGATCGATCCGCCTTGACCAGCCGCTCAACCTGCCGGCTCCGGCCAGCGAAGCGGAAGCGCTGGCCGAACTGTCTGCGATCATGGCGAAGAACAGGGTGCTGAAAAGCTTCATCGGCGCCGGCTATCATGGCGTCTTCGTGCCGCCGGTCATCCAGCGCAACCTGTTCGAGAACCCGGCCTGGTACACGGCCTACACCCCCTACCAGGCCGAGATCAGCCAGGGTCGGCTGGAGATGCTGTTCAACTTCCAGACATTGGTGACGGAACTGACCGGCCTGCCGGTGGCGTCCGCCTCGCTGCTCGATGAAGCCACCGCCGTCGCCGAAGCCGTCGGCATCGCGCTGCGCCACCACCGCGACAAGCGCACCAAGGTGGCGCTTGCCGGCACGCCGCATCCGCAGACGCTGGACGTCGTGCGCACCCGCGCCGAACCGCTCGGCATCGAGGTCGACGGCGAGACGATCGACGACAACACCGCCGCCCTGCTCGTCTCCTGGCCGGACACCTTCGGCGTCTACGGCGACCACAAGGCGGCGATCGAGAAGGCCCGTGCCGCCGGCGCGCTCGTCGTCTTCATCGCCGACCCGCTGGCGCTCACGCTGACGGACGCGCCGGCGAAGCTCGGCGCCGACATCGCCGTCGGTCCGATGCAGCGTTTCGGCGTGCCGATGGGCTTTGGCGGCCCGCATGCCGCCTACTGCGCCGTTTCCGACAAGCTGACCCGCCTGATGCCCGGCCGCCTCGTCGGCCAGTCGACGGACACCATGGGCCGCCCGGGCTACCGGTTGGCGCTGCAGACGCGCGAGCAGCACATCCGCCGCGACAAGGCGACCTCCAACATCTGCACCGCGCAGGCGCTGTTGGCCAATATGGCGACGGCCTATGCGATCTGGCACGGTCCTGCCGGTCTGCAGGCGATTGCCGGTCAGATCCACGGGTTGGCCGATCGCCTCGCCTCGGGCCTCAAGGCTGCAGGCGTTGCTGTGCTTGGCGCAAGCCGCTTCGACACAGTGACCGCGGAAGTGAAGGGCAAGGCCGCGGCAATAGAAGCTGCCGCTCAGAAGACTGGCCGGCTGTTGCGCGTCATCGATGCCGACTGCGTCAGTGTCGCCTTCGACGAGACTTCCACGGAAGCCGACCTCGAGGCGATCGCCGCCCTGTTCGGGGCCAAGCCCGGCGCGGCGGAAGGCGGCTCCATGCCTGGCAATCCGCGCGGCAAGGAATTCCTCACCCAGCCGGTCTTCCACGACAACCATTCCGAAACCGAGATGATGCGCTTCCTGCGCAGGCTGGCCGACAAGGACCTTGCGCTCGATCGCACCATGATCCCGCTCGGATCCTGCACCATGAAGCTCAACGCCGCCGCCGAGATGATGCCTGTGAGCTGGCCGAGCGTCGCCAATCTGCATCCCTTCGCGCCGGCCGGCCATTCCGAAGGCTATCGCAAGATGGTCGGCGATCTGGAGGCCTGGCTGTCGGAAATCACCGGTTTCGACGCCGTCAGCCTGCAGCCCAATGCCGGCAGCCAGGGCGAATATGCCGGCCTGCTCGCCATCCGCGCCTATCACCGCGCGCGCGGCGAAGGCCACCGCACCGTTTGCCTGATCCCGTCCTCCGCGCACGGCACCAATCCGGCGAGCGCCGCGATGGCCGGCATGAGCGTCGTCGTCGTGCGTTGCCTGGACGACGGCAACATCGACATGGACGATCTGCGCGCCAAGGCCAACGAGCATTCCAAGAACCTCGCGGCGCTGATGTTCACCTATCCTTCGACGCATGGCGTCTACGAGGAAGGGGCGCGCCATCTCTGCGCGCTGATCCACGAGCATGGCGGCCAGGTCTATTTCGACGGCGCCAACCTCAACGCCCTGGTCGGCCTCGCCCGCCCCGGCGACATCGGCGCCGACGTCTGCCACATGAATCTGCACAAGACCTTCTGCATCCCGCATGGCGGCGGCGGCCCGGGCGTCGGCCCGATCGGCGTCAGGGCGCATCTGAAACCCTATTTGCCGGGCCATGTCACCGAAGGCTCGGCGCATGCCGTTGCCGCCGCGCCCTTCGGCAGTGCGTCGATCCTGCCGATCACGTGGATGTACATCCGCATGATGGGCCACTCCGGCCTGAAGCAGGCGACCGAGACGGCGATCGTTTCCGCCAACTACGTGGCGACGCGGCTCGCGCCGCACTACCCGCTGCTATACAAGGGCAGGAGCGATCGCATCGCGCATGAATGCATCCTCGACACGCGCGTGCTCAAGGAAAGCGCCGGCATCAGCGTCGACGACATCGCCAAGCGCCTGATCGACTACGGCTTCCATGCGCCGACCATGTCGTTTCCGGTCGCCGGCACGCTGATGGTCGAGCCGACCGAGTCCGAGCCCAAGCGCGAGCTCGACCGTTTTTGCGAGGCGATGATCGCCATCGCCGGCGAGGCGGCGAAAGTGGCGAAGGGCGAGTGGCCGTCCAGCGACAACCCGCTGGTCAACGCCCCGCACACCGCGGCGGAGGCGCTTGCCGGTGAGTGGAAACATCCCTACCCGCGGCTGGAGGCGGCCTATCCGGCGGGCGACGCGGATCTGGCGGCGAAATACTGGCCGCCGGTCTCGCGCATCGACAATGTCGCCGGCGACCGCAACCTGGTCTGCTCGTGCCCGCCGCTGTCGGAATATCTCGGCGCCGCGGAGTAGCAGCCCAGGTTTTGCTCAGGCGGTTTTCAGGGCCGGCCCCACATCGGGCTGGCCCCATTCGGTCTGAGCGATGACGCGGTTGCGTCCTGCACGCTTGGCCGCATAAAGCGCGGCGTCCGCTTGCGCCAGCACCTCGTCGAGAGGGCGGCCGGCGGTCGAGCCGAATCCCACGCCGCCGCTGACGCTGCTGCGCAGCGGGCCGCGATGGGTCGCAACGATCTCGGTGCCGAAAGCGACGCCGATCCGGCTTGCCATGTCATGCGCCTTTTCCGGCGTCACGCGCGTCATGACGAGCGCGAATTCCTCGCCGCCCAGCCGGAATGCGTCGACCCCTGCCCTGCCGTATTTCTTGATCACCGCCGCGAAGCGGCAAAGCACCTGGTCGCCGACGGGATGACCGAAGACGTCGTTGGTCATCTTGAAATGGTCGAGATCGAACATCGCGATCGCCATGAACGGACCGAAGCTGCGATCGCCATAAAGCTCGGTGAGCGCCCTGCGGTTCATAAGGCCGGTCAGCGGATCGGTCATCGTCTCGGCCTTGAGCTCGATCTGCGCCTGCAGGTGGTGCAGCGAAAGCGTCAGCGCGCCGAGGCCGGTCATGCAGGCGACCGCGACGACGGAGTTCAGCCGTTCCGCCCAATTGTCGGGCGCGGCGCCGAGGACCCATTGCCCCTGGACGAGCAACACCGCGCCGCACAGCGCGAAGGACAGACCGCAGGCTCCGCTGAGGAAGGAGACGACCAGAAGGATCCGCCGGTCGTGATCCCCTTTCATCCAGAACATCGCCCCGATCGCCGCGAGCAGTGCCGTCACGGCCGCATAGGTGATCTGGAAGCCGATGCCGTCGAAGCCGAGATAGGTGACCAGAGCGCAGGCCGCCATCGCGGCCAGCGCAGGCACGATGGCGCGGCGGTAGTCGCGAAAGCCGAGATACTGCATGGCCGACAGGCAGATGATCAGGAAACCCAGGGTCAACAGCGCCAGCACGACCTGGCACAGCCAGGGACCGGCATCCTTGGCATAGCGCCAGAACGCGACGACATGGGCGACGAGCACCAGGGTGCCGCAGGCGACCGTGAGCACGAAGCGCGCCCGCGGCGTGGTGAGCCAGATTGCAAACATGGTAATGCTGAGGCATGTGCCCGACAGCGCCGCCGCGAGCAGGAGCGAACTGAAATCCAACATCCGTGAAGAACTGCCTCTAGCGTCTAGCCGGTGCCCGTCCCCTCAATGTAGGCTGGCTGCGGCTGGCGCAAACCGTTTTCGGACGATGCCCAACGCTACCTCGACACAGGGTTTATAAAGCGTCGACATGTGAGGCGAAATCCCGTGAGGATACACGGGAAACGAGAACCCGCAGACGGATCAGCCCTTGTCGAGCAGCGCCAGATTGGCGTTGACCACCGTCTGATCGGCCATGCCGGCCTTGGCTTCGAGCAGCAGCGCGCGCGCCTTCTTCTTGTTGCCGCGCAGAAGCTGCGAATAACCCATATTGTTGACGATCTGCGGCTTGCGCCCGGCGACCTTCAACAGCTGCATATAGGCGCGATCGGCGAAGTCGAAGCGGCCAAGCTCGTCATAGGATGCGGCAAGCCCCATCCAGGCCTCGGCATTGTCGGATTTGAGTTCTACCGCCTTGCGGAAATGCTGTTCGGCAAGGCCGAAATTCGCCTCGCGGAACTGCGCCTTGCCTTCAACGAGGTCGTTGGCGCTGACATCCTTGGCCACCGGCTGGATCGCCGTGGTCTTGGTTGTGTCGACGTTGTTGTTCGTCGTGCAGCCGGTAATCATCAAGACGGCCGCCAACGCCGCCGCTGCCCTGGGAAGTCTCTGACGCATGCCCCTGCCCCATCGCCCGATTTGCCGGGTCGTTCTTCAGGAAAAACCATACAGAAGAGCGATTAAGCTTCGGTGCCGAAATGCAGCTAAATTTTGGTTGCCCGCAGAGGATGCGTTAACCACGGTTGCCCGGATTCAGGTCAGGCCGAGCCGAAAGCGACGGGTTCCGAGAACCGGCCTACGCCGGCCGTACCTTCATAGAGCGGAGACACTCACGAGCGCTTCGGCCGGCGAAGGCCGGAAGCGCAGGAGGCCGCTATTTGCAGGCCGGCCTCGCCTGAATCCTTAGTGCGCGGTCAGCTTCACGATGATCGGTATGATGGCGATCATCAGCACCACCGGCAGGATGCAGACCGTCACCGGGACCGACATCTTGGCCGGCAGGGCATGCGCCTTCTCCTCGGCCAGCGACATGCGTTTGTGCCGCATTTCGTCGGAAAAGACGCGCAGCGAGCCCGACAGGCTGGTGCCAAGTTCCTTGGATTGCTGCAGCAGCGTCGCGAAGGAGCGAACCTCGTCGAGGCTGAGGCGGTCGGCAAGCGCCTTCAGCGCGTCGTCGAGGCTGCGCCCGGCCCGCAACTCCAGCGACACCAGGATCAGGTTCTGGCTGAGCGACGGATAGGTCCTGGCAAGCTCCCTGGAGACCCGCTCGATGCCGGCCTCCATGCTCATGCCGGCATCGGAGCAGACGATCATCAAATCCATGAAATCGGGAAAGCCGTTGCGGTATTCGCGCATCTTTTCCCGAACCTTCTGCGTCAGCACCAGGCCAGGCAGGAAATAGCCGCCGGCAGCCGACAGGATGATGAAGGTCCAGCGGCTGGTCATGGTCGACTCGGCGCTGGCCGCCCAGTGGTTGACCAGGAATGCGCCGAACGCAGCGCCGACCAGCGCGGCGAAACGGATCAGGAAGAACATGCCGACCGCGCGCGGCTCCATGTAGCCGGCCTGGATAAGCTTCAGGCGCAGCCGCGCGACATTTTCCGGATCGCTCTTGGCATAGAACTCCTGCGCCCGTTTCACCGCCTTCTCGCGCACGGCGTTGGTGCTCTTCTTGGGCGCCGGCTCCGCCTGCTCGGCCGGCTGCAAAATCTCCACCTTCAGCCGGCGCTTGACGTCGCCGCGATCGCCCTTGGCGAGCACCAGCGGCCAGGCGACGGCGCCGCCGCCCAGCACAAGGAGCAGCACGGCGACCGGCATCGGCGAGGTCGGCGCGAGCGAAGCGAGGAAGCGGATGACGTCTTCCATCTCAGAACCTGAAATTCGACATCTTGAACATGATGGCGTTGCCGAGCAGCAGCCAGATCACGGAGCCGCTCAGCATGTACCAGGTCTTCGGCACGTCCCAGACATCCTGGTAGAACTGCGGCATCAGCACCATGATGGCGGTGAACAGAAGCACGGGGACCGCGGTCAGGATGTAAGCCGACATGCGCCCTTCCGTCGAAATGGCGCGCACCTTGCGGCGCAGCTTGCCGCGGTCGCGGATCGTCGCCGACAGGCCGTCGAGGATCTCGCGCAGATTGCCACCCGAACTGCTCTGGATCGACACCGCCGTGACGAACAGCGGCAGGTCCTCATGCCCCACCCGGTCGAAAAGGTTGTTCAGCGCCGAGACCAGGTCGGAGCCATAGGTCACCTCGTCGGCGACGACGCCGAACTCGGTGCCGATCGGATCGGCCATTTCGCGCGACACCATGGCAATCGCCACCGGCACCGGATGGCCGGCCTTCAGGCCGCGCGTGATCAGCTCCAGCGCCTCGGGCAGTTGCATGCCGAACCGCTTGTGCCGGCGCTTGCGCAGGAAGCGCATGGCCATTACCGGCAGCACCGGCAACAGCAAGACAAACAGGATGAGGCCGAACAGGAGCGGCAGGCCCTTCCAGATGCCGACAAGCGCCAGCGCCGCGGCCACGCCCGAGGTGATCGTCAGGAACTTCGGCAGCGGCGTGGTCATGCCGGACTGCGTGCGCAGGGCGCGGAAGCGGTCGAGGGAAAAAATGGAGCCGCCGCCGTCGATCCCGCGTTCCTTGCGCAGTTGGATCAGCACCTGCTCCTGGCTGATCTTGTTCTCTGCGAGCTTCATGCGGCGGTTGATGGCCGTGCGCTTGTCGCTGCGCCCGGCATAAAGCAAATAAAGGCCCTCGGCGATCATGATGCCGGTGAGCGCCGCCGCGGCGTAGACGACGTAGACCGGGCTGAATCCCTCGAACACCGGCCTAGTCCTGCGGCCGGCCGGGTTCGAAATACTTGCCCGGGAATTCGATGCCCATGTTGCGCAGGTCCTCGAGGAAGCGTGGCCGGATGCCGGTCGCTTCGAAGTGGCCGAGGATCTTTCCGTCCGCCTCCATGCCGGTGCGCACGAAGCGGAAGATCTCCTGCATCTGGATGACGTCGCCTTCCATGCCGGTCACTTCGGCGACGCTGGTCACCTTGCGCTTGCCGTCGGACAGGCGCGTCAGCTGGACGATGATGTCGATGGCGCTGGAGATCTGGCTGCGGATCGACTGCACAGTCATCGGCATGCCGGTCATGCCGAGCATCTGTTCCAGACGCGAGATGGCATCGCGCGGCGTGTTGGCATGGATGGTGGCCATCGAGCCTTCATGACCGGTGTTCATCGCCTGCAGCATGTCGAAGGCTTCCTCGCCGCGGCACTCGCCGAGGATCACGCGGTCGGGGCGCATGCGCAGCGCGTTCTTGACCAGGTCGCGCTGCTTCAATTCGCCGTGACCCTCGATATTGGCCGGGCGCGTTTCCATGCGCGCGACATGCGGCTGCTGCAGTTGCAACTCGGCCGCGTCCTCGATGGTGATCAAGCGCTCGTCTTCCGGAATGAAGGCCGACAAAGCATTGAGCATCGTCGTCTTGCCCGTGCCGGTGCCGCCGGAGATGATCGTGGTCTTGCGGGCATGCACCGCCGCCGCCAGCACCTCGGCCATGTTCTGGGTGATGGCGCCGAATTCGACCAGTTTGTGCAGGCCGAGCTTGTTCTTGGAGAATTTGCGGATCGACACCAGTGGCCCGTCGACGCCGACCGGGCGGATCGCCGCGTTGAAGCGCGAGCCGTCGAGCATGCGGGCGTCGACCATCGGCTGCGATTCATCGACGCGGCGGCCGACCGCCGCGACGATTTTATTAATGATTCGAAGGAGATGTGCCTCATCCTTGAACGGGATATTGACCTGCTGCAGCTTGCCGCGCTTTTCGACGAAGCAGTTCTGGTGGCCGTTGATCAGGATATCGTTGATCTCGGGGTCCTTGAGCAGCGGCTCCAGCGGGCCGAGGCCCACCATCTCGTCGACGATGTCGTCGACCAGGGCGTCGAGTTCGGCGTTGTTGATCGCCATCCGCTCATTGCGCGTCTTTTCCGAGACGAATTCATGCACCTGCCGGCGCATTTCATCCCGGGGCAGCCGCTCCAGCGCCACGAGGTTGATTTCCTCGAGCAGCATGCGATGGATACGCACACGCGCATCGAGCACCTTGTTGGCGCTCTTTGCAGGCGCTGCTTCCGGCTTCGGCGGCGCCGGCTTGCGGGTCGTCGGGATGATCACGGCATTGTGCGTGACCGGCGCGGATTCGGGTGCCCGCTGCGGACGAACGTCGCGGCTCTGCAGGTTGGAAAAGCGGCTGTTCATCCTGCCTTCCTCTTCAGCAAGCCCTTGCCCAGGCCGAACAGCGACTTCGACTTGGCCATCATCTGGACGGCCTCCTCCGGCAGGATGATCTTCTTCAGGTCGTTGACGACATTGGCGTTGGGGTCGATGGCGTGCAGCGGCACGCCGCGGTCGACCGCCTCGCGCACCAGCCGGTAATTGTTGGAGATGCCGCCAACGAAATGCTCGCCGAGAATCTCCTGGACGTCAGCCTGCTTGATGCCGCTGTCGAACATCTTCTGCTCGAAGCGGTTGACGATGACGTTGGGCTTCACTTCCTTGCCGGCGGTCTCATAGACGGCCTGGATGAGACGCTGCGTATGGCGCAGGCAGGGCACCGTCATCTCGGCGACGATATAGAGCTTGTTCGAGCCGAGCAGCACCGTCTCGGTCCAGGGGAACCATGTGCGCGGCATGTCGATGACGACATTGTCGAAATAGGCCGCCACGAGGTCGAGCATGCGCACCACGACATCGGTCTTGAACGAGCGCATGTCCGACGGGCGCGTGGGAGCGGCAAGCACGCACAGCCCGCTCGCATGCTTGGACAGCATCACGTCAAGCAATTGCCGGTCGAGGCGCTCCGGCTGGTTCTCGATTTCCGTGATGTCGAAGCGCGGTTCGAGATCGAGATATTCGGCGCAGGCGCCTTGCTGGAAATTGAGGTCGACGACGCATGTCGAGGCGCCGCGCGTCACCGAATGATGCAGTTGGAACGCCGTCTGCAAGGCGAGCGTGGTGGTGCCGACGCCGCCGGCGGCCGGCATGAACGTGTAGATGTGCGATTCGGTGTTCTCTTCCCGCCCCGGCCCTTGCAGCGCACGGATGACGGAACGCACGAGGTCGGCCGTGGTGATTGGCTTGACCAGGAAATCGGCGACCTTGAGCTGCACCAGGATACGCACCGCCGCCGCGTTGAATTCCTGGGTCACGACGATCACCGGAATGCTGCCCTCCAGCCGTCGCATGACGCGCTGCAGCGACTCGATTTCCTCGAGCTTGGCTGCATCCATGTCGACGATGACCGTGCCGAAGTCCGTCTCGAGGATCTCGCCGCGCAGCTCGTTGACACTCTTTTCCAGCGTCAAAAGCTCGATGACCTCGGAGGCCGCGAAAGCCGTCCGTGTGTCTTGCAAGAACGTCGTGTCCGTCGAAACGAGCAGGATCTTCTTGGTCTTGCTACCAGATGCCATCGTCGTCAGCCCATCAGTCCGATGTCGTTGATGATGTCGTCGGCGCCGACCCCGAGCCGGCCTTCGCACCGACGGCGGTGCTCTCGGAACCCGGACGCTGGGCCGGCACGAGAAGCCGGGTGTTCTGCACGCCGTACTTCCACGGATCGACCATCTGCATGGCGGTGTTGGACGCCTGTGCGTTGCCGACTCCGAGCGTCACCCCTTCGGTGCGGACATAGTCGTCGCTGGTGCAGCCGCCGGCGAAACCGGCCAGGAGCAGAGCGATGCAAACGGGGATGCGCATGGCCTTAGTCCTTTGGCAGATCGAGGAAGTGGCCGGACGTGGCGGCAGCTATCGAGCGGGCGGCGCTGCCGTCCGCCAGCGTCACCGGACGCTTCGACGCCGAGGCGTCCACTTCCTCGGTGTTGTTCAGGAAATAGTCGGCGGGACTTGCCGGCTGGGTGCCGTCGGTCGGCTCGACCATCTTTTTCGAGGGATCGACCGGCTTGACCAGGTAAGGCGTGACGATGATGACCAGGTCGGTCTCACGCCGCTGATAGGATTTCGACGAAAACAGCGGACCGAGCACCGGCAGCTTGCCGATCCCCGGCACCCGCGATGTCGTGATGTCGTTCTGCGACTGCAGGAGGCCGGCGATCATGAAGCTCTGGCCGTTCTTGAGGTCGACCGATGTCCTGGCGCGGCGCACGATGAAGGCCGGAATGGAAATGCCGCTGCTGACCTGGATGGAAGCGGACGGGTCGATCGAGGACACTTCCGGCGCGATGTCGAGGCTTACCAGCCCGTCCTTCAGCACCGTCGGCGTGAAATCCAGGCCGACGCCGTACTTCTTGTAGGTGACGCTGATCTTGCCATTGTCTTCGGAAACCGGGATCGGGAACTCGCCGCCGGCAAGGAAGCTCGCCGTCTGGCCCGAACGCGCAATCAGGTTCGGCTCCGCCAGCCGCCGCGCCAGGCCGCGTTCCTCCAGCGCCTTGATGGCGATGTCGATCGAAACGCCGTTCGACAGCAGGCTGCCGATGATCTCGCCTGTTCCGGCAGCCGTCAGGTTTCCTCCATCCGGGCTCAGCACGACTTTGCGGTTGCCGATGCCATAGGCGAAATTGGCGGCGTATTTGGCGCCGAGATCCTGACCGGCCTGGCGATTGATCTCGACGAAGCGGACGTTGAGCTGCACCTGCTGCGAGGACGAGATGTTGACCGAGTTGATGATTTCCTCGTTGCCGGAAAAGCGCGACGCGATCTTGCTGGCCTTGTCGGCGGCGACCGCATCGTCGGCCTCGCCCGACAGCACGACGCGGCCGTTCGCCGAACCGACCTTGATCTTGGCGTCGGGAACGCTGGCGCGGATGGTGCTGGCCAGTTGGTCTGTATCCAGCGTCACCTCGATATCGATGGTGCCGACAAGCTGCTTGTTCTGGTCGAACAGGGCGATACCGGTGGTGCCCAGATTGTTGCCGAGCACGTAGAAGGACTTGTCGGTCAGCGGATTGACGTTGGCGATCTCCGGATCGCCGATGACGATCTGGTAGAAGGCGGCGCTTGTCATGATCGTCTTCGGCTTGCCCTTGGCCACCTTGATCGAGGCGTTCTTGTTCGCCGATACATAGACGACGTCATTGCCAGCCCTTGCCGGCGCGGCGACGCCAAGCATTGCCGCCGCCAGCGCTATCGCGCCGAGAAGACGCCATCCCCCGGTCGTCCGAAATGCATCAAACCCGAACATCTTGCCCCGTCCCCGCCGGTCCCCACCGGCTATTGCTGCAGTTCCTGCGGCGGTTCCCGTGAAGGAACCTTGTATTCCTCGACCTTGTCGCCACGCGTCACGATCACCGTCTTTAGTTTCGGCTCGCCCTGGTCCTTCGTCATCGCATTGACGAGCGAGGCGGCGCTCGCCTGCGCGTTTGCGGCAACCGAGCCGCCGAAGGACGAGATGGTCGTAAGCCCGCCATTGCTGGCGGTTGCGTCGGCGGCCGACCGCAGCGACAACGACAGCGTGCCGACGGTGCGGGCAAGCGCCACTTTCTGCGCCCCTTCGTTGGTGACTTCGAGGGTCACGGAATTGGCGATTTGCGGCTCGGTCTTGCGCTCGTCGGCGCCCTGTCCGACCGAAAGCACCTTGGCATCGGAGACGACGATCTCGGACGTGACGGTCGACCCGGCGGCGCCCTGCGCATTCTTGGACACTTCCTGGATATCGCCAGCGTCGCGCGTCAGCACGACGTCCACGCGATCTCCCGGCGTGATGAAGCCGCCGACACCGGCGATCTCATCGGTGCGGATGGTGACGGCGCGCATTCCCGGCGACAGCATGTTGGAAAGGGTGGCGCGGCCATTCGGCCCCGAAAGCTTGGTGAGCAGCACCGGTTCGTTGACCTCGATCGGCGACAGCACGACCCGGCTGCCGTCCGCAAGCAGCTTGTCGATCGTCGGGAAAGCACCTTGCGGCAGGGAATCCTGCGGCCACGGAATCTCGGCGAGCTGCGGCCGTCCGAGCTCCATGCCGTAGCGTAGCGGCGCGCTTGCGACCACGATGGTCTTGAACTCGACCTTGGGCTGCTGCGGCGTCATGACGGAGACGACCTTGACCTCGGGCTGGGCCTTCGCCTGGCTCTTGACCCAGAAATCCGCCGCAAAGATCGAGATCGCGCCGAACACGGCGGCGATGCCGATCATGGTAATGGCCCTGCCCCTCACAACGAAACCCCTGACGCCCGTGGTCTTTTGTTGGTTGGGCCTCACGCTAGGCGTTAATGTTAAAGAATCGGGAATACCGGGGCACGCCGACCGCCCTATTTCGGCCGGCTTGGTTATCGAATGGTTTTAGAATAAGAGACAGTTTGATCCCTGAACGGAACAGGAACTCGTTCGCCCGCCAAAAGCGTGGCAGTATCGAGACGTGATTCGCTTTACCGGACGCTAGGCCCAGCATGGACGACAGCAACGACCTCTTCGGCAAGATGGAAAAGCCGGCACAGCCGGTGCGCGCGCCGTCGCGCCCGGCCGATCCGCTCATGCAGGCCGCGAAGCGTTCGGCCCCCGCCCGCGACGGCAGCGAGGGCTACAGCGCCGCCGACATCGAGGTGCTGGAAGGGCTGGAACCGGTGCGCCGCCGTCCGGGCATGTATATCGGCGGCACCGACGACAAGGCGATGCATCACCTGTTCGCCGAGGTCATCGACAATTCGATGGACGAAGCGGTGGCCGGCCACGCCACCTTCATCGACGTCGAGCTTTCCGCCGACGGCTTCCTGACCGTCACCGACAACGGCCGCGGCATCCCGGTGGATCCGCATCCGAAATTCAAGAAGCCGGCGCTCGAAGTCATCATGACCACGCTGCATTCGGGCGGCAAGTTCGACTCCAAGGTCTACGAGACCTCCGGCGGCCTGCATGGCGTCGGCGTTTCGGTCGTCAACGCGTTGTCCGACCATCTCGAGGTCGAGGTCGCGCGGGGACGTCAGCTCTACCGCCAGCGTTTTTCGCGCGGCGTCCCGGTCAGCGGTCTTGAGCATCTTGGCGAGGTCCACAACCGCCGCGGCACCAGGACCCGCTTCCATCCCGACGAGCAGATTTTCGGCAAGGGCGCCGCCTTCGAACCGGCGCGGCTTTACCGCATGACGCGCTCGAAGGCCTATCTGTTCGGCGGCGTCGAGATCCGCTGGACCTGCGATCCGTCGCTGATCAAGGAAAAGGACCAGACGCCGGCCAAGGCCGAGTTCCATTTCCCCGGCGGCCTGAAGGACTATCTCAAGGCGACGCTCGGCGACGAATTCCAGGTCACGCGCGAGGTCTTCGCCGGCAAGAGCGACAAGCAGGGCGGCCATGCTTCGCTCGAATGGGCGGTGACCTGGTTCGGCGGCGACGGTTTCCTCAACTCCTATTGCAACACCATTCCGACCCCCGAAGGCGGCACGCATGAGGCCGGATTCCGCAACGTGCTGACGCGCGGACTGCGCGCTTACGCCGACCTCATCGGCAACAAGCGCGCCTCGATCATCACCACCGACGACGTGATGATCTCGGCCGCCGGCATGCTGTCGGTGTTCATCCGCGAGCCTGAATTCGTCGGCCAGACCAAGGACAGGCTGGCGACGATCGAGGCGATGCGCATCGTCGAGAACGCCCTTCGCGACCCGTTCGACCACTGGCTGGCCGACAATCCGCAGGAAGCCTCGAAGCTTCTGGAGTGGGTCATCGCGCGCGCCGACGAACGCGTGCGGCGCCGCCAGGAAAAGGAAGTCTCGCGCAAGAGCGCGGTGCGCAAGCTGCGCCTTCCGGGCAAGCTCGCCGACTGCACGCAGAACGCCGCCGCCGGCGCCGAGATCTTCATCGTCGAGGGCGACTCGGCCGGCGGCTCGGCCAAGCAGGCGCGCGACCGCGCCAGCCAGGCGGTGCTGCCGCTGCGCGGCAAGATCCTCAACGTCGCCTCCGCCGGCAACGACAAGCTCGCCGCCAACCAGCAGATTTCCGACCTGATCCAGGCGCTCGGCTGCGGCACGCGCTCGAAATACCGCGACGAGGAGCTGCGCTACGACCGCGTGATCATCATGACCGACGCCGACGTCGACGGCGCGCACATCGCTTCGCTGTTGATCACCTTCTTCTATCAGGAGATGCCGAACCTGATCCGCGGCGGCCATCTCTATATGGCCGTGCCGCCGCTCTATTCGATCCGGCAGGGCGGCAAGGTCGGCTACGCTCGCGACGACGCGCACAAGGACGAACTGCTGCGCACCGAATTCACCGGCCGCGGCAAGGTCGAGATCGGCCGCTTCAAGGGCCTCGGCGAGATGATGGCCGCGCAGCTCAAGGAGACCACGATGGATCCGAGGAAGCGCACGCTTCTAAGGGTCGACGTGATCGACGCCGAGCAGGCCACCAAGGATGCCGTCGACGCGCTGATGGGCACCAAGCCCGAGGCGCGTTTCCGCTTCATCCAGGAGCGCGCCGAATTCGCAGAGGCGGACGTGCTGGATATCTGATCGCCTGCCGGTCCATAACAGTCTCCGGCACGGAGAACCGATGTGACCTGGACGCGGTTGAAAGAGCTTGTCGAGACGCCCTTAAGCGGTTTGACGCAGCCGACCCGTTCGGATTGGATTTTTGCCCTGCGCACGGTTTCGGCCGGACTGATCGCGCTGCTTGTCGCCTACGCGCTGAAGCTCGACCATCCGCAATGGGCGATGATGACGGTGTTCATCGTCGCGCAGCCGGTCGCCGGCATGGTGCTGGCAAAGGGCTTCTACCGGCTGCTCGGCACGCTGGCCGGCGGCCTGGCGGCCGTCGGCATCACATCGCTGTTCGGCGCCAATCCCTGGCTGTTGGTGAGCGTTCTGGCGCTCTGGATCGGCGTCTGCACGCTGGTCTCGTCGCTATTGCGCAACCCGGAAGCCTATGGCGCCGCGCTTGCCGGCTATACCGCGATGATCATCAGCCTGCCGGCCCTCGGACAGCCGCATATCGTCGTCGACCTGGCCGTCGCCCGCTGCGCGGAGATCGCGCTCGGCATCGTCTGCGCCGGCGTCACCAGCCGGCTGATCCTGCCGAAGCTCGCGGCCAACGCCATCATTTCCAGGTTGAAGCGCAGCATCCTCGACCTCGCCGAATATGCCGGCGGCGCCTTTTCCGACGGCGATCCGGCAAGCCTCTCCGCACTCCAGCGCAAGCTGATCACCGATGCCCAGACGCTTGCCGAGATGCGCACCTATGCGCGGCTGGAGGCGCCGAGTTTCGCCACCCGCGCCCACCCGGTGCGGCGCACGATCGGTCAGCTTCTGTGGGCGCTTTCGGCGGCACGCGCACTGCACAGCCACCGCAGGCCGAAGAACGCGGCGCTCATTCCCATGCGCAGCGAATTGAAGGCCTTCGTCGGCGAACTTGCGGCGACACCCGGCGCACTCGACGACACCGGCCCCTGGGTGGCGCGGCTCGATGCGATCGCAAGCAAGGCCAGGGAGATGCCCGACCTGCCCAACGATGATGGCTCCAACGATACCGCCGAAGACAAGGTCGGCACCATCACCCGCCTGACCATTGCCGGCGATTTCGCCGAGGCGCTGAAGCAGGTGATGCGCGGCCTTGACGCGCTTCGCTCACCCGTCTCGCGGAAATCGAGCGAGCGAGGCCAGCCGGCGCTGGTCGTCCACCGCGACTACCAGGCCGCGTGGCGCAACGCCGTGCGCGCCGCGCTCGCGACGTTGCTCGTGGCGATCTTCTGGCTGACGACCAAATGGTCGGAAGCCGCCGGCACCGTCATCCTTGTCGCCGTCGTCTCCAGCCTGTTCGCGGCGCGCCCGGATCCGGTGCAGTCCGCCTGGGGTTTCTTCACCGGAACGCTGATCGCGCTGCCTTTTGCCTTTCTGGTCGGCCAGGTCGCGCTGCCGGCGCTGCCGGGCTTCGGCTGGTTCACGCTCTTCGTGGTGCCGATCCTGGTGCCCGCGGCGCTCGGCATGGCAAATCCCCGCCATGTCGGCGTCGCCACCGCCTTCGCCATCAACTTCCTCGCCTTCCTCAGCCCGCATCAGCAGATGATCTACGATCCCGGGCCGTTCTTCGCCGGCTCGGCGTCGATCCTGGTCGGCATCCTGATTGCCATCGGCGTCTTCATCGTCGTGCTGCCCGCCGACCCCTGGGTCACCGTGGAGCGTATCTCGCAGGCGATGCGCGAGGATCTGGCGCGGCTTTGCCTGCATGAGCGCATACCCCGGCGCTCGGCCTTCGAAAGCCTCGCCTATGACCGGATCAACCAGTTGATGCCGCAGGTGCAGCAGACGGGCCGCAAGGGCGATCCCATTCTTGGCGGAAGCATTTCGGCCGTCACCGTCGGGCTGGAAGTGCTGCGGCTGCGCCACGCGCAACTGAACTCGGCCGTCCCGCACGAAACGGTCGAGTCCATCGGCAATTTCCTGCGCGGCTTGGCGCGCGAATTGCTGTTTAGACGGCCGGGCGAGCCGCAGACCGCGACCGTCGCGGTGGCGAGGCAATATGCGGCCAGCATCGCCCAACGCAGCGATCGGCTCGAAATGCTGCAGATCGCCGCCTCGCTGCGCATCATCGCCGCGGCGATGGAAGATTATCCGGATTTCTTTGCGAAGGGCCGCGCCTGAACAATTCGGAGCCGCGTTTCAGGTCAGACCGGTTCGGGAATGGTTCTTGTTAGGCTGGTCGAGACATCCTAGGTTGGACACATGGCGCTCAAACGGATGGACAACATAGGAATCGTCGTCGAGGACCTCGACGAGACGATTGAATTCTTCCGCGAGCTCGGTCTTGAACTCGAAGGGCGAGCCACGATCGAAGGAGAATGGGCCGGACGTGTCACCGGGCTCGGCGATCAGCACGTCGAGATTGCGATGATGCGTACGCCGGACGGTCATAGCCGGCTCGAGCTGTCCCGCTTCATCACACCGCCTGTCGTCGCGGATCACCGCAACGCTCCGGTGAACGCCCTGGGCTATCTCCGCGTCATGTTCGCCGTGGACGACGTCGACGAGACGCTTGAGAGACTCCGCAAGCGCGGCGCCGAGCTCGTCGGCGAAGTGGTCCAGTATAGGGACGCGTATCGGCTCTGCTACATCCGCGGGCCTGAAGGGCTTCTCATCGGCCTCGCCCAAGAACTCGGCTGAGACTTGAATATGCCCTAGGCAGCGGCGATGGCCAGCGCGTGCCCGCGCGCGTTTTCCCGCAAGGCATCGAGGTGGATAGACTTCACCAGCCCGGCAAGATCGCCCTCGGCGGATTGGCCGCCGAGCTCCTTCAACATCAGCCAGCTCACTTCCTGTACGCCGGCGACACGCCGGCCGTTGGCGACCTCGCGCCAGATCTTGAGCGCGCGCAGGATGATGGCATGCGTGGCCGGCGCAAGTCCGGCGCTGCGGAACAGCGCCTGCAGGGCCACGTCGTGCCCGTCGGCGAGAAGTGCCGTCACCCGCTGCTCGGACTGTTGGGCCAAAGCCACCAGCGTCGAGCCGAAGAAGTCCACCTTGCCATGCGCGATGGTGCGGATGATGAAGCTTGCCGTAAGGTCGCCGCGCAGCCTCAGATGCTCGATCAGCGCGGCATGTTCTTCCAGGCGTGTTCCCTCGATCAGCGTCACCGAGGCCTTCACGCAGGCGTCGCGCATCACGCGATCGGCGCGCGCCGCACCCATCATCGCCAGCACCAGGGGTGAACCTTTCAGGGTCTCGCCGAGCTTGACCAGCAGCATGTGCCGGCAATCGGCGGGCAGGCGTCGATCGGCAATCAGCGCCTCGCGCACCAGCGGCAGGTGGCCGTGCCGCTCGGCCATGCGGCGGAAGCTCAGCGAAGCAATCTCGGCGCCGCTGTTGCCGACCAGCGCGGCGCAGGCCTCCGGCTCGCCGATCTCGGCGATCGCCGCCGCCAGCGACATCGAGACGACCGGACGGTTGGCGATCAGCTTCTGCGTCGCCTTCTGGCCGCAGGCGACGCGGTCGATCAGATCGGCATCGGTAAGCAGCGGCGAACGCGCCAGAACCAGCGCCGCGACTTCCGGCTGGTCGGCGGCCAACGCGCTGATCACCTGCGGCGGCGCGTGATGGCTCATCGACAGCGCCTCGGCGAGCGCCTGGCGAACCTTGGAGGAAGCGTCGTCCAGAAGCAGCGTGAGCGCCGCCTCGGCGGCGCAGCGATCCTCGAACGGCAGATCGGAATTGATATAGGCACGCGCCAGCGCGCTCGCGGCGGCGGCACGCTCGGAAACCCTTGCCGTATCAATCCATTTTAGAAAGTGCGAAACAACCATGCCGACCAGCTACGCCCTCGCCGGGATGTTCCCGGCCCCGTTGTCAACGGTAGGCTGGAAATGGTTTACGAACGGTTCACCATGTTTCTTAACCGGCTTGATGGAGGCGAGGCCAACGCCTATCAAGCAGGTGCATTGGAGGAGATCGAACCATGGCCGGGCTTTATCTGGAAGAGTTTGTCATCGGCCACGTTTTCCATCACACGCTGCGCAAGACAGTGACCGAGAGCGACAACATGCTGTTTTCGGTGATGACGCTGAACCCGCAGCCCCTGCACATCGATTTCGACTTCGCCGCAAAGACCGAATGGGGCAAGCCGCTAGTGAATTCGCTGTTCACGCTCGGCCTGATGATCGGTATTTCGGTGAACGACATCACGGTCGGCACCACTGTCGCCAATCTCGGCATGAAGGAAACGGTGTTCCCGCATCCCGTCTTTCACGGCGACACCATCCGGGTCGAGACGACGGTCGTCTCCGTGCGCGAGTCCAAGTCGAAACCCGACCGCGGCATCGTCGAGTTCGAGCACCGCGCCTACAATCAAAATGCCGTTCTCGTCGCCAAATGCACAAGGCAGGCGATGATGCTGAAGAAGGCGGCCTGATGCGCTCGCTGCTTTTCGTACCCGGCGACTCCGAGCGGAAGCTGGAAAGAGGTTTTGAAGCCGGTGCCGACGTGGTCATCGTCGATCTCGAGGATTCCGTCGCCGCCGCGAACAAGGGGGCGGCACGCACAACCGCGGCCGGGTTCATTTCGAGCCAAAGGCACCGGACAGGTTCCGCCATCTATGTGCGGGTCAACGACCTGTCGACCGGCCTCACCGACGCCGATCTCGCGGTACTCGTCCCTGCTAAGCCCGACGGCATCATGCTGCCCAAGTCGAACAGCGGGCGGGACGTCCAGCAGCTGGCGGCGAAGCTCCGGGTGCACGAGGCCGAAAACGGGCTGCCGGACGGCGCTATAGGAATCCTGCCGATCATCACCGAGACCGCGGCGGGCGTGCTGGCGGCGGCCAGCTATGCCGGAACGAGCGCGCGGCTCGCTGGCCTGACCTGGGGCGCCGAGGACTTGTCGGCCGCGATCGGCGCGCGCTCGACCCGCGACGAGGGCGGCCGCTACACCGACCTGTTTCGCCTGGCGCGCACCATGACCATTCTGGCGGCCGGCGCGGCCGAAGTCGCCGCTGTCGACACCGTCTTTCCTGATTTCCGCGACATGCCCGCCTTCGAGAAGGAATGCCGCGAGGCCGAGCGCGACGGCTTCACCGGCAAGATGGCGATCCATCCGGCGCAGGTGCCGGTCGTCAACGCCGCCTTCACGCCGTCCGCCGAAGCGGTCGGGCGGTCGCAGGCGATCGTCGACGCCTTCGCGGCGGCGGGAAACCCGGGCGTCGTCGGCATCGACGGCAAGATGTACGACCGGCCGCATCTGCGGCTGGCCGAACGGCTGCTGGCTCGCGCTAGAGCAATTCCAGGAAAAGTGTGAGCGGTTTTCTGTCCGGAATTGCGTAAAAACAAGGAGATAGAGCATTTCACCGTTTCACGGAAACGGTGAAATGCTCCAGGGCGGCAGGCAGCTCCGCCTGACCGCTACCAGACCATCGGGATCAGTTTGTAGCGAACGCGCGCGGCGTAATCGTCATAGCCCCGCAGGCCGGTCCGCAAGGTCTTTTCCTCGATGAAGGTGCGGATGGCGAGCAGGACGATGAAGGCGGGGACCGATGCCAACCCCCACCAGGAACCAAGCAGCAGCGCCGTGCCGGCAAAATAGAGTATGGCGCCGGCATACATGGGGTGGCGGACATAGCCGTATGGACCGGTGGTGATCACCTTCTGCCCGCGCTCGTCCTGGATCTTCACGACAGGCGCCGCAAAGCTGTTTTCCAGCATCGTGAGATAGCAGATCCAGATGCCGACGAGCAGGACCAGCACGCCGACCACCTGCACCCATACGGGAGTTGCCGACCAGCGGAAGCGGAAGTCGAGCCCCATCAGGACCAGCCAGGCGAAAATGCCGATAAGCAATATGCTCAGCACGATCTTGTCGGCCGCGGTCTGGGTCTTCTGGATCGGCGGGCGGAGGCGCTCGTTCATCAGGCCTGGATCGCGCCGGGCGAGCGCCACGCCCATGGTCAGGCTCAGTGCGACCATCACGACTATGTACACCCAGGCTCCGGTCCAGTGCAGCGTGCCGGCCGACACGAACATCAGCGCGCCCATGATGCCGAACCATACGAATGTCTGGAAAACCAATCTCGAGACCATGACCAAACCTTCCGTGACGTCCCCCGCCACTATTGGCCGCCCGCCGAGCCGTTCTGCGAAAATCCCAAAAGATCCTAACCGGCCCAGGGACCGGCGTAATCGGCATAGAGCTTCGCCGGATCGGGCCGTGGCCGCTCCGGCGCAGGCCCCTGATACGACCCGATATGGACGAAGCCGACGACGCGCTCCTGCGGCGACAGCCCGAGGATCGCCCTGCCCTCGGCCACATCGGAATACCAGTTGCTGATCATGTTGGTGCCATAGCCTAGCGCGTTGGCCGCGATCATCAGGTTCATGGCCGCCATGCCGCCCGACAGGAACATCTCCCATTGCGGGATCTTCGGGTTCTCCTTCGGCACCGACACGACGCCGATCACCAGCGGCGCGCGCGAGAAGCGCGCCAGCTCCTGATTGCGCCGGCCTTCCGGCAATGGCCCCTCGCGCTGCTCGGCAAGCGCCGCCAGCTTCCGGCCGATCTCGACCCGCGCCTCGCCGCGATAGAGGATGAAACGCCAGGGCTCGAGCCTGCCATGGTCGGGCACGCGCGAGGCCGCCGCGATCATCGTCGCGATCTCGGCATCGCTCGGCGCCGGCTCCTTGAGGTCGGGGATCGGCGCGGAATTGCGGGTGAGCAGGAAGTCGATGATCGGCGACGCCATGGGCGCAAGTCTCCTAAGCATTCAATAGCATTCAATTTTGAGCTGAAGCACGCCATCGGGAGGTCGGGCGGCTCGGGCGGTGGCGTTTTGCGCCGGATAAGAAGCTGCCGCGCCGGGGGCGACGCGCTTCTAGAGCATGATGCCGAAAAGTGTGAAGCGGTTTTCGGACGACATCATGCTCTACTTCTTTGACTTAGAGCCGGATTCAGATTTCAGGTCAATTCGACCTGAAATCATCCGGCTCTAGGCCTTGAAATTGCCACCGCCTTGGGCTTCAACGCAAGCATGTTTGAGGGGTACCTGCGCCTTTTCGTGATCGCACTGGTCGCTGCGTTGTTCGCGGTGCCGGTTTCCTTCGCGCTCGCCCAGAACGCCAATGATGTCGGCGACATCAAACTTCCAGGCATTTCGAGCTATGCGACGCCAAAGGCCGGGGCGCCGCTGGGGCTCGGCAATGGCGGCGCCATCACCCTGTCGGCGCAGTTGACCGACAAGGGCGCCGACATCACTCGCGGCATCGTGTGGCGGGTCTTCAAGCCGGAACCCGCCAGCGACGGCAAGCTGCCGATGGTGGCGTCCGCGCATGGCGGCACGGCCGTGTTCCAGCTCGACCCCGGCAGCTATCTCGTCCATGCCTCCTACGGACGCGCCGGCGCCACCAAGCGCATCACCGTCGGCAAGGAGGCCCGGCGCGAAAGCCTTGTGCTCGATGCCGGCGGCCTGAAGCTCGACGCGGTGACATCGGGCGGCGCGCCGATCCCGTCGAAGAAACTGCGCTTTTCGATCTATGAAGGCGCGGCCGCGGCCAATGGCGACCGCGCGCTGATCGCCCCCGACGTCGCGCCGAACACCGTGGTGCGGCTGAATGCCGGCACCTACCATGTCGTCTCCACCTATGGCGCGGTCAACGCCGTGATCCGCTCCGATATCCGCGTCGAGGCCGGCAAGCTGACGGAGGCGACCGTCGAGCACCGCGCCGCCGAGATGACGATGAAGCTGGTGCGCGAACCCGGCGGTGAAGCCATCGCCGACACGTCCTGGTCGCTGCTCAACGAAAGCGGCGATCCGATCAAGGAAGCGGTCGGCGCCTTCGCATCGATGGTGCTGGCCGAAGGCCAGTACACCATCATCGCCAAGAACCGCGACCGCATCTACCAGAAGGACTTCACGGTCGTTGCCGGCCAGAACCAGGAAATCGAGGTGGTGGCCAATGAGCAGTCCGCCATCGATCCGGAGGAAGGCGCGGACTGACCGGGTCCGGCTCTCAGTTGAAGTGGTAGTTCAGGCCCATGCGAACGGTCTGCTCGTGGAACTTGGCCGACACTTTGAAATCCACCGGAGCAGTCGCAGGAGCTGTAAAAGACCGACGCCCGAGATCAACATAGAGGTACTCGGCTTTGACGCTCCAGTTGGGCGCCAGCATCGTCTCGACGCCCGCTCCCAACGCCCAGCTAAAATAAGGCTATCAAGGGTGACTATGCCGCCAAGACGAAGCTTGTCCGTCAGGCGGCCTTGCGCATCCGCTTCGGCAGGAACGGCACACGTCCGCGTTGCGCAGCCGGAATCGCCAGGTCGAAGACCGCGCGGTAGAGTCGGTCGAGTAGCGCCTTGCGCTCGCGCAGCGGTTCGAGGTCGTTCCATCTCAGCACGTCGCCTACCCGCACCTCGATTGTCCTGCCTGACAGGCGGGCGAATTCGCGGATGAGCAGGGAAAGACGCAGCGTCAACGATGCCTTGCCGATGAACTTGGCCACGCGGTTGTCGCGCTCGGCCATGTTCATCGGACCGCTGACGAGGTGGAACAGACGCCCGTTCTGGCCGGAAAAGTGCATCGGGATGACCGAGGCCTTGGCCTCCTGAACCAACTTGGCCGGAAACATCTTCCATGGCAGATCGATGGCGCGGCCGAAGACCTTGGGCGCCGTGGCGACACCGCCAGCGGGGAAGATCACGATGGTTACACCGTCCTTCAACAGCCTCACGGCCTCATGGCGCACCGCCATATTGTTCTTCAGCGCTTCCTTTGTCTCGGAAAAATCGATCGGCAGCGAATAGGGCTCCATCTCGCGGATCCTGAGCAGGTCCTTATGGATCATGACCCGGAACGGACGGCCCAACTGCTCGACAAGCGAAAGCACGGCAATGCCGTCGCCGATGCCGAAGGGGTGGTTGGCGACGATGACCAGCGGCGTATCGGGCAGCGCCGCCGGCGGCCATTGCACGGCGTTGCGGACCTTGACGTCGATCAGCTCCAGCATGCGGGTGAACACGCGGTCGCCGGTGGGAACCACCTGGCGGCGCCAGAAGTCGTAGAGCACGGCAAAGCGGTCGCGACCCGATAGGCCCTCGACGGAATGGATGAACCAGCGCGTCAGCACCGGTTGATGCGGGTTGGCGTAGGAGAGCTCGGGAAAACGTCTTTCCCGCAGTTTCAACTTGAGCATGGCGGCTCGTTACAAGGCTGGCGTGACAGGCATATGAAAATGGCGGTGGAGACGCCACCGCCATTCTAGGAAGTGCTGGTAGATCAGGCTGCGCGACGCTTGCGGTCGGGCGAGACCGCCTCGTTGGAAAGCTGCTTCACCGCTTCGTCGAGCTTCAGCGATTCCTGGTCGCGGGAGCCCAGCCGGCGGACATTGACGGTTTCCTCTTCCGCCTCGCGCTTGCCGCAGACGAGGATGACAGGGACCTTGGCCAGGGAATGCTCGCGCACCTTGTAGTTGATCTTCTCGTTGCGCAGGTCGGTCTCGGCCAACAGCCCCGCCGCCTTCAGCCGCTCGACGACCTTGATGGCGTATTGGTCCGCATCCGAGGTGATCGTCGCCACCACCACCTGCAGCGGCGCGAACCACAGCGGGAAATGGCCGGAATAGTTCTCGATCAGGATGCCGAGGAACCGCTCCATCGAGCCGCAGACCGCGCGATGCACCATCACCGGCTGCTTCTTCTCCGAGTCCGAGCCGATATAGAAGGCGCCGAAGCGCTCCGGCAGGTTGAAGTCGACCTGCGTGGTGCCGCATTGCCATTCACGGCCGATGGCGTCCTTCAGCACATATTCGAACTTCGGCCCGTAGAACGCGCCCTCGCCCGGATTGATCGAGGTCTTGATGCGGTTGCCGGAGCGCGCGCGGATCGTCTCCAGCACGTTGCTCATGATCGCCTCGGCGTGGTCCCAGGCCTCGTCGGTGCCGACGCGCTTGTCCGGCCGGGTCGACAGCTTCACGCTGACCTCGTCGAAGCCGAAATCGGCATAGGTCGACAGGATCAGGTCGTTGATGCGCAGGCATTCGGCCGCGAGCTGCTCCTCGGTGCAGAAGATATGCGCGTCGTCCTGGGTGAAGCCGCGTACGCGCATCAGCCCGTGCAGCGCGCCCGACGGCTCGTAGCGATGCACGTTGCCGAACTCCGCAAGCTTGACGGGCAGTTCGCGGTAAGACTTCAATCCATGCTTGAAGATCTGCACGTGACCGGGACAGTTCATCGGCTTCAGCGCGAAGACGCGGTCGTCGTCGGTGTCGTCGCCGGCGACAGTCACCTTGAACATCGCATCGCGGTACCAGCCCCAGTGGCCCGACGTCTCCCACAGGCTCTTGTCCAACACCTGCGGCGCGTTGACCTCCTGATAGCCGTGCTCGTCGAGGCGGCGGCGCATGTAGTTGATCAGGTTCTGCACCATCTTCCAGCCCTTGGCGTGCCAGAAGACGACGCCCGGCCCCTCTTCCTGGAAATGGAACAGGTCCATCTCGCGGCCGAGCTTGCGATGATCGCGCTTCTCCGCCTCTTCCAGCAGCGTCTGGTAGGCCTCGAGCTGCGCCTGGTCGGCAAAGGCTGTGCCGTAGATGCGCGTCAGCATCGGATTGTTCGAGTCACCGCGCCAATAGGCGCCCGCCACCTTCATCAGCTTGAAGGCATTGCCGATCTGCCCGGTCGAGGCCATGTGCGGACCGCGGCACAAGTCGAACCAGTCGCCCTGGGCGTAGATCTTGAGGTCCTGGTCTTCCGGAATGGCGTCGATCAGCTCGAGCTTGTAGCGCTCGCCCTTGTCGGCGAAGACCTTCTTCGCCTTCTCGCGCGACCACACTTGCTTGGTGAACGGCTTGTTGCGCGCGATGATCTCGCGCATCTTCTTCTCGATCACCGGGAAATCGTCCGGCGTGAACGGCTCGTTGCGCGCGAAGTCGTAATAGAACCCGTTCTCGATCACCGGCCCGATCGTCACCTGCGTTCCCGGCCACAGCTCCTGCACGGCCTCTGCCAGCACATGCGCCGTGTCGTGGCGGATGAGTTCCAGAGCGCGCGGATCCTCGCGGGTGATGATCTCGACCTTGCCGGATGTGCCGAGCGGATCGGATAGATCGCGAACGGTGCCGTCGAGGCTATAGGCGACAGCCTTCTTGGCCAGCGACCTGGAGATCGATTCGGCAAGACCCGCGCCGGTCAGCGCCGCATCGTACTCGCGGACGGAACCATCGGGAAATGTCAGGGAAACGGAATTCGGCATCAGGGTTCTCCTATCCAGTCCCGCAAACGAGCGCGGGTGGTAAAATGCATGCCGCAGGATGCGTTGCCGCAAGCAGAGGGTTAGCCGGAGGCGTCCGGCAGCGGCAGTCTTTTATGAGGAGTTTCCGCCGCCGTAAAGCCGCAAGCCGTTCTATTTGATAAGGCCGGGCAAATCCTTCAGGAACGCCGCCCGCGTCGCGAGGCCTTTCGGCTTATCGGTCCGTTTGGCATCGACGACCAGCCGGGCAAAGACGATGCGGCGGCCACTCTTCTCGGCCCAGCCGACGAACCAGCCGAGCGAGCGCTTGCCGTCCTGGCCGAGCCTTGTGCTGCCGGTCTTGCCTTGCACGGTCCAATCCCCTGCCGCGAAGGTCGGAAGGATCGCCCTGGTCATCTCATGCGCCTTCGCCGACACCGGCATCTTGCCGGCGAGCAGCTGGCGCAGGAAAGCCGTCTGTTCGACCGGCGATATCTCGAGCGAGGAATTTATCCAGGATTGCGTCAGCCCATTGTTTTTGCCCGCATCGCCCGAGACATCCTTGTTGCCATAGCCGAATTTCGACACGTAGAAGGAGAACTTCTCGGCGCCGAGACGCCGCGTGATCTCGCGCGAGTACCAGACGATGGAATCGCGCTCCCAGATCGTCGGATCGACGGTCTTTTGGTCACGCTTCGCCGCCTTGAATTCCGGCTTGTAATCCCAGCTCGGCGTATGCCGATCGCTCAGGATGCCGGAATCGTAACCGATCAGCGCGAGCGGCACCTTGAACGTCGAGGCCGGGCTGACGCGCTGGTCGCAGACGCCGTCCTGGTAAAGCGTTTCGCCGCTCCGTGAATCCTGGATCAGCGTGCAGCGGATATCGTCGAGCGGCGCCGATTGCGCCCGCACCGGCAAACCCAGCATCCAGGCCAGAAGGAAAAGGACGATGGCGAAAATGAAAGGATAGCGGTCCATCTGGCGCATGGCGAAGTCACTCCGGAATGAGATTGCGGGAGCGGCTTAGCGAGGCGACTTGTCTCGATTTTGTCTCAAATTCGCAGTGTTCGTGCAGCTTCGCGTTAACCCTACCGGACGGTAAACAAAGCTTAGACGATGACAGGCCTGCGAACTGTCTTGCCCGGCTGCGGGTCGGCCTTCAAAGCGCCCTTTGGCTCACCGGTAGAGCCGGCCGGATTTTCATTCACGGCTTTCGGCATATCGCGTGGCTGCGGCATCAGCCCGAGGAATTCAGGCCGCAGCCCATCGCCCCGCTTGGCGGCATGAGCGTGAATGGCCAGGAACAACGACATCATGGGGAAACCTCGCATCTTGGAGGGCTCCAGTGTCGCTTCGGCCAGCGGGTGCCGCCACCCGTTTCGGGACAAGCCTCAGCTGTTGGCTTCGCCGCGTTTCTTGCTGATCCGCCAGTAGCGCCAGGGCATGAACCAGACATAGCGCTGGGCAAGCGTCTCCGGCACGCGGTCGATGCCGTGCGTTCCGAACGGACCGCAGCGCAGGACCCGGAACAGGCCCATCCAGCCACCGGCCCAAAGGCCATGGCGAGCTATCGCCTCATGCGCATATTCGGAGCAGGTCGGCAGGTGCCGGCAGCTGTTGCCGACGAAGCCCGAGAGCGTCAGTTGATAGAGGCGCACGAGCGACGTGCCCAGGATGCGCCCAGGCGTCTTGCGCCATGGCCCCGGCCAGTTGCGCCCGCTCTGCACCGGCCGGACGCCATGGGTATGCCCGGAATGGTCGCCCATTTCTCCGCAGCCTGTTTCACTGCGCGATAGATGTGGGCTCCGGCGCTGAAACGCAATGCCCTCATGGCCTGGAGCGCCGGGCGGGATGGCTGCCGGTCCATGGGCAATGGTGAGAGGGAAGATCGCGACAGTTATGGTGGCCGCCGCGCACGACTTCGCCGTGCCATTGGAAGGTCGCTATCCGTATCACATCACTGAAAATGGCCAGGAACTCGTTCATGGCAGGTCTCCTTTGAAACGGATTAGACCGCTGCTGGTCTTCCTGCTCAAACGAGTATAATTTCCGCTTTGAATAACTTGAGGTTATGCGAATGAAGCGAGGACGGCTGCCGCTGACGGCGCTCAGGAGTTTTGAGACGGCCGGCCGGCATTTGAGCTTCAGCCGGGCGGCCGAGGAGCTTTATGTCTCGCAGGCCGCGATCAGCCGTCAGATCCGCGAGCTCGAGACCTTCCTTGGAAGACCGCTGTTTCTGCGCCTCCATCGCCGCGTCGAACTGACCGATGCGGGACAAAGGCTGCTCGACCGATTGGTCAGAAGCTTCGACGACATCGACCGGGTGCTTTCGGAGCTTACGGCCTCACCGGCGCAAGCCGTCGTCCGTGTAAGCGTCGAACCGTCGCTTGCCGCCGTATGGCTGGTGCCGCGGCTCAATCGCTTCCGCCAATTACGGCCCGATATCGATGTGTCCCTCGAAGTCGATCCACGGCCGATCGAGTTCCGCAGCGATCAGCCCGAACTCGCCTTGCGTTTCAGCGCGCACGCTACGTCATGGCCGCGCAGCGAAGCCGAACGCCTTGTCTCGACCGTCGATTCACCGGTTCTGTCGCCGGGGTTGTTGGCATCCGGCCCTCCCTTGGAGAAGCCGATCGACCTTCGCCATTACACGCTGCTGCATGAGGAAAACCGGCAGGGTTGGGCGCGCTGGTTGCAGGCAGCCGGCGTGCCCGCCGATGCGGTACCCGCGCGTGGCCCGATGCTGGCCGACATCTCGCTTTCGAAACAGGCTGCGCTGCTCGGCCATGGCGTGGCGCTTGGCGATCTCCTCCAGGTCGGGGAAGAACTCGCGTCAGGCACTTTGATCAAGCCGTTCGGTATCGATGTCGCTTCCGGCGCCTACTGGCTGGTGGCCAGGAACCTGCGGAATCTGCCGGAGCCCGCCAAGGCTTTTGCCGACTGGATCCGAAACGAGTTCGCTGTGAACCGAAGAACTGCCTAAGTCCTATCCTTAGGCCGCCTGTCCGGCGCGCTTCTTCTCGATCTGGCCGATCGCATCGACCACCGCGTCGAAGGTCAGCATGGTCGAGGCATGGCGCGCCTTGTAGTCGCGCACCGGCTCCAGATATTTGAGGTCGGCGAAACGGCCATCGGGCGGTGCGCCGTTCTCCTTGAGCATCTTCAGCATGGTTTCGCGCACGGCGCGCAATTCGTCGGCGCGGGCGCCGACCACATGCTGGGCCATGATAGACGACGAGGCCTGGCCGAGCGCGCAGGCCTTCACGTCATGGGCGAAATCGGTCACTACATCGCCGTCCATCTTGAGGTCGACGGTGACGGTCGAGCCGCACAATTTGGAATGCGCCCTGGCTGTCGCGTCGGCATCGTCGAGCCGGCCGATCCGCCCTATGTTCCCGGCGAAACCGAGAATTTTCGCATTGTAGACGTCGTCGATCATATTTTTCCAATCCGTCGCCGCCCAGCGAACAGGCTTTGCCGCTCTCGCGTCTTCCTTTCGCGCCGCCAGAACCATATATAATAATCGCAGTCGGGCATCGACAAGGCGACGACAAGCCGCTGTCCTTGCCCATATGTTCACGCCGCTTGCGGGATGGAAATGGGCGATTTTCACCCAAAAGGTCGTGGTCCGTTCAACTCGTCCCACCTTTGAGTGGGACTACGGGAGACGCCTTTATGGATGCCGTCATCAAGAAAATCATGCCCCCGTCCGAATATCTGGACAAGCCTGTCACCGATCGTCCGAGCGAGGCTGAGGTCGAAGCCGCCGTGCGTACGCTTTTGCGTTGGACCGGCGACAATCCGGACCGCGAAGGCCTGATCGACACGCCCAAGCGTGTCACCAAAGCCTTCCGCGAAATGTTCAACGGCTATGACATGTGCCCGGCCGACGAGCTTGGCCGCACCTTCGAGGAAGTCGCGGGCTATGACGATCTCGTCATTGTCAGGGACATAAAGTTCCATTCGCATTGCGAGCACCACATGGTGCCGATCATCGGCAAGGCGCATGTCGGCTATCTGCCGGACGGCAAGGTCGTCGGCCTGTCGAAGATCGCGCGTGTCGTCGACATCTTCGCGCATCGCCTGCAGACCCAGGAGGCGATGACGGCGCAGATCGCCGGCGTCATCCAGGACGTTCTCAACCCGCGCGGCGTCGCCGTCATGCTCGAGGCCGAGCATATGTGCATGGCCATGCGCGGCATCCGCAAGCAGGGCTCGACCACGCTGACCTCGACCTTCACCGGCGTCTTCAAGGACACGCCCGAGGAGCAGGTCCGCTTCGTCACCATGGTGCGCGCCGGCTGATTTGCCGGCCCTCGCCGGCCCGAACATACAAGGACCGGCGATGTCGGCAGTCGAATTCCCAAAAGCTCCATCAGACAAGAAAGCGCTGGAGGAAGGCACCGTTCTTTCTCCGCGCTTCGATGCCGCGGGCCTCGTCACCGTCGTCGTCACCGATGCCGGCGACGGCATGCTCTTGATGGTCGCGCATATGAACGCCGAAGCGCTGGCGCTGACGCTCGAGACCGGGGTCGCCCACTACTGGTCGCGCTCACGCAACGCGCTGTGGAAGAAGGGCGAGACCTCGGGCAATTTCCAGCACGTCGTCGAGATGCGCACGGATTGTGACCAGGACGCGATATGGTTGCGTGTCAAAGTGTTGGGCCACGACGCAACCTGTCACACCGGCAGACGTTCCTGCTTTTATCGGACGGTGGGGCTGAACGACGGCAAGACGACGCTTGTCGACGACGGCAGCAGACCGCTGTTCGATGCGGACCATACGTATCGGAAGCCGGTGTGAACCATTCAATATTCACAAACCACTCATATTCACTATTCTCAAATATCCTTGCGGTAGAAGGGATATGGGACAAGGGAGATCGTGATGCTCGAATGGGCGTCATTGCGCAGCAGATCTGACGTTCGGGAGGCCAACGGCCCCGCATCGTCCGGCGGCGCGTCTGACCCGAAGCCAGACAGGAAAGCCGGTATCTCGCTGGCGCTCGGCGGCGGATGCGCCCGCGGCTGGGCCCATATCGGCGTGCTGCGCGCGCTTGACGAGGCCGGCATCGAAGTATCGATGATCGCCGGCACCTCGATCGGCGCGCTGGTAGGCGGCTGCTACCTTGCCGGCAAGCTCGACGAACTGGAAGAATTCGCCAGAAGCCTGACCAAGCGGCGCATTTTCGGCCTTCTCGATCTCAATCTTCGCGGCAGCGGCCTGTTCGGCGGCATGAGGCTCGATCAGCGCCTGCGCGAGCACCTCGACGGCGCCCGTTTCGAGGACTTGTCGAAACCTTTCGTCGCCGTCGCGTCTGAAATCCGCACCGGCCATGAGATATGGCTGTCGAGCGGCTCGCTCGTCACCGCCATGCGCGCCTCCTATGCGCTGCCGGGCGTCTTCGAGCCGGTGGCCTGCAACGGCCGTATGCTGGTCGACGGCGCGCTGGTCAATCCGGTGCCGGTCTCGGTCTGCCGCGCCTATGAGCAGCCGCTTGTCGTGGCCGTCAACCTGCATTACGACCTGTTCGGCCGCGCCGCCGTCATCAAGCACAGCGCCGGCGAACTGCTTGTCGAGAACGACGCGCCGCGCCCCGGCCAGGTCAATCCCCAATCACACCAGACACGCCTTGGTATCACCGGCGTCATGGTCGAGGCCTTCAACATCATCCAGGACCGGATTTCGCGCGCCAGGCTCGCCGGCGATCCGCCGGATATGTCGCTGCAGCCCAAGCTCAGCCATATCGGCCTGACGGAATTCCATCGCGCCGACGAGGCGATCAGCCTCGGTTACCAGGCGACGAAGTCCCAGATCAACGAACTGACCCGGCTGCAGACCGTTCTGGTCTGAATTCCCCCTATTGCATCGTTAATGCATGTCGCGCAAAAGTGTGCAGCGGTTTTGCGCGACATGCATGAAAACAAAGGCTTAAAGCGCATCGCCTGAATCCGCTTCAGCGCGACGCGCTTCAAGCTAGCGCCGCATCGCTGATGCGAAACTGCACCGTGCGGTTGCCGTTCCAGTAATTGCCCGAGAGCGAACCGGCGATATGCACGGTCCTGCCCCTGTTTTTGAACAGGAATTCACCGAGCGCGGTGTCGACGGAACGGAACGCCATGGCCTGGATTTTGCCGCCGCTTTGCGACTGCAGGTCGACGCGGATGTGGTTGGTGCCGATCGCGCGCGCGTCGGCCAGTCGATGGCGCGGCAGCACGAACACCGGTGCGATGTGTCCGGCGCCGAACGGCCCGGCTTTCTCCAGCGCGTCGAGCAGCGCGATGGTGGCGCCCTCGGCGGCCAAGGCGCCGTCGATCGCCAGGCTCTCCTCGTTCTGCAGCCGGAACACGTCGGCCGCGGCGCGCTCCTCGAAGAAGGCGCGCAGTTCGCCTAGCTTGGCGCGCTCGACGGTGATGCCCGCCGCCATTGCGTGGCCGCCGCCCTTGACGATCAGCCCGGCCTCGGCCGCCTCGCGGACCAGCCGGCCGAGATCGAAGCCGGTCACCGAACGGCCGGAGCCCGTGCCGATGCCGGTCGAATTGAACGCGATGGCAAAGGCAGGCCGGCGCGCATAATCCTTGAGCCGCGAAGCAATCAGCCCGACGATGCCCGGATGCCAGGTGTTGCTGGCGGTGACGATGACCGCCGGGCCGTTGCTGCCGGCAAGCTCCGCATCGGCCTCGGCGCGCGCCTGCGCCAGCATCTCCTGCTCCATCTGCTGCCGTTCCTGGTTCAGCCGGTCCAGCGTCTCGGCAATCCCTGTCGCCTCGACGGGATCGTCGGTGGCCAAAAGCCGGCTGCCGAGCGCGGCATCGCCGATGCGGCCGCCGGCATTGATGCGCGGGCCGATCAGGAAGGACAGATGGAAAGTGTTGATCGGCTCGCCGATGCGTGAAACCCGCGCCAGCGCCGCCAACCCCTCGTTCTTCTGCTGGCGCGCCACCTGCAGCCCCTTGACCACGAAGGCCCGGTTGACCCCGGTGAGCGGCACCACGTCGCAGACCGTCGCCAGCGCCACCAGGTCGAGCATTGAAAGCAGATCGACCGGCGCGGCGTCCGGCAGCCTCGTGCGCAGCACCTTCGCCGTCTGGACAAGACACAGGAAGACGACGCCTGCGGCGCACAGATGCCCCTGCCCAGACAGGTCGTCCTCGCGATTGGGGTTGACCACGGCTTCCGCGGCCGGCAGCGGGCCGCCGACCTGGTGATGGTCGAGCACCACGACATCGGCGCCGGCCTCTCTGGCCGCGTCGATCGAGGTCGCGCTGTTGGTGCCGCAGTCGACGGTGACGATCAGCTTCGCGCCGCGCGAGATCAGCTCCCGCATCGCTTCCGGATTGGGTCCGTAGCCTTCGAAGATGCGGTCCGGGATGTAGATTTCCGACGGCACTGAAAAATGCGTGAGAAAGCGCTTGATGAGCGCCGACGATGCCGCGCCGTCGACGTCATAGTCGCCGAAGATCGCCACTTTCTCGCGGGCGACGATCGCACCGGCCAGCCTCGCCGCCGCTTTCTCCATATCGGTCAGCGATGCCGGGTTCGGCAGAAGCTCGCGAATGGTCGGATCGAGGAAACGCTCGGTCTGCTCCACGCTGACGCCGCGCCCGGCAAGCACCCGCGCCACGATGTCGGGCACGCCACGGCCTTGCGCGATCGCGAGCGCGGCCATGTCCTGCCGCTCGGTCAGCCGGTGTTCCCAGGAAACACCGGTCGCCGACTGCCTGACATCGAGGAAGAACCGTTTCTCGCCGGTCATGCGACGCGCCGTCTGCACATCATTGCTGCGCAGATATCAACATGCGACGTCCAGAGCAATTGCGGGGAAGCCAGCAACCCGGGGAAAGGTGTGGAACGTTTTCCCCGAATTGCGGCAAAAGCGCTCGGGCTAAGCGAAATCAGAACTTATCCAGATCCTGGTGCCTGGCCTTGATCTCGCGCACCGTGCGCGAGGACGAGCGCAGCACGATGGTGTGGGTGGTGATGAAGGTGCGGCCGAATTTCACCCCGTCGAGCAGGTTGCCGTCGGTGACGCCGGTCGCCGCGAACAGCACGTCGCCGCGCGCCATGTCCTGGGCGCGGTAGATCCGCTTCGGGTCGGAAATGCCCATCTTCTGCGCCCGCGCCACCTTTTCCGGCGTGTCGAGGATCAGCCGGCCCTGCATCTGTCCGCCGGTGCAGCGAAGTGCGGCCGCCGCCAGCACGCCTTCCGGCGCGCCGCCGGTGCCGAGATAGATGTCGATGCCGGTCTCGTCCGGATCGGTGGTGTGGATGACGCCGGCGACATCGCCGTCGCCGATCAGCCGGATCGCCGCACCCGTGGCGCGCACGGCGTCGATCAGCTTGGCGTGACGCGGCCGGTCGAGGATGCAGGCGGTGATGTCGGAAACGGCCACGCCCTTGGCCCTGGCCAGATTGGCGAGGTTCTCGGCTGGCGAGGCGTCGATGTCGATCAGGCCTTCCGGATAGCCGGGACCGATGGCGATCTTGTCCATGTAGACGTCCGGCGCGAACAGCAGGCTGCCCTTCTCGGCAATGGCGATGACGGCCAGAGCGTTGGGCAGGTTCTTGGCGCAAATCGTCGTACCTTCGAGCGGATCGAGCGCGATGTCGACGGCCGGACCTTTGCCGGTGCCGACCTCCTCGCCGATATAGAGCATCGGCGCCTCGTCGCGCTCGCCTTCGCCGATCACCACCGTGCCCTTGATGGCCAGCCGGTTGAGCTCCTGGCGCATGGCGTCGACCGCCACCTGGTCAGCTGCCTTCTCGTCACCGCGCCCGCGCAGCCTTGCCGCCGCGACCGCCGCCCGCTCGGTGACGCGCACGACTTCCATGGTAAGGATCCGGTCGAGGCCGGCGGCGATGTTCTGGGCTATATTCATGAATGGGCATTCCTCGTGAAACTCAGCCTCCCGCCAGAGGCGCGCTTCTTCTGGCAAAGCTCCATGACAACGGCAAGACTTGCCCCCTCAATTTTTGAAACGACAGCAAAATCAATCGATTGAAGATGAAATCGGACTTGGCTATTCCGCCCGCTCGATGCGGATCACCTGCGGCTTGTCGGTCAGATGACCGTCCTTGGTAATGCCTTCGACGGCCTTGCGCACCGCCGCTTCCGTCGTCTCGTGGGTAACGAGGATGACGGTCTTCTGCGCCTGCGTTTCCGGGCCGGCCGCCTGCTGGACGATCGATTCCAGCGAGATGTCGTTGTCGGCCATGCGTTTGGCGATGGCCGCGAAGACGCCGGTGCGGTCATGCACGGTCAGCCGGATGAAATAGCCGCCGGCATGGCTGCGCATCCGCGCCTTCTTGTAGGGCTTCAGTTCCTTCGCCGGCCAGCCGAAGACCGGGCCGTGCTGGAAGCCCGGCCGGCTCTTGGCGATGTCGGCAATGTCGCCGACGACCGCCGAAGCGGTAGCATTGCCGCCCGCGCCCGGACCCGAGAGCAAGAGCTCGCCCAGGATGTCGGTCTCGATCGCCACCGCGTTGGTGACGCCATGCACCTGCGCGATGACCGAAGCCGTCGGCACCATGGTCGGGTGCACGCGCTGTTCGATGCCGCTGTCGGTGCGCTGCGCGACGCCGAGCAGCTTGATGCGGTAGCCGAGATCGCCCGCCGCGCGGATGTCGGCCTGGGTGATGTTGGAGATGCCTTCCATATAGATGTCGCCGGCGGCGATCCTGGTGCCGAAGGCAAGGCTGGTCAGGATCGACAGCTTGTGCGCCGTGTCATGGCCTTCGATATCGAAGGTCGGATCGGCTTCGGCATAGCCGAGCCGCTGCGCGTCCTTCAGGCAAGCGTCGAAGGCGATGCCTTCGGCTTCCATGCGGGTCAGGATGTAGTTGCAGGTGCCGTTGAGGATGCCGAAGACACGGGTCACCGCGTTGCCCGCCATCGCCTCTCGCATCGTCTTGATGACCGGGATGCCGCCGGCCACCGCCGCCTCGTAGTTGAGCAGCACGCCCTTCTTCTCGGCGACCTCGGCAAGCGCCACGCCATGCTTGGCAAGCAGCGCCTTGTTGGCGGTCACGACATGGCGCCCGGCCTCGAGCCCCGCCTTCACAGACAGCCGCGCCGGCCCCTCGTCGCCGCCGATCAGTTCGACGAAGACGTCGATATCGGCCCGCTCGGCCATCTTGACCGGATCGTCGAACCATTTCGCGGCGCTCAGATCGATGCCGCGGTCGCGTTTCGGATCGCGGGCCGAAACGGCGGTCACGACGATGTCGCGGCCGCACTGCCGGGTAAGCTCGGCCGCCTTGTCGCGCAGCACGCGCGCCACCGAGGCGCCTACCGTGCCGAGACCGGCAATTCCAACGCGCAACGCTTCAGCCATGTCAGGCGACGCCCCTCAAACTTGCAAAAAATGTCAGGTGCAAAAAATGTCAGGCAACTCAACGATGAGCGGCTAAAGGCACCACATTGTTGGGCTGCTTGGCGGTGGTCGCGAGGAACTTCTTGATGTTGCGAGCGGCCTGGCGGATCCGGTGCTCGTTCTCGACCAGCGCCACGCGCACATAGTCGTCGCCATGCTCGCCGAAGCCGACACCCGGTGCCACCGCGACATCCGCATGCTCGATGAGCAGCTTGGAGAATTCCAGCGAGCCGAGATGGCGGAACGGCTCCGGGATCGGCGCCCAGGCGAACATCGAGGCCGCGGGCGCGGGAATGATCCAGCCGGCGCGGCCGAAGGAATCGACCATCACGTCGCGCCGCTTGTGGTAGACCTCGCGCACCTCCTCGATGTCGGCGCCGTCGCCGTTCAGCGCATGCGCCGCCGCAACCTGGATCGGTGTGAACGCGCCATAGTCGAGATAGGACTTCACCCGCGTCAGCGCCGAAATCAGCCGCTCGTTGCCGACCGCGAAACCCATGCGCCACCCAGGCATGGAAAAGGTCTTCGACATCGAGGTGAACTCGACGCAGACATCCATCGCGCCTGGCACCTGCAGCACCGACGGCGGCGGATTGCCGTCGAAATAGATTTCCGAATAGGCGAGATCCGACAAGATGATGATGTCGTTCTTCTTCGCGAAGGCGACCACGTCCTTGTAGAAGTCGAGCGAGGCGACAAGCGCCGTCGGGTTCGACGGATAGTTGAGGATCAGCGCCAGCGGCTTCGGGATCGAATGGCGGATGCCGCGCTCGACCGCCGGGATGAAACCGTCATCGGGCTCGACCTGCAGCGAGCGGATCACCCCGCCCGACATGATGAAGCCGAAGGCATGGATCGGATAGGTCGGATTGGGGCACAGGATGACGTCGCCGGGCGCGGTGATCGCCTGTGCCATGTTGGCGAAGCCCTCTTTCGAGCCGAGCGTCGCCACCACTTGCGTGTCGGGGTTGAGCTTCACGCCGAAGCGGCGCTGATAATAACTCGCCTGGGCGCGGCGCAGGCCGGGAATGCCGCGCGACGACGAATAGCGATGCGTGCGCGGGTCGCGCACCACTTCGCACAATTTGTCGACGATGGCTTTCGGCGTCGGCAGATCCGGATTGCCCATGCCAAGGTCGATGATGTCGGCGCCGCGCGAACGGGCGCTGGCCTTCAGCCGATTGACCTGCTCGAACACGTAGGGCGGAAGCCGGCGTACCTTGTGAAATTCTTCCATTTCAGTTCCAGACGATCAAAAGGGGCGCTTTCGGCGCGCGATATAAACCTAATTGCAACTAGGGTCGAGAGCAGGGTCGCATTTGCCCTCGATCTGCTTCAGCGTGTCGTCGCCATGCGTCTTGGCCAAGGTGCTGAGTGCCGCCGCATTCGCCGGTGCCTTGACGCCGCTGCCCTTGGCGATCTGCGCCTGCTCCTTGGCCTTGAGCTGGGCGAGGTTCGCGGCGGTCTCTTCCTTGGTGAGTTGCTTGGCGGCGACCGGCGGCGGGACATTGAGGTTCGGATAGGAGCCGGTATCCTTCGGGCCTTCGGTCAAGGCCGTCGGCGCATTGTTCGTGCTAGTGCTCGTGCAGCCGCCGGCGGGCAGCAGCACGCCGACCAGCCCCGCCACGGCCGCCATGCGGCAAATCGAACCCGCGTCGAGAAAAAAAGTCCGGCCAACATTAATCGTCATATTGTTTTCCTGGCAGCCGGGTTACAGCAAATTGGACCCGGTCAGATGTCCCATGGTAATATGTCAAGAAAACGCTCCGGGAGGAACCCCGCGAACCATGTCCAAACCTGACGATTCGGACAAAGCGGAAAATGGCGGACCTTCGGCCATCGAGCAATATCTGGTGAAGGATCCCGAGCGCTTCGCCCTGAACATGGCGCGCATGATCGAGCAGGCCGGCAAGGCGGCTTCCGCCTGGGCCGAACCGCGCGAGAAGGGTGAGGTGCGCGACCATGTCGCCGAACCGGTCGTCGACATGGTCAAGACCTTCTCCAAGCTCTCGGAATACTGGCTGGGCGATCCGCAACGCGCGCTCGAAGCGCAGACGCGACTCTTCGCCGGCTATATGACCGTCTGGGCGAACGCCATCCAGAAAGTCAACCCCAACGCCGAGGCGCCGCGGGACGCGGTTCAGCCCGAACGCGGCGACAAGCGCTTCCAGGATCCGGAATGGGGCCGCAACGCCTTCTTCGATTTCCTCAAGCAGGCCTATCTCGTCACCTCGCACTGGGCGAACGAGCTTGTCGAGCATGCCGAGGGCCTGGACGAGCACACCCGCCACAAGGCGAGCTTCTACGTCAAGCAGGTGTCGAACGCGATCGCGCCGTCGAACTTCATCTTGACCAATCCGGAGCTGTTCCGCGAGACCGTCGCCTCGAACGGCGAGAACCTCGTGCGCGGCATGAAGATGCTGGCCGAGGACATCGCCGCCGGCCGAGGCGACCTGAGGCTGCGCCAGGCGGATTACACGCCCTTCGAAATCGGCAAGAACATCGCCACGACGCCCGGCAAGGTCATCGGCCGCAGCGACGTCGCCGAGATTATCCAATACGACCCGGTGACGGAAACCGTGCTGAAACGGCCGCTACTGATCTGCCCGCCATGGATCAACAAATTCTATATCCTCGACCTCAACCCGCAGAAATCCTTCATCCGCTGGGCGATCGAGCAGGGTCACACCGTCTTCGTCATCTCCTGGATCAATCCCGACGAACGCCACGGCGCCAAGGGCTGGGAGGCCTATATCCGCGAAGGCCTGCAATTCGGTCTCGACATGGTGGAGAAGGCGACCGGCGAAAAAGAGGTCAACGCCATCGGCTACTGCGTCGGCGGCACGCTGCTTGGCGCCGCGCTTGCCCTGTTGGCGCAGGAGGGTGACCACCGCATCAAATCGGCCACCTTCTTCACCACGCAGGTCGACTTTACCCATGCCGGCGACCTCAAGGTGTTCGTCGACGAGGACCAGGTCGCAGCCGTCGAGCGCTCGATGAGCGAAAAGGGCTATCTGGAAGGCACCAAGATGGCGACCGCCTTCAACATGCTGCGCTCGGGCGACCTGATCTGGCCCTACGTCGTCAACAACTACATGCGCGGCAAGGAGCCCCTGCCCTTCGACCTGCTCTACTGGAATTCCGATTCCACGCGCATGGCGGCGGCCAACCACTCGTTTTATCTGCGCAATTGCTATCTCGAGAACAATCTCTCGCGCGGCGTGATGGAGCTTGCCGGGCGCATGGTCTCGCTGGCCGACATCACGATTCCGGTCTACAACCTGGCCACGAAGGAAGACCATATCGCGCCGGCGCTTTCGGTGTTTCTGGGATCGCAGTTTTTCGGCGGCGACGTCGAGTATGTGATGGCGGGTTCCGGCCACATCGCCGGCGTCGTCAACCCGCCCGCCGCCAGGAAATATCAGTACTGGACCGGCGGCAAGCCGGTGGGTGACTTCAACGCGTGGCTCGCCGCGGCGCATGAGCATCCCGGGTCCTGGTGGACGCACTGGCAACACTGGATCGAGAACCAGGACGACATCCGCGTACCCGCCCGAAAACCAGGCAAGCGTATGAAAACCTTGGGGGATGCGCCGGGCACCTATGTCAAGGTGCGCGTGTAACAGACTGTAATGTCTGGTGAGTTGACGCCCCGCCCAAACAGGGCGAAATGGTGGCGTCAATCGTTCGGCGGCCTCAAATCGGCGTTCGACGCAGAATAATTCCGAGGCTTGCAGATTCGACACACGTCCCGTTCCGGTTGGGAACAGGAGGGTTATCGCGGCGCCGTTCTGGAGTGGCGCGGCGATAACGAACCGACCGGATACCGAGGGGGAATTTATTTTGAAATCAGCAGGTTGGCGTCTTGCACGAGGGGAAAGCCGCAGCATTGCGGCGGCGCTTTTCTCCGTGCTTCTGACCTCCTGCACATCGACCGGCGACCCGACGATGTCGGTCGTTTCGCCCGCCTACAATTCGACCGCGACCGAAATGAGCGCGTCATCCAGCGCCAAGACCGCGGCTTCGGCCGATTCGTCGTTGCCGGCATCGGCGCCCGCCGAGGCGGCGTCGACCGTGATGAGCGAGGGCGATACGCCCCTGCCCGAGAAGGTCGCCTATGTGCCGGAGACGCGGCCGGACGGCACCTTCCCCATCGCCATCCCTGCCGGCGCCCAGGCCATTGCCGGAAGCACGCCGCAACCGCTGGTTCAGCAGGCGCAAACGGCGGACCAGACGCAAGCCGTCGCCCAGCAGGTCGCCGCCGGCGATGCCGCCGCCGTAGCGTCGAAGGCGCAGGCGACCACGCAAGCCATGAGCAACGGCGTCTATGTGACCGCCGGCGAGCCTGCGCAGCCGCAGATCGCCGCGCCGAAGAAGAGCCTGTTCGCCTCGCTTTTCAGCACCACGCCGGCTGCGGCCGCGCCCGCCCCCCTGATCAACAACGCGCGCTCCGGCGACCAGCCGGCGGCGCAGGCCAAGACCACGCCGCCGCCGGCCAAGCCGATCGTGACGCTGGCCTCGGCGACCCCGGCCGAGAAGCCGGTGCAACTGGCCTCGCTCGACGACCCGGCCAATCACATCACCGGCGCCGACGCTCTCCCCGGCGTGCGCCAGACGGCGCTGTTCGAGATCAAGCGCAAATCCGGCATCGACGACGAGAGCGACGTCGACCTCAATGAGGACGAGGGCGGCGGTTCCTACCAGGTGGCGTCGGCCGCCGGCATGGCGAGACTCGCGCCAAATGGTCTTTTGAAGCAGAATGAAAGCGTCGACGTCGCCTGCCTCAAGCCTTCGCTGGTGCGGGTGCTGAAGACGATCGAGGGCCATTTCGGCCGCAAGATGATCGTCACCTCCGGCTATCGCGATCCCTCGCGCAACCGCCGCGCCAACGGCGCCAAGAACTCGCTGCACATGTACTGCGCCGCCGCCGACATCCAGGTGCCGGGCGTCTCGAAGTGGGAGTTGGCGAACTACGTCCGCACGATGCCGGGCCGCGGCGGCGTCGGCACCTACTGCCACACCGAATCCGTCCATGTCGACGTCGGCCCCGAGCGCGACTGGAACTGGCGCTGCCGCCGCCGCAGCGGCGGTGGCGAGGACGGCTGAGCCTGCCCGCCGTTCGTGCACGTCCGGCGCTTTTTTCGTCTAAAGCCACGCGTTTCACGGCGCCGTGAAAAAAGTTGTCGCATGTGGCTGCGGATGGGTTGCCGGTTGGCAACAACGCAATTATAAGCCGCTTCGTCTGAGCGCGCCCATCGTCTAGCGGTTAGGACACCGCCCTTTCACGGCGGTAACAGGGGTTCGATTCCCCTTGGGCGTACCAGTCTTTTCAAAGACATGTGAGGACCGTCGAGCGGCGATCAGGGGCCTAACGCTTGAGGATTATCTGAGGCAGAAGCTACCGACCGATCCGCTCACCAGCCAAATCGGCAGTCTCATTTCCTGTGTGCGATCGCTTCGATGAGCCTTGGATAGCCTCCCCGGGGCGGCGCGCTGGAACTTCACCCCATTCCAATTGATGAAGCAGCGAGAAACCCTCCTGGGTTACATCCGTGGTTGGGTTGGCAAGGGCCTAGCCACATGGCAGCCGGGCCGTCGTTTCACTTTGCGGAATTCATCAGGACTTCTTGTTGCCGTCGGGATTTGGTGCCGGTGCCTCTCGTATGTCTCGCGGTGGCTTGTCGACATGTTCAGGCTCTGGCGATCCTTCCTGATCGGGAACAGGGCCCTTTTTCTGGTCGGACTTCGGCTGCGGTTCTTTGACCTTGGTAGGCATATCGACGTAACTGGTTAACCCGCACTCTCGTTCCGCTTGCGGAGTGAAATTGCACGTACAGATGGCCGAGAGATGCCCATTGTACACCCTCTCGACGGAACAGGCCTTGGACGTCTTGTTCGCTTCGGATTGGCAACCGAGAGGAGGCGTCACGGAGCGCGGCTAGGTCTGGTTCATTGCGGCGGTCGGCGCGACAGTGGGCTCTCGGGGGCAGAAACCCGCCGTTAACGCCATTCACGGCTGACGGGGTGTAGGCTCCCAACCGAAGGTGTAGCTTCTCCTCGCTCCCAACCGTGGAGGCAAGAATGAACTTGCTTCGGATAGCGCTGCCGTGCGCGGCGATGATTGGCCTGGCAGGCGCTTCGCCTGTTCGCGCCGACGATCAACCTGTCCAGCCGAATAGCCAGCCAGCGACGGAACCGTCGCCGGCAATTCATTGCGAGGGGCAAAATTGCCTGCCCCCGGCCGAGGATCCGGTCCTCGACTGCAAGGGCCCGGATTGCACGCCGGCTCCGGCGACTGACCAGACGCCTGCCCCGGAGATCCAAAAGGTCAAGTAAATGGCATCAGCCGGCGTCTGGGATTACGTGCAAGCCGGGAAAGCGGCGCTGGTCGCCGATCAATCCGGAACCATGGGCGCCGGCTCTTCGCACCGATAAACCATGCACCGACTGTCACTGGCCGGGACATAGTCGACCATCGGCACGTAGGGAGCATCGCACTCGTTGCCGAACTGGCGGACGTAGCGATCATAGGTGTTCGCTCCGGTGCTCAGCACCGCCGCATGCTGGCTCTGGATCAGCGCCTGGGTCTGCGCGCAGGTCATCTTGCGCGTGTCGGGCCTCGCATCGGCGAAATTTGTGGCGGCAACGATCATCGCTGCCGCGCAAAACGCAATCTTGCGTATGGGCATGGTGGCATCCTCGCAAAACATCGTATCGCCAAATTCGCATCTTGCGACGCCGCTCCGCAACAGCGGTGCGGTTACGATGCAGCGAGCAAAGCCTTGAAAAAGCGTTTGAAAGCCCGCGCCAAGGGTCTGGAATTGCCCGAGGACGAACGACGTCAGGTTGTTGCAAACACCACCGTCTGCAGCAACCCTCCCCCCTGCCTGTTCTCCAGCGTGATCGTGCCGCCGTAGCGCTCGATGATCTCCTTCGCGATCGCGAGCCCCAGCCCAGCGCCCGGAATGAATTGCGTGCGCGCCGGATCGACCCGGAAGAACGGTTCGAAGGCCTTGTTCAACAGGTCGGGCGGAATGCCGGGGCCGCGGTCGGCGATGGTGAGAACCGCTTGGCCGCCCCGCCCCGCAAGCGCGACGGAGCAGCTCTTGCCGTGCGTGGCGGCGTTGACGATCAGGTTGCGCAGCGCGCGGCGCAAGCCAAGCGTGCCGGCTTTGACCGATACGTGATCAAGGTGGTCGATCGTCACCGCGTGGCCAAGCGAGATCATCTCGACCTCGATATCGCGGACCAGCCTGTCCAGTTCCACCGGCTCGACCGCGTCCTGGTTGACCTCCTCGCGCACCAGGCGGATGGCGCTGTCGGCGATGCGATCGAGCTCGTCGAGATCGCTCAGCCATTTTTCGCGGTCTTCGTCGAGGAACTCGGCCCTGAGCCGCATCCTGGTCATCGGCGTGCGCAGGTCATGACCCGCGGCCGCGACAAGGCGCATGCGGCTTTCCATCGCGGTCTTGAGCCTTTCCGACAGCTCGTTGAGCGCACGCGCCGTCGCCCTGACTTCGGCGGGTCCTTTCTCCGGCACAGCCGCCAGCACCCCATCCGATCCGATCTTGCTGACGGCGGCTTCCAGCATCTCCAGCGGCCGCACCAGCACACCGGTAAAGTAGATCGAGACCGGCGTGGCGCCGAGCACGATCAGCGCCATCCAGCCCGCCAGCCCATACCAGACATCGCGCGGCGGACCGAAATCGGGAACGTCGACGATCATCCAGCGATTGCCAGGCAGAGCGACCGAGGCGACCATGCCCGGCCCGCCGACGTTACGGGTGACGACAGCCGAAACAGCGACGCCGTCATGCTGCAGGATATCGTTCAGCACGCGCGTGTGCTTGCGGTCCTCGATACCGGGGGCCGGACTGCCGCTGACGGTGACCGGCGCGTCGCGCGCGGTCTGCGCGTGGCCGGGAGCCAATTGCACCATATACTGGATCTGGTGGGCCAGCGGCCCCATGATCAGTTCGGGCGACGGACCCCCGAGCACCTTGACGGCAACGAATGTCGCGAGGCCCACGACACCGAGGATCGAAACGACGAGAAGGATGATCAGCCGTCGGCGCAGCGAGGTCATGTGCCCGCCTCCGTCGTCGGGGCGCGGTACTCCATCGTCTCGACGCGCGCGGTCAGCTGATAGCCGCCATTGCGCACCGTCTTGAACAGCGCCGCCTCGCCCGCTTCGGCAAATTTCTTGCGCAGCCGGCTCACCAGCACGTCGACGGAGCGCTCCAGCGGATCGCGCTCGCGGCCCTGCGTCAGGTCGAGCAACTGGTCGCGCGACAAAAGCCGGCCGGGACGGTCGAGGAAAACCTGTAGCAGGTCGAACTCGGCGCCGGTAAGATCGATCAAGGCGCCATCGGCATCCATTACCTTGCGCGTGTCCGGCTCCAGCCGGTAGCCGGCGAACTGGTAGACGCGCACCTTGGGCGGAGCGGCCTCCTCGGGCGCTGAGCGCCTGAGCACGGCGCGGATGCGGGCCGACAGCTCGCGCGGGTTGAACGGCTTGCCGAGATAGTCGTCGGCGCCGAACTCCAGCCCGATGATGCGGTCGACATCCTCTTTCAGCGCCGTCAGCAGGATGACCGGGATGTGCGGCTTGCGGTCACGCAGGCTCCTGCAGATGTCGAGACCCGAGCCATCGGGCAGCATGACGTCGAGCACGACAAGATCGAACTGGCCGGCGCCCAGCTTCTGCTCGCACTCGCGCCTGTCAGCCGCCACCGAGACGCGAAAGCCCTGGCCGTCCAGATAGCGCCCGAGCAGCGTACGGATCTCGCGGTCGTCATCAACGACGAGGATGTGGGGTTGTGCCTGCATACCCGGCCCGTTTCACCTTGCCCGTTATCGTTGCCCGTCTATCACTGCTTGTCCCTGATTATAGGAAGTGCCGCGCGCCAACGGCACGAAAAATTGCAACCGAATGTTTCCCGCAAGGCGCCGGAAACGTTCGGAAACAAATCTCCTTTTTGCGGAAACCTTCGGCAACACGCCGACGCGAAGCGGCAAAAGTCGCTTCCTATCCTCCCTGCATCCGAAGCATGCAGGAAAGGATAACGTCATGCGAAGCAGACTTTTGGCGCTCGGCCTGTTCTCGGTCGCGGCGATCCACCCGGTGCTGGCCGCCCAGCCCGAGCCCGGCGCACCGGGCGACCAGCCGCCGGCCTTCGATCGGCAGGACGATGCGGGCCCAGGTCCGATGCGTTGGCACGCACAGCACTGGGCGATGCGGCATGGACCGGAGGATTTCGGCCCTCGTCGCATGGGACCGCCGCCCGAAATGCTCGCGGCGCACCTTTCGTTGCTCGAGACCCGCATCGGCATCCGCTCCGAACAGCTCGACGCCTGGCGCGATTACACCAGCGCGCTGCAGGCGGTGCTGGCGCCGCCGGCACGACCGGACTTCGGCCTGGGCGGCACCGGCGGTCCGGGTCCAGACGGACCTGCGCCAGGTGCTGCCCGCGATCCCTTCGCATTCCAGGAAAAGCTGGCCGACGATGTCACGACGCGCGCCGCCTCGGCGGCCAAGCTGAAGGACGCGATCGCTGCGCTCCGCTCCAAGCTGACACCCGAACAGCTCGAAATCCTCGCTTCGGCGGATCGGCCGCATGGCCCGCCCCCCGGCCCGTGGGGTGATCCGCCGGATGCAGTCGGCCCCGGAGGTCTGCCCGATCACGGCGGACAGCTCCCTCCACCCCTACCCCGGAATGGCGAGCAACTCTGACCGGCTGCGCCGGCCGGCCCCCTGACCCACCCGTTCAAGGGCCGGCCGGTACTTTCTGCGAGTTGCCGGACGCGTCCGCGCGACCGCCAACTCGCATGGAGCGCATTATGATGTGGGAAGCCCTGATGATGCTGCGGCTGCTTGCCTCCCTGGGCTCGCCCTTGACGACCCGCCCTGGCGCCAGCGCCAGGCAGCGGATCCTGTCGAAGCAGGCATTGCAGGGGGCGATCCGGCTGAGCTTCGCCGCCTACCGCCTGTCGCTTCCGGTCTCGCCTTCGAACACCGAAAATCATGACCAGAAAATTGCGTAAAAGCCATCTTCTCCTCGTCGCCATACTGGTCGCGGCCGCTGTCGCCGCGATGCTGAAGGCCTATGGCCGCGGCGCGCCGGAGCCGGACGTCGGGAAAGCCGCGCCTGCTCAGGCTGCCACGCTCACCGTTTCGGCGGAGCGGGTCCATCCCAAGGCGGTCACATCGTCGATCAGCGCCACCGGCACCGTCGCCGGCACCGGCACCGGCTTCCTCAGTGACGGCAATCTCGTGCGTGTCGCCGCCGGCCAAGCGACGGCTGCCGATGCCGCAAGCGCGGCGGAGCAGACGCGATGAATGCCATCTCCTCCTGGTCGATAGTGGCGCTGCCGCTGTCGGTCGGCGGCGCGCTTGGCTTCCTGCTCGTCACGGGCAAGGCACTTGGCATCTCGCCGTTGATCGGCATACTGATGCTGATGGGCATCGCGGCCAAGAACTCGATCCTGCTCGTCGAATATGCCCTGGTCGCCGAGAAGGAGCATGGCATGAGCCGCTTCGAGGCACTGCTCGACGCCGCCCGCAAGCGAGCCCGGCCCATCGTCATGACATCGATCGCCATGGGCGCCGGCATGCTGCCGATCGCGCTTGGCATCGGCGCCGACGCCGAGACCCGGGCGCCGATGGCGATCGCCGTGATCGGCGGGCTCATCTCCTCGACCGTGCTCAGCCTCGTCTACGTGCCGGTGGTCTACACTTTCATGGACGACATCCAGGGCTTCCTCGTCCGCCACCTCGGCAAGCTGTTGGTCGAAGCGCCCGGCGCGACCGGCCAAGCGGGAACCGCAACTCCAGCGAAAGATCCAGCCAATGCATATCAAGCCTGATCGCTCTCTGTTGCTGGCGAGGCCTCGCCGCCTGTCTCCCTGGGCGGGAATTCTGTGCGCCGCGCTTCTCCTGGCGGCCTGCTCGCAGGAAAAGAGCCAGGTGCCGGCCGGCATGGGTGGCGTCGGCAGGCCCGAGGTCGGCGTCGTCACGCTGCATCCGCAATCGGTTGCGATCACCGCCGAATTGCCGGGCCGCACGGCGGCCTCTCTCATTGCCGAGGTGCGCCCGCAGGTCGACGGCATCATCCAGCAGCGCCTGTTCCAGGAAGGCGCCGAGGTGGTGGCGGGACAGCCGCTCTACCTTATTGACCCGGCGAGCTATCAGGCCGCCTATGACAGCGCCGTCGCCAACCAGCAGAAGGCGGAAGCCGCGGTGCCCACCGCGCAGGCCAAATTCGATCGTTATTCCGGGCTGCTGAAGCAGAACGTGGTCTCGAAGCAGGATTACGACGATGCCGCCGCGACGCTGGCGCAGGCCCAGGCCGATGTCGCGTCGGCCAAGGCCAGCGTCGAGACCGCGAAGATCAGCCTCAACCGCACCTCGATCACCGCGCCGATCGCCGGCCGGATCGACAAATCGTCATTGACGCCGGGCGCGCTGGTCACGGCCAACCAGGAGACGGTGCTGACCACCATTCGCTCGCTCGACCCGATCAATGTCGACGTCACGCAGTCGAGCACCAACCTGCTCAATTTGCGCCAGGCGATCAACGAAGGCCGGCTGAAGTTCAGCGGGGCCAATGTCAGCGTCAAGCTGAAGCTCGACAACGGCACCATCTACGCCCAGGACGGCAAGATGGAATTCGCCGGCGCCAATGTCGACCAGTCCACCGGCACCTTCGCGCTCAGAGCCCAGTTCCCCAATCCCGACCGCCTGCTCTTACCGGGCATGTATGTGCGCGCCATCATCGAGGAAGGCGTAGCCCAAAACAGCTTCCTGGTGCCGCAGCGCGGCGTCACCCGTGATCCCAAGGGCCAGGCGACGGCCATGGTGGTCAATACCCAGGGCAAGGTCGAGCAGCGTACGCTGAGCGTGCGCAACAGCGTCGGCAACAACTGGTTGGTGGATTCCGGCGTCGGCGACGGCGACCGCGTCATCGTCGAGGGCCTGCAGCTGGTGCGCGCCGGCGGCGACGCGACGGCGGTCGAAGTGACGATCGACGAAACGACCGGCGAGATCAAGGACCGCGAGCAGAACTCGGCCTCAGCCGCCCCCGCCGGCGGCAATGCCGCCGGTGCCGCAAAGCAGCCGGCCTCCGGCGCAACCGGGAACTAAAGCGATGTCGGGTTTCTTCATCAACCGGCCGATCTTCGCCTGGGTGATCGCCATCGTGATCATGCTGGGCGGCCTGCTCGCGCTGCAATCGCTGCCGATCTCGCAATATCCGCAGATCGCGCCGACCACCGTCAACATCAGCGCCACCTATCCCGGCGCCGATGCCCAGACCGTCGAGAACTCGGTGACCAAGGTCATCGAGCAGGGCATGACCGGCATCGATAATCTCGATTACATGACGGCGACGTCGACCTCGACCGGTCAGGCTTCGATCACGCTGACCTTCACCAGCGCCGCCAACGCGGATACGGCCCAGGTTCAGACGCAGAACAAGCTGCAGCTGGTGCAGTCGCAGCTGCCCCAGGTCGTCCAGAGCAACGGCATCACCGTCTCCAAATCCTCGACCGGCTTCCTGATGGTCATCGGCTTCGTCTCCAGCGACGGCAAGATGAACTCGACCGACCTTGCCGATTATGTCGACAGCACCGTCAACGACACCCTGAAGCGCGTCGAAGGCGTCGGCTCGACGCAGCTCTTCGGCTCCGGCTATGCCATGCGCATCTGGCTCGACCCCGACAAATTGGCGCAATATGCGCTGATGCCGAGCGATGTCGCCACCGCCATCGAGGCGCAGAACACGCAGGTTTCGGCGGGCCAGCTCGGCGGCTTGCCGGCGCGCAGGGGCCAGCAGCTCAACGCCACGGTGACGGCCAAGAGCCGGCTGCAAACCGCCGAACAGTTCCGCAACATCATCCTCAAGAGCAATACCGACGGCTCGCTGGTTCGGCTGAACGACGTCGCCAAGGTCGAGATCGGCGCCGAAAGCTACACCACGCAGGCCCATTACAACGGCAAGCCTGCCGCCGGCGTCGCCATCAACCTGGCGACCGGCGCCAACGCCATCAGCACCGCGGAGGCGGTACGCGCGACGATCAATCGCCTGAGCTCGACCTTCCCGCAAGGCGTCGAGGTCGTCTACCCATACGACACCTCGCCCTTCGTGCGCCTGTCGATCGAGGAAGTGGTGAAGACGCTCGCCGAAGCGATCGTGCTGGTTTTCCTGGTGATGCTGCTTTTCCTGCAGAACCTGCGCGCCACCATCATCCCGACGATCGCCGTGCCGGTGGTGCTGCTCGGCACATTCGGCGTGCTTTCCTTCTTCGGCTATTCGATCAACACGCTCACCATGTTCGCCATGGTTTTGGCCATCGGCCTGCTCGTCGACGACGCCATCGTCGTGGTCGAGAATGTCGAGCGCGTGATGCAGGAGGAAGGCCTGCCGCCGAAAGAGGCGACGCGCAAATCGATGCACGAGATCACCGGCGCGCTGATCGGCATCGCAACCGTGCTGTCGGCCGTGTTCGTGCCGATGGCCTTCTTCGGCGGCTCCACCGGCATTATCTACCGGCAATTCTCCGTCACCATCGTCTCGGCGATGGTGCTCTCGGTGCTGGTCGCGCTGGTGCTGACGCCGGCGCTATGCGCCACGATCCTGCGCCCGGCCAAGAACCATGCGACGCAGAAAGGTCCGTTCGGCTGGTTCAACCGCGTCTTCGATCGCGGCACGATCGCCTATCGCGACGGCTCGCACGGCATCATCAACCGGTCGTGGCGCTTCCTTGCCGTGTTCCTGGCCATCGTCATCGCCATGGGCTGGATGTTCGCCCGGCTGCCGAGCTCGTTCCTGCCGGACGAGGATCAGGGCATTCTGATCACCAGCGCATCGCTGCCGGTCGGCGCGACGCAGGATCGCACCGAGCGCGTGCTGGCTGAGGTGACGAACCATTATCTGAACGAGGAGAAGGACGCGGTCGAAGGTGTGTTCACCGCTTCCGGCTTCGGCTTCGGCGGTGCCGGACAGAATGTCGGCATCGCCTTCGTGCGGCTGAAGGATTTCGACCAGCGCAAGACGCCGGCTCTCGCCGCCTCGGCGGTGGCCGGCCGCGCCATGGGCGCCTTCTCCAAGATCAGGGATGCACAGGTCTTCGCGCTCGCCCCGCCCGCCATCCAGGGTTTCGGCAACACCAACGGCTTCGATTTCTACCTGCAGGACGTCAATGGCACCGGCCATGAAGCGCTGATCCAGACACGCAACCAGCTGCTGGGCCTGGCCGCGAAGAGCACGCTGCTCGCCAACACCCGTCCCAACGGCCAGGAGGATCAGCCGCAATTCTCGGTCGATATCGACCAGGAAAAAGCGAGCGCGCTGGGCATCAGCCTTGCCGACATCAACAACACGCTGTCGACCGCCTGGGGCAGCGACTACGTCAACGACTTCATCGATCGCGGCCGGGTGAAGCCGGTCTATCTGCAATCGGACCCGGACTTCCGCATGCAGCCGGAAGACCTCGACAAATGGCAGGTCCGCAACTCCGGCGGCGCCATGGTGCCGTTCTCGGCCTTCGCCTCCAGCCACTGGACCTACGGATCGCCCCGGCTCGAACGCTACAACGGCTCGGCCGCGGTGGAGATCCAGGGCGCGGCGGCGGCGGGCCAAAGCTCCGGCGCGGCGATGGACGAGATCGACAGGCTGGTCGCGCAACTGCCCGCCGGATATTCGCATGAATGGACCGGGCTGTCGCACCAGGAGAGGCTTTCCGGCAACCAGGCGATGTCGCTCTACGCGATTTCGGCGCTGGTCGTCTTCCTCTGCCTTGCCGCGCTTTACGAGAGCTGGTCGATCCCGTTCGCCGTCATGCTGTCGGTGCCGATCGGAATCTTCGGCGCGCTGGCGGCGGCAAGCCTGTTCGGGCAGACCAACGACGTCTATTTCAAGGTCGGGCTGCTGACCACGATCGGTCTTGCCGCCAAGAACGCCATCCTCATCGTCGAGTTCGCCATTGAGCGGCAGTCGGCCGGAATGGGATTGGTCGAGGCGACGCTCGAGGCGGCGCGACAACGCCTGCGGCCGATCCTGATGACGTCGCTGGCCTTCATCCTCGGTGTCACGCCGCTTGCGATCGCCAGCGGCGCCGGCTCCGGCGCGCAGAACTCGGTCGGCATCGGCGTCATGGGCGGCATGATCGCGGCGACCGCAATCGGCGTCTTCCTCGTGCCGCTATTGTTCGTCACGGTGCGCCGCATCTTCAGGGGCAAGGCGGCCAAGCAGGATATGGGCGGGACACAAGCCACAGCCACTCCGGAATAAAGGTTTCTCTCAAATGTTTGATTTTGAACGCGGTTTCGCGACCGCGAAGGGGCTCTTTTTGCCCGCGTTTGCCACTGCCCTGCTCTCGGGATGCGTCGTCGGTCCGGATTACCAGAAGCCTCTGCTGGCGATGCCGGCGAACTGGAGCGGGCAGAAAGCGGCGAACCCGGCCAAGCCGGCGCAATTGTCGAAATGGTGGCAGCGCCTGCGCGACCCCGAGCTGAACGCGCTTGTCGACGAAGCGGTTGCCGGCAATCTCGATGTCGCCACCGCCAAGGCCAAGATCCGCGAGGCGCGGGCGAGCTACCGCCAGTCGGTAGGCACATTGCTTCCATCCGCCGACGGTTCGGCCTCGGCCACCCGCAACAGGGTCTCGGCCACCACTGCCGGAACGACGGCCAGCGAGACCTACAGCCAGTATCAGGCAGGCTTCGATTCCAGCTGGGAACTCGACCTCTTCGGCGCCAACCGCAGGGGCGTCGAGGCGGCGAGCTACGGACTGGACGCCTCCGAAGAAGAACTGCGTTCAACCCTTCTCACGCTGGTTGGCGACGTGACCTCGAACTACGTCCAGGCACGCGGCTATCAGGCCCGCATAGCGCTTGCCCGGCGCTCTGCAGCGTCGCAGCGGCAAACCGCCCAGCTCACCCGCACGATGGCTCTGGCCGGCTCGGCGACCGCGGCGGATGTCGCCAAGGCGGATGGACAGGCCAGCGGCACGGAAGCCGGCGTTCCGAGCCTGGAAGCGAGCTATGCCGAGGCTGTGCATCGCCTTTCCGTGCTGACCGGGCGACCGCCGGCGGCGCTCACCGAGCGCTTGAAGCGCGCCGGACCGATCCCGGCGCCGCGCCTGCCGATTCCGACCGGCATCCCGGCCGACATCCTGCTCACCCGTCCGGACGTGCGCTTGGCCGAGCGGCAATATGCGCAGTCCACCGCCAAGATCGGCCAGGCCGAGGCGGCACGTTATCCGAGCGTCAGCCTGACCGGCGACATCAGCACCACGGCCCTCAAGCTCGGCGATCTCGGCAAGAACTCCACCATCGGCTGGTCCTTTGGCCCCACGCTCAGCGTGCCATTTTTCAACGCCGGCCAGCTGCAGGCGGCCGTGGACGTCGCCAAAGCCCAACGCGATCAGCATTTCGTCGCCTACAAGTCCGCCGTGCTGACGGCTCTGGAAGACGTGGAAAACGCCACGGTTTCGCTGTCGCAGGAGCGCATCAGAAACGGCAAGCTCGCCTCCTCCGCGAAGTCCTATGGCGATGCCGCGCGGCTCGAAGGAACGCTCTACAAGGCTGGAGAGACCAGCCTTCTCGATGTGCTCGATGCCCAGCGGTCGGCCTATTCCGCCGACGACTCCGTCCTGCAAAGCCGCGTCTCGATCGCCACCGATTATATAGCCCTCAACAAGGCGCTCGGCGGCGGCTGGAACGGCGCGATCGACACCGCCAGGCCCGAAATCATCGATGTCCGCACCGGTCCGCGGCTGGCATCGAAGACGCAATGACCGGTGAGCCGTGCTGCCTATCCGTCACGAACGGCCCGAACAAATTCCCGTGAGCCATGCCCGCAAGCAATATCCCACTATATACCCACTACATAATAGCGTCGTTGAGGTAATGAGATGTCAGGCGCCTACGATCTGGGAACCAATCTGGTCCGCCGTATCTATGAGAAGCGCATAGATGCACCGGCCATTCTTGATGCCGGCACGCATTTTCCCAATGCCGCGAAGTTCACCGCCGCCTGGCGGGATATCCGCGACGAGGCGCTGGCGGCGAAGCTGAACAACGCGCCGCGCTTCCACGACATCATGCCGGAGCAGGCCGATATCTCGGCCAACGACGGTCTCGACTGGCGCATGTTCGTGCTCAAGGCCTATGACATGACGGTCCCGGAAAACCTCGCGCGCATGCCGGTCCTGAGCCGGCTGCTTGCGGAGTGCCCAGAGGTCAAATCGGCGGCTGTCTCATTCCTGGCCCCGCGCAAGCACATCCCGGCGCACCGCGGACCTTTTCGCGGCATCATGCGGTTCCATCTTGGCCTGGTCATCCCGAAACAGCCGGACGGCCGTCCGGCAACGATCATGATGATCGATCACGAGGAACGGCGCATCGCCGACGGCGAGTGCATGCTATGGGACGACACGTTCGAGCACGAGGTTATGAACAACTCGGATCAGCCCCGCGTCGCTCTCCTCCTCGACGTGTGGCGCCCGCAGATGCCGCTGGACATGGAAATCCTGTCGCGCGTGATCGTGCGCGGCGTGCAGGTGGGGATGCGCTATCGTGGCGTGTCGTTCGGCGGCTGAACCAGTTGCAAAGGCTCAAAGCACGCCGCGCTTTAAGCGCGCGCCTCGCGATACGTCCCTGTCGCGCTGCCACGCTTGCCGGGGAACATCGCGTCCCTCGCCAGCAATCCGCTGACGCGGCAGAAGGTAGCGAACGCGCGGCAGGCTTCCTCGGCGCTGGCCACGTCGACCGTCGCGCCGAAACAGGCGTTGAACGCGGCTTCGTAGACCTTGCCCTGCCGGCGCTTCGGCCAATCCTGCAGGAAATCGAGCGCCTGCTCGACGCTGTAGATTTCCTCGACCGGCAGGCCGGGCGCGGGCGTGATGCGCACCGGCACCTCGAATTGCAATCTGTCCATTCCCTGTCTCCCGAACTGGCGCAGCCCTGAGCAACGCCGCTCGATGTGAAAAGTTGCTTTTGCGGCCTTCTGACTCGCAAATGTGACCTCAGTGCGATGAAGAGTCGGTGCGGCGGATCGGCGTCAGTCCGGATCGGTACCGGCTGCATTGCCAATGCCGGATTTCCACCGTATTGCCGGCCATCACAGCTGCCGCGGGCGAAAATATGAGCGAAATCCGGGTCGAGTCTCTGGTCAAGCGCTATGGCGGCACCACCGCGCTGGACGGCGTTTCCCTGGCCTTTCCGCAGGGATCTTTCACGGCGCTGCTCGGCCCTTCCGGCTGCGGCAAGACGACGATGCTGCGGTTGATCGCCGGCTTCGAGGCGCCGAGCGAAGGCCGCGTTTTCCTTGGCGATGCGCTTGTCGCCGACCCGAAGCGGCAGCTGCCGCCGGAGGCGCGCAATGTCGGCGTCGTTTTCCAATCCTACGCGCTGTGGCCGCATATGGATGTCGCCGAAAACGTAGCCTATCCGCTGAAGGCCAGGCATGTTCCCTCCGCCGCCATCCCTGCCCGCGTCGCTTCGGTCCTCGATATCGTCGGCCTCGGCGGCTTCGCCAAGCGCCGCATCGACGAGTTGTCGGGCGGTCAGCGGCAGCGCGTCGCGCTGGCCCGCTGCCTGGTCGCCGAGTCCGGCATCATCCTGTTCGACGAGCCGCTCGCCAATCTCGACATGCATCTGCGCGCGGCCATGGTCGACGCCTTCCGCGATATCCATCGCCGCACCGGCGCGACCATCGTCTATGTCACGCATGACCAGGCCGAGGCCCTGGCGCTTGCCGACCGCGTCGCCGTGATGAGCAAGGGCCGACTGCTGCAGGCAGCACCCCCGCGGGAAATCTATCGCTCTCCCGCCGACGCCGCTGTTGCCGGTTTCGTCGGTCGCGGCAGCCTGGTCTCAGGCAACACCGTCGGCCATTCGGACAAAGCCTCGATCATCGATATCGCCGGCCACCGGCTCACGGCGCGCAGCCACGACAAACCAGCCGGTGCGGTCAAGGTCCTGCTACGCCCGGAAGCCTTGCGCATCGCGGCCGAGGGACTGCCCGCGACGGTGCTGGACAGCGTCTACCGCGGGCCGGTGCATGAAGTGCGGCTGGCGCTCGCCGAGCCCGGCCAGCACCTGCTCGTCGACAGCGCAGAGACATTGGCGGCGGGACAGCGCGTGCATGTCGCCGTGTCGGACGCTTGGGTGGTGCCGAGCGCCTGATTTAGCGCCAGGGCAACACGCCGGCCGGCAAGCGGCGCCCGAACCGATCAAGCGCCAGCAGCAGCGCGATCACCACGACGATCGTGGATACCGCGATTGCCGCTGCCTGCGTGCCGAGTCCCGCCTCTTCCAGGCTGAACAGCACGACGCCGAGCGTTTCCTTGCCGCTCGACCACAGCAGCGCCGAGACCGTCAACTCGTTGAAGGCACTCATGAACACCAGCAGCCCGCCCGCCACGGCCGCGGGCGCCGCGAGCGGCGCGGTGATCGTTGCGAGCCGCCGGAACGGACCGGCGCCGGACACCGCCGCCGCCTCTTCGAGATCGCGCGGAATCTGCCCGACGGCCGTCGTCACCGGTTTCATTGCCAGCGTCAGGAAGCGCATCGCATAGGCTACCAGGATGATCGACGCGGTCGCATAGAGGCTGCCAATCAGCGGCAGCGGTCGCAGGAACAAAAGAATGCAAGCGATCGCCAGCACCACGCCGGGGATCGTGTAAGGCAGGTCGACGATGCCGCCGAGCACACGCCGCCAGCGCTTGTCGAAACGTTCGAGCCGCGCGGCCATCGGAATGACGCCAAGGGCGAGGATAAGCGCCGCGCCGCCGGCAAAGAGCAGTGAATTGCGGAAGGCCCGCGCCGTGGACGCCTGCCGGACAAGCACTTCCACATAGTTGGCGATCGTTGCCGTCCGCGGACTGAGCGGCACGCCGAAGGACGGCACCAGCGACGTCGCCAGCAACGCGCAGGCCGGCAGAATGAGGATCAGGCCGATGACCAGCCAGCTCGCGCCGGCGAGCGGCATGCGCAAGCCTCCAAGCCCGAATTGCGCCGGCGTGCCGGCAACGATGCGATGCCCGGCGCCGCGCAGCGCCAGCGACTGGAAGACCATGCCGGCCAGCGCCAAGGCGCCGACCAGCACCGACAGCGCCGCGATCTGCGGCAACACGCTCGGGCCAAAACTCGACAGGTCCTGATAGATCAAAGTTGGCAGCGTCAGATAGTTGACGGGCATGCCGAGCAGCGCCGGTATGCCGAAATTGCCGACGCCCGAGACGAAGGCAAGCGCCGCCGCGGCCACCACATAGGGCCGCACGACGGGCAGCACGATGGTCCGCAATACGCCGAGCGGCCGCGCGCCGCAGGAGCGCGCCGCCTCGACCAGATCGCGCGGCACGCGCGACAGCCCTGCCCGCATGGTGATGAACACGATCGGCGCATGCTGGACGCCATAGAGAAGGATGATGCCGCCACGGCCAAGCATGGGATTGCCGGTGCCGGGCGCAGGCGCCAGCCCAAGCATACCGAGCAGCGTGCTCGACGGGCCGAAGAGATGCAGCCAGGCGAGCGCGGTGACCTGCGGCGCGATCATCAGCGGCAAAAGCAGAAGAAACCCGAGGATCTTTCGTCCCGGCAGATCGGTCATCGTCACCGCGACGGCGAACGGAATGCCGAGGCAAAGCGCCAGCAGCGCGCCGAAAAAAGCCGTGTCCAGCGTGTGCCACATCGCCTTGAGCGCGGCAGGGCTGGCAAGCCGCCCGGCGAAGGCGGCGAAATCGGCCTCGCCGCCCGGCGCGATCGCCGCAAGCACGAGACGCGCCATCGGCAACAGGCAGAGCATGGCGATGACCAGCAGGACGGCCAGCGCCGACAGACGCTGGCCGAATATCGGGCCCGGCACCGTGAAGCCGCCGGCCTGCGGCAACGCCACGCCCCGCCTGGCGATGTGATGTTCCGCGGAAGCCAAAGTTTCCCTTCCGGGCCGCTTACTGGCTCATCACCGCGCTGAACTTTTCCTTGTTCTGCGCATCGTTGGCGAGCGCGGCCGCCGCATCATAGTCGAGCACCTTGATCGAGGCGCGGTCCGGATAGCCGGCCGGCAGCGCGACGTCGGCACGGGCCGGGATGTAGCCCATCTTGGCCGCCACTTCCTGCCCGTCCTTCGACAAGAGGAAATCGACGAAGGCCTTGGCGGCTTCCTTGTTCTTGGCGGTGGACAGGATAGCGACCGGTTCGGTGACGGCGGACACGCCTTCCTTCGGGAAGACGAACTCTACCGGCGCGCCCTTGGCCTTCTCGCGGATCGGCATGTAGTCGACGATCATGCCGAACAGCTTGTCGCCGCCGCTGACGGCCTTCAGCACGTCGCCATTGCCGCCGCTGGCCTGCGCGCCGTTCTTGGCGAGCGCGCCATAATAGTCCCAGCCCTCCGGCAGCTTGCCGGTCAGCGTCACCGTGTGGATCATCGCCGCGCCCGAGGTCAGCGGACTGGGCATCGCGATCAGGCCCTTGGCTTCCGGCTTCTTCAGGTCTTCCCAGCTTGTCGGCACGAAAGGCGCCTTGGTGTTGTAGACGATGCCGGTGGTGATCAGCTTGGTCGAGAAATAGGTCTTGTCCTTGTCGTAGAGCGCCGCGTCGAGGCCGTCGACCTTGGCCTCCGGATAGGCGAGCAGCCGGCCTTCCTTCTTCAGGCCTTCCATGGTCACGACGTCGGCGATCAGCAGCACGTCGGCCTGCGGCTGGCCGGCCTCGATCTCGGCATGCAGCTTGGCCAGAATCTTCGGCGTCCCGTCGCGCACCCAGTCGACCTTGATCCCCGGGTTCTTCGCCATGAAGGCGTCGACGGTCTGCTGGGCGTCGGTGTTCGGCTGGCTGGTGTAGAGCACCAGCGTGCTGTCGGCGGCGGCGGCTCCCGCTACGGTGGATGCCAGCAACATGGCGGCGAAAACGATCTGGCGCATGGACATACCTGTTGTTGATCAAGGCTGGGCGAGGTCCGGCAGGCGCCGGGGCTGGAAAACCTGAGTAAGGCCGCAGGATAACCATTGTGTGACAGGGCAACGCAACTCGCATCGCCCTGCCCTTGCCCCTGCTCGGTATCATCGGTGCTACTGGTTTGCCGGGTCAGTCTCGGCATCATAGGCCATGCGGGTAACCACCATCAGCACATAGGCCGACGGCAGCGCGAAGATGGCGCCGAGCATGATCGCCGCCGTTCCTTCCATGCGAAGGGTGGCGGCAACGGCCCAGTAGACGGTGCCGATGCAGATTACCGCCTGGACTGCCAGAAAAGAGGCCGCGGCAGCCGCGCGGGTAAGCGTCTTGAACGTCTTGATGCGTTGCATTGAACGGAATCCGAACTGACGCGCACGCAACCGGCGGACGGCCGGCGGCCGTCGCCGGATCGCGACGCGAAGGAATGTCTTTGATTTGAATGCCGCGCTTTGCGGCCAAGGCCTTACGCGGCGGGCGGCGCGCGTGGCTGGTTGGTGCGCGAAGCTGCTGCGCTTGCCGATACCGGCGCGACGCCCATTTCGGCCGGCAATACATGGCCGATAAGCAGGAAATCGGATGCGGGCGCGAGCACGCCGGGATTGCCGCTGACGAGCTTTATCGGCAGTGGCCGGCCGGCCCGGATTTCAAGCGCCTGCGCCTTGCCGGTCGTTCTGAGCAGCGCGATCGTGTCGCCCTGGCGAGCGGCGCTGACGCTGGAACTGCCCGGGAGCGAAACGGCCGACGCGGAGATTTCGGCCTGCGCGAAGCCCAGCAGCGCGAGCATCAGCAGCGCCATCAGGCCCGCGCAGGCGGTCCTGACCGGCAGCAGCATCGGTCTTTCGCGTTCAGGTGCCGTCAAGGCAATCTCCGGACATCAGGACGGACCTAACCGATGGAATGGCCGAAGGAAAGCCGCAATGGACGCCGCAATCGCACTTCGTCCTTGAACCTTGCGGCTTCCGGTGCCAAATCTGGAGCAGATTTTCGCATTCGGCTCCTTTGGAGCCAACGCCGGCAAACGGACAAAAATGGTTACCTATCTCGACGCCTCCACGGCCCCCCTTCGAAATACCGGCCAGATCCGCCTCTATGGCGACGAAGGTTTTGCCGGCATGCGCAAGGCCTGCGACCTCACCGCGCGCTGCCTTGACGAGCTTGTGCCGATGGTGAAGCCCGGCGTGACGACGGAAACGATCGACCGCTTCGTCTTCGAATTCGGCATGGACCACGGCGCGCTGCCGGCGACGCTCAATTATCGCGGCTACACCAAGTCGTCCTGCACCTCGATCAACCATGTCGTCTGCCATGGCATTCCCGACAACAAGCCACTGAAGGAAGGCGACATCGTCAACATCGACGTCACCTATATCCTCGACGGCTGGCACGGCGATTCCTCGCGCATGTATCCAGTGGGCACGATCAAGCGCGCCGCCGAGCGCCTGCTCGAGGTGACCTATGAGTGCCTGATGCGCGGCATAACCGCGATCAAGCCCGGCGCCCGCACCGGCGCCATCGGCGCCGCGATCCAGACCTATGCCGAGGCCGAGCGCTGCTCGGTGGTCCGCGATTTCTGCGGCCACGGCGTCGGCCAGCTTTTCCACGACGCCCCGAACATCCTGCATTACGGCACAGTCAATGAAGGCGTCGAGATGCGGCCGGGCATGATTTTCACGGTCGAGCCGATGATCAATCTCGGCCGCCCGCATGTGAAGGTGCTGTCCGACGGCTGGACGGCGGTCACGCGCGACCGCTCGCTGTCGGCGCAATACGAGCACACGATCGGCGTCACCGACACCGGCTGCGAGATCTTCACGCTGTCGCCGAAAAAGCTCGACCGCCCCGGCCTGCCGGGTTAGAGCGGTTCCATCGTTTCATGGAAACGATGGAACCGCTCTATCCTCTTGTTTCACGCAATTCCGAACGGAAAACCGCTTCACACTTTTCCTGGAATTGCTTTAGGTTTCAGCCGAGGCCTGAGGGGAGCGGGCGAGGATGGGGAAAGTCGAGGACGAGCGGGCGTTCTTTTCCGAAGGCTGGATCGAGCCGCCCAAGACGGCGCTGAAAAAGGCCACGGCAGAAGAAAAGCCCCATTATCACGGCCATCGCGACCGTCTGCGCGAACGCTTCGTCGCCGGCGGACCGGACGCCCTGCCCGACTATGAATTGCTCGAACTGCTGCTCTTCCGGCTGATCCCGCGCGTCGACACCAAGCCCATCGCCAAGACGCTGATCGCCCGCTTCGGCTCGCTGGCCGAAGTGCTCGGCGCGCCGGCACCCTTGCTTGAAGAAGTCAAAGGCATCGGGCCGACCGTCGCGACCGATCTAAAAGTCATCGCCGCCACCGCCCAGCGCATGGCGCGCGGCGAGGTGCGCGGCCGCGAAGTCCTGTCCAACTGGACGCAATTGCTCGACTATTGCCGTTCGGCCATGGCCTTCGAGGCCCGCGAACAGTTCCGCATCCTGTTCCTCGACAAGAAGAACGGGCTGATCGCCGACGAGGTGCAGCAGACCGGCACCGTCGACCATACGCCGGTCTATCCGCGCGAGGTGGTGAAGCGGGCGCTCGAACTCTCCGCCAGCGCCGTCATCCTGGTGCACAACCATCCTTCGGGAGATCCCACACCTTCCCGCGCGGACATCGAGATGACCAAGCAGATCATCGATACGGCCAAGCCGCTCGGCATCGCCGTGCACGATCACATCATCATCGGCCGCAAGGGCAACGCCTCGATGAAGGGCCTGCTTCTGATCTGAAGCCCCCCGCCGATCGCCCGAGGATCCGGGCGCAAAAGCAACGTTTTGCCGATCAAGATAGTCGGCTCTGGAATTTCAACCGGAAATCGAGCATGATGCGCTTTGGTAATTCGGACGCTTCGTGCGCCCGGCAATACCGGAGGAACGGGACATGGCCGTTGTGCTTGTACTCGTTTTAATCGTTGTGGGCTCAGTGTTGTTCCACTTCCTGAGCCCATGGTGGTGGACTCCGATTGCCTCGAACTGGGACTATATCGACCACACCATCATCATCAGCTTCTGGATCACCGGCATCGTCTTTGCCGCTGTCGTCCTCTTTATGGCTTATTGCGTCTTCCGCTTCCGGCATCGGGAAGGCAATCGCGCGGCATACGAACCGGAGAACAAGCGGCTCGAATGGTGGCTCATGGTCGTCACTGCGGCAGGCGTCACTGCCTTGCTGGTTCCCGGCCTGTTCGTCTGGAGCCGCTTCGTCACCGTTCCAAGCGATGCGACCGAGATCGAGGTCGTCGCCCAGCAGTGGCAGTGGAGCTTCCGCTTGCCCGGCAAGGACGGCAAGCTCGGTACTTCGGACACCCGCGACGTCACCGCCGACAATCCGTTAGGCATCGCACCCAAAGATCCCAACGGCCAGGACGATATCGTGGTCGAGGCCACCGACCTGCATCTGCCGGTCGGCAAGCCGGTCAAGGTGCTGCTGCGTTCGATCGATGTCCTGCATGATTTCTATATCCCGGAATTTCGCGCAAAGATGGACATGATCCCGGGGTCGGTCACCTATTTCTGGTTCACTCCGACAAGGACCGGCACTTTCCAGGTCTTGTGCGCCGAACTGTGCGGCCAGGGACATCCGCTGATGCATGGCGTGGTCATGGTCGACGCCGAGCAGGATTATCTGTCCTGGCTCGGGCAGCAGCAGACTTTTGCGCAGTTGTCGACGCCCAAGCAAACAGGCTGGGCGAGCCAACCGTCAGGAAAGACGATGGCGTCCGGTTTGGACGTCGCGGCAAACTCGAAACTCTCGAGGTCCGCGGAATAGGGCACGGAGGTGCTCCGATGGTCGACGTCACACCCGCAGATGCCGTTCCACCCGCCGAAGTTGGGGAAGTGGAACTCTACCATCCGCACAACTGGTGGACCAAGTATGTCTTCTCGCAGGACGCGAAGGTCATCGCGGTCCAGTACTCGGCAACGGCAACGGCGATCGGCCTTGTGGCGCTGGTTCTCTCCTGGCTGATGCGCCTGCAGCTCGGCTTTCCCGGCACGTTCGACTTCATCACCCCGGAGGCCTACTACCAGTTCATCACCATGCACGGCATGATCATGGTGATCTACCTGCTCACTGCGCTCTTCCTCGGCGGCTTCGGCAACTACCTCATCCCGCTGATGGTCGGCGCCCGCGACATGGTCTTCCCCTATGTCAACATGCTGAGCTACTGGATCTATCTGCTGGCAGTACTCGTTCTGGTGTCGAGCTTCTTCGCGCCGGGTGGGCCGACAGGCGCCGGGTGGACCCTCTACCCGCCGCAGGCCATCATGTCCGGAACGCCGGGCGGGCAGGACTGGGGCATCATACTGATGCTCACTTCGCTCATCCTGTTCATTGTCGGCTTCACCATGGGCGGCCTGAACTATGTTGTGACGGTGCTGCAGGGCCGCACGCGCGGCATGACGTTGATGCGCCTGCCGCTCACCGTCTGGGGCATCTTCACCGCCACCGTCATGGCGTTGCTCGCCTTCCCGGCGCTGTTTGTCGCGTGCGTGATGATGCTGCTTGACCGCGTGCTCGGCACTTCCTTCTTCATGCCGGCGATTGTCGAGATGGGCGAGCAACTTCAGCACAATGGCGGCAGCCCGATCCTTTTCCAGCACTTGTTCTGGTTCTTCGGCCACCCGGAAGTCTACATCGTCGCTCTGCCGGCCTTCGGCATCGTCTCCGACCTGATCAGCACCCATGCGCGCAAGAACATCTTCGGCTACCGCATGATGGTCTGGGCGATCATCGCCATCGGCGCCCTGAGCTTCGTTGTCTGGGCGCACCACATGTATGTGAGCGGCATGGACCCCTATTTTGGCTTCTTCTTTGCGACCACGACGTTGATCATTGCCGTGCCGACGGCGATCAAGGTCTATAACTGGGTGCTGACGCTGTGGCGCGGCGATATCCATCTCACCCCGCCGATGCTTTTCGCGCTCGCCTTCATCGTCACCTTCGTCAATGGCGGCTTGACCGGACTGTTCCTCGGTAATGTCGTTGTCGACGTGCCGCTGTCGGATACGATGTTCGTCGTCGCCCATTTCCACATGGTCATGGGCGTCGCGCCGATCCTGGTGATCTTCGGCGCAATCTATCACTGGTATCCGAAGGTCACTGGACGGATGCTGGACGACACACTCGGCAAGTTCCACTTCTGGGTAACCTTCCTCGGCGCCTACCTGATCTTCTTCCCCATGCACTATCTCGGCCTGATGGGCGTTCCGCGGCGCTACGCCGAGCTGACCGACATGACCATAATGACGGAATCGGCCCGTCATCTGAACTCGTTCATCAGCATCATGGCCTTCATCGTCGGCTTCGCTCAGATGGTTTTCCTGTTCAACCTGATCTGGAGCATCCGCCATGGCCGCGAGGCCGGCGGCAATCCGTGGCGGGCGACCACACTCGAATGGCAGACGCCGCAGACACCGCCGGCGCACGGCAATTTCGGCAAGGAACTGCCGATCGTCTATCGGTGGGCCTATGACTACAGCGTGCCAGGGGCCAAGGAGGACTTCATCCCGCAAAACGTGCCGGGCACCTTCGCCCCCTCAAGGGAGCAGGCATGAGCGTCATCCTGGTCTTCTTGGCTGTGATCGCCGGCTTTGCCGGCTGGTGGCTTTCGCACCAGCGGCTGACATCCAAGCCATGGCTGGAGCAAGGTCTGGCCGGGGATTTCGCCGGCACCGGCCGGTCGTCCCTGCCTACCGCCAAGATCGGTCTCGGCGTCTTCCTCGCCGTCGTCGGCTGCCTGTTCTCGCTGTTCACCAGCGCCTATTTCATGCGCATGGGCCTGCCGGACTGGCAGCCGCTGCCGCTGCCCCGCCTGCTCTGGCTCAACACCGGCGTGCTGGTATTGAGCAGCGTCGCGCTGCAATGCGCGGTGGTTGCCGCGCGCAAGGGCCAGATCGACAACGTCCGGTTAGGCCTTGCCACGGCAGGGCTCACCGCGCTTGCCTTCCTTGTCGGGCAGTCGATGGCATGGCGCCAGCTGAACGGGGATGGCTATCTGCTGGCATCCAACCCGGCCAACAGCTTCTTCTATCTGATCACCGGCATGCATGGCCTGCACATACTGGGCGGTCTGTTCGGCCTTGGCAGGACGAGCATCGGTGCCTGGAGCGGAGCGCGGCCGGAGCGACTTCGTCTCAGCGTCGAGCTCTGCGCCATGTATTGGCATTTCCTGCTTTTCGTCTGGCTCGGCATCTTCGCCCTTCTGGCAGGTTGGGCGGCGACGTTCATCGAAATTTGCCGACAATTGCTGACCTAGGAGACCGGCGATGGCCGAGACGACCATGACACATACCAGCCAGATGGAGCCTCGGCCCGCCGGTTGGCGCGGCATTACCGCCGACTGGGCCTCGGATCAGCGCGCGTTCAAGAACGTGTCCTGGGGCAAGGCCATGATGTGGATCTTCCTGCTCAGCGACACCTTCATCTTCGGCTGCTTCCTGCTCTCGTATATGACCGCCCGCATGTCGACACGCGTGCCCTGGCCGAACCCGAGCGAGGTCTTTGCCTTGCGCATCGGCGGCCAGGAGATCCCGCTGATCCTTATCGCCATCATGACCTTCGTGCTGATCTCGAGCAGCGGCACCATGGCCATGGCAGTCAATTTCGGCTACCGCCGCGACCGCCGCAAGACCGCGATCCTGATGCTGTTGACCGCTGCGCTTGGCGCAACGTTCGTCGGCATGCAGGCCTTCGAATGGACCAAGCTGATCACCGAAGGGGTACGGCCCTGGGGCAATCCCTGGGGAGCCGCGCAGTTCGGCTCATGCTTCTTCATGATCACCGGTTTCCACGGCACGCACGTGACGATCGGCGTGATCTTCCTCATCATCGTGGCGCGAAAAGTCTGGCGTGGCGACTTCGACACCGGTCGTCCCGGCTTCTTCACCAGCCGCAAGGGCCGCTACGAGAATGTCGAGATCATGGGCCTCTACTGGCACTTCGTCGACCTGGTTTGGGTGTTCATTTTCGCCTTCTTTTATCTTTGGTGAGAGGCAGTCCCTGTTGAGAGGAAGCTATGGCTGAAGCAACCGCAAACGGTCTCGGACAACACACGCTGCACACCGCCCATGCGCAGGATGCGGCTGCGACAGCGGTCGCTCACGCCGAGGTTCATCAGGAGCACCCGATCAAGCTCTACCTGGTCGTCTGGGCGTGGCTGTTCATCCTCAGCACCTGCTCCTACCTGGTCGACTATTTCGGCATCCACGGCTATCTCAGATGGTCGCTGATCCTGATCTTCATGATGCTCAAGGCGGGACTGATCGTCGCCGTCTTCATGCACATGGCCTGGGAGCGGCTGGCGATGATGTATGCGATAATCCTGCCGCCGATACTGGTGCTGGTCTTCGTGACGATGATGGTCTTTGAGGCCGATTACACGCTGCTGACACGTATCGCGTTTTTCGGGCCCGGCCCCTGATACGCATTTCGAACTCGTCCGCAGCGAGGCCAACCGGAACTGCAGTGGCGGGTGCCTCGAAACAGCAGGACGCCGGTCCATTTGGTTTGGCGCATGCGCCGTGAACTCAAGCAAAGGACGCGGACAATGACGATGGCAAACAGACTGAAGGATTTTATCGACGGCAAGGAAATTCCGTACGACACCGTCGCGCACCATCGAACTGCCACCAGCAGGCAGGCCGCTATCGCCGCGCATGTGCCCGGCGGCATCATGGCGAAGTCCGTGGTCGTTCACCACGAGCTCGGCTATGCGCTGGCCGTGGTCCCAAGCACCCACAGGATCGAACTCGGCAAGCTGCAGGACGTCATGGACAGGCGCCTCGGGCTCGCTTCCGAGGATGAGGTGGTATCGCTCTTCGATGATTGCGACATCGGCGCCGTACCGCCGATCGGCGCGGCCTATGACGTGCCGGTCATCCTGGACGAAAGCCTGCGCGACGCCGCCGATATCTATTTCGAGGGCGGCGACCACAAGACGCTCGTGCATGTCAGCGGCAAGGATTTCCGTAACCTGACGGCGGGCGCGCGTCAGGCGCGGTTCAGCCACCCGGCCTACTGAGCGCACCGGCACTGTCGCCGGTGCTCATGACAGGCTTGGCTCAGTTCGCCGGTCTTGGGGCGGCCTGCGGTTCCACCACCTTGCGGTACACGTGCCAGGTGGCGTGGCCAAGGATTGGCAGCACGACCGCCAGCCCCGCGAACACAGGCAGCGAGCCGATGATCAGCCCAATGGCGACGATAAGTCCCCAGACGGCCATCACGATCGGATTGGCCAGGACCACGCGCACCGAAGTGTGGATGGCTTCGTAGGCGCCGACGTCGCGATCGAGCAGCAGCGGGAAAGCGACCACGGTGGTGCACAAAACCACCACGGCGAATACAAACCCGATCGCATGACCCAGTACGATCAGCGTCCAGCCGCTCCCGGTGGCGAATATCTCGGTTATGAAACTGGACAGTGACGCCGGCGGCTCGGGCCCGAACAGATACTCGTAGAAAAGCTTTGCGGTCAAAAGCCATGTGATGAAGATTGCAAACAGCATGATTCCGACGGCGGCGATGGCCGGCAGCGCCGGAGAATTCCTGACCTCGAAAGCATGTTTCCAGGAAGCATCCAGCCCGGCTTCCCGCCGGCGGCTGATCTCATAAAGGCCGATCGCCGCGAGTGGCCCGATCAGCGCAAAGCCTGACACCAGTGGAAATAGCAGCGGCAGCGTGTTTGCTCCCGATGTCCAGGTGGCAAGCACCACGCCAACGAGCGGATAGATCATGCACAAAAACACGATGTGCGAGGGTTTGACCATGAAGTCGTCGACACCGCGCCTGAGCGCATCGAAAAGATCGGAAACGCCGATCTTTCTCACTTTGGTATGCTCCAGCGTTTCGCTGGCGCCTGCAATCACGTGAAAGCTTGCCATGACCGTTCCTCCAGATCAGGTCCGGCAAGGTCGCGGATTTCACGGTGCTAACGCTCTGCGTGACTGGCCACGCAAAACCGCGACCTGCACCTGTGCCAACATACCCCTTTACGCCCGATTTGTCGCCCTCTGTCGACGCCGGGTAGTGTCTCAGTTTGAAATTTCGGCGGCTGCTTTTTTGTAGGGGGCCGCGCTTGACAGTGTCGGCTTCCTCGCCGGTCGCAATGCGCATGACGCGGACGGCATTGCCGATCACATCGGCGGGCGCTTCTGGCCTTTAGGTCCGGTGGGCATCTAGGCTTGTTCTCCAGGCGGTCGATATTTAATCGACGATGCCTTTTGCAATGCTGCAAGCGTGTCCTCCACGGTCAGAAGGACGGTCGTCTGTATGGAACTCAGCGCTCCGCCCGAGCCGATCGCGAGCGCCGTGGCCGCCATCGACACGTTATCCGGAGCCTCCCACAAGTTATAGCCGTCGTGCTCACCAAAGGCGTACCAGAATCCGTGCAGCTTTCCGCCAACCGATTCAATGTACTGCTTCGCCGCCTCTCGGCGGTCCTCTGGGTTCTTGATAAGCTTAGCCCATGTGGCCGGCGTGTAGCTGAACCGGGTCAGGTATAATGGCATGATCTTATCCTCCCTGCTTTCCGGTAAGCATATAGGAGTTCGCCGGCTGGCGCGACAGCGGCGTCAAGGCCGCCGGATTTCAAACTGAAACACTATCCGACGCCGGCCAATGGCCAGCCGCGGCAGCGTGCTGGCTCCACAGGTTCTTTTTCGGTATTCTCAAGATGCGAAGGTGAACGTCATGGATACGCGGACGCTTCTCATACTCGGCCTTGGCATAGCCATCCTGCTGCTGTTGGGGTTCTTTGCGCTGCCGGCGTAGCGAGACGGCGCGCGACATCTCAACAGCGCAATTGCCGACCCTCTTCCTTCAGCGGGCGACCACCTAATGGGGCCCGCGACGGCCGCTACTTGGAATACTGTTTCAGGTAGGCGATGACGTTGGCTATGTCTTGGTCATCCTTCAGACCGGGGAACGCCATCTTCGTCCCTTTGACCATCGCCTTGGGATCGTGGAGATATTTGGTGAGCGTGGGTTCGTCCCATTTGATGCCGGATTTTCCGGCCGCGATCATGGCCGCGGAATAGGTGAAATCGGGGTGTGTGCCCGCGACGCGCCCGATGACACCGTGCAGGGACGGGCCAATCTTGTTCTGGTCCTGGTCCGCAACGTGGCAGACCTTGCACTTGGTGAAGACCTTCTCACCCGCGGCGGCGTCCTGCGCCTGCGATGGGCTCACGAAGAAGGTCGTCGCGGACAACACGATGAAAAGCGCAATTGCACGCATCGCATTTCCTCCCTAATGGTCATTTACGTCGGACGGATCCGCTCCACACCGGCCTCGCTGTTGTGCCCTGGACGGTACAGCGGATTGTTCGCGTCTCTTCAGTGAAATTGCGGCACCTGCATACCACAGAATGAGCCCAATGAATAGAAAAGCCGGCCTTGGCGAAGGTTTTGGGCTATGAGCGACAGGCGGATGGCCCACGGCCATTTCGACCAGATTTATGATAAAGGGGCACCTGGCCGCCATCAAACGACAGGAAGACAGCAATGCCTCAGCACGGCAACGAGCCATGGCCGTTCGACAAAGAACGCGCCGCCCTGCTGGTCATCGACATGCAGAGCGACTTCGTCGATGAAGGCGCGGTGATGGAAGTCGCGATGGCGCGGCATCGCATTCCCATTATGCGGCAGGTGGTCGAACTGTGCCGCGCGGCTGATGTCCCGGTGGTCTACACGCAGCATGTGCTGAGCGATCATTTCAACATCTCCCCGCTCGAGACCGCCTACCAGCCAAGGCTGAAGGCCAAAGGCATGCGGGAAGGCAGCGCCGGCACCAGGATCGTGGCGGAACTCGCTCCCTTGCCGGGCGAGGTGATCATCAAGAAGCACCGCTACGATGCGTTCCACAACACCCAATTGGAAACGGTGCTGCGCAACATCCGCGGCGCCGGCCAGGTCGACACCGTCATCATCATCGGCACGGTGACGAGCATCTGCTGCGAATCGACGGCCCGCAGCGCCTTCATGCGCGACTACAAGGTGGCTTTCGTCAGCGATGCCAATGGCGGGCTGGACGAGGCCTCGCACAACGCGACGCTCGCCATCATCGGCAAGGTGTTCGGGCGCGTGATGACGGCCGCAGAACTGGAAAGCCTGTTTTAAGCGGTGGGATCAGGGCGGATCGGTTTTGCAGCTTGCCGCGATCTGTCCGATCGCTTCGGAGAGGCCCGCGAGTTCGAAATCGGCCTCGCCGCGTCCAGACAGGAGGCCGAAGCGCCACGACAGCGTCAGCCGGTTCGCTGAACCCAGACGCTTGATGCCGTCGTTCCCGTCCCTGACCAGCTGTCTGCCGCGCGGGCCGACCGACCAGCTTTCATCGGTTTTGCCGCCGCCGTCGACCACGACGGAGATGGTGATCTTGCGGCTGGCGGAAACGGCATCGTTGAGCTGCAGCCATTCGCTCCAGCGCGGTTCGCCGTCGGGCCGGCAAGCAAGGGTCAGCACCGGGCTGTAACCCAAGGCACCGCCGCCGGTGATCAGCTTGTTGCTGGCATGCAGCGATGCCGTGATCTGGCCGTCGTCGCCGGCGCCAACGCTCCAGTTGCCGAGATCCGGCTCGGCGCGGGCGACACCTGCGGCCACGGCAAACAAGAGCGCCGCGGCGACGACCACGTCCCTCATCATGAACCCCAGCCTCACCAATGCCTCCAAACAGCCACGGATGCGATGAAGCGCAGATAATGTTCAACGCTCCGTATCGCCAGCGGTGGGCCATCAAGACAAGTTGTCAGTGTTGCCGCGCCGCCACAATGAGTACCTCACAACGAAAAAGGCCGCCCGGAGGCGGCCTTTCGAAATCGATGGATTGGAAGCTGTTACTCGGCTTCCTTGGCGGTTTTCTTTTTCGGCCCGGCCTTCTTCTTCGGCTCTTCCGCCTCGTCGGCGGCTTCGCCCGCCTTTGCCTCGGCCTTCTTCGAAGAGGCCTTCTTGGCCGGCTTCGCCTTGGTCGCGGTCTCGGCCTCCTCGTCGTCGGCCATCAGCTCATCCTTGCCGACCTTGACGTCGTCGACCGAAATCTGGCCGAGCAGGTAGTCGACGACCTTCTCCTCGAACATCGGCGCGCGCAGCGCGTTGATGGCTTCCGGGTTGCTGCGATAATACTCGAAGGCTTCCTGCTGCTGGTTTGCCGGGAAGCGGCGCACCTGCTCGAACAGGCCGCGCTGCAGTTCCTCGTCCGACACGCTGACGCCGGCCTTCTCGCCGATCTCGGCGAGCACGAGGCCAAGGCGCACGCGGCGTTCGGCAAGACGCATATATTCGGCGCGCGCCTCTTCTTCCGTCGTCTCCTCGTCGGCGAAGGTCCGGCCGGCGGCTTCGAGGTCGCGGTTGACCTGGGCCCAGATGTTGTTGAACTCGGCCTCGACGAGCTTGGAGGGCGCTTCGAACGAGTAGGACGCGTCGAGCTGGTCGAGCAGCTGGCGCTTCACCTTCTGGCGGGTCATCGAGCCGAACTGGTTCTCGATCTGGCCGCGCACGATCTCGCGCAGGCGCTCCAGCGATTCCAGGCCGAGATTCTTGGCCGTCTCGTCATTGACCTCGAGCGCGCCGGGCGCCGACACCTCCTTGACGGTGACGTCGAAGGTGGCTTCCTTGCCGGCCAGATGCGCCGCCTGGTAGTTTTCGGGGAACGTGACGGTGACCTGCTTCTCATCGCCGGCCTTCGCGCCGATCAGCTGGTCCTCGAAGCCGGGGATGAACTCCTTTGAGCCGAGCACCAGCGGCTGGTCGGTGCCGGCGCCGCCGGCGAAAGCCTCGCCGTCGATCTTGCCGACATAGTCGATGCTCACACGGTCGCCCTCGGCGGCCTTGCCGGTCTTCGGCTCGTAGCTGCGCGCCGATTCCGCAACACGCTTGACCTGGTCGTCGACTTCCGATTCCGGCACGTCATAGACCTGACGCGTCACCTTGATGTCGGAGAAATCCTTGATCTCGATCGGCGGGATGACTTCGTAGTTGAGGCTGAATTCGAAATCGGCGCCGCCGGCCAGGATCTTCTCGGCCTCCTTCTCGTCCTCGGTCATGATCACTTCGGGCTGCATGGCGGCCTTTTCGCCGCGCCCCGAGATGATCGAACGGGTCGAGTCGTTGAGGATCTCGTTGACGACCTCGGCCATGAACGACTTGCCGTACATCTTGCGCAGGTGCTGCACCGGCACCTTGCCCGGGCGGAAGCCGTTGATGCGCACCTTGTCACGGGCGTCGGTCAGCCGCGCCATCAGCTTGGCTTCCATGTCACCGGCCGGCACGGTGATCTTGATCTCGCGCTTGAGACCGGAGTTGAGCGTTTCGGTGACCTGCATCCTAGAACCTTTGTTTTCAACAATGAGACTGCCAAACGGTTCTTAGCCGTTTACAGCCTGCCGGTATGATCTTGCCGGAAATGGCTTTTGGGACGGAACCTGGCGATTTGACCGCTAATGCGGTTCACATCTTCCTGAACTGCGCCTTGCCAAATGCGAATAAGTTCTTGTTTTTACTATAACTTTTCGCACCTTGCAGAGGCGGAAATTCACATTCCGTCACATTCGACACGCCTTTTGTCACAGGCTAGGCTAATTTTCAACCATCTTCGCTTCAATGCATGCCGCCCAAAAGTGCGCGGCGTTTTTGGCGAATGGCATGCATCAAAAGACTTAAAGCGCGTCACCTGAATCCATTTCGACGCGACGCGCTTTAACCGGATAGCATGACTTGGGCGCCGACATTGACAGAATGATGGCTACATGGGATTGCCGGGGAAAGCGGATGTGGCGGAATTGGTAGACGCCCTGGATTTAGGTTCCAGTGCCGAAAGGCGTGGGGGTTCGAGTCCCTTCATCCGCACCACAAAATGCAGCCGGAAGCCCGCAAATGCTGGGTTCTTGGGCGCTCCAGTTGACGGATCGGTACAAGATTTGGTACAAAGCTCCCGTCAATTCGGGAGTTAGCCTTGTCCACACCGCACCTCAAAGTCTCTCCATCCGGTCACTACCAATACCGCTTTGTCGTCCCTGAGAGCCTCAGGGAGATCGTCGGCAAGCGTGAGATCAAGAAGTCCCTCGGGAAGGACCGAACCCAAGCCATCAAGATGTACGCTCAGGTCGAGAGGGAAACCGAACGGCTCCTCAAATCGGCCAAGGCTATTGCCCCAACGGAAGCGGGTGAGCGTGCCCTGATCATTCGCAGGATGAGGCAGTTTGGCTTCACGGAAAAGGACATCGCCACCCTCGCCGGTCACAGCGGCGGTGCACTCAGCGACCGCCTGGACGAAGGCCTGAGCATATTTCAGGACGGCTTGGTCAATGAGTATGAAGACGCTGAGGAGCGGGGCAAGAGCCCTGCAGTTTCCCTTGAGGCCATAAGGGCTATCGGTCGGAAGCAGTTGCCGAAGGAAACCTATACCGTCGCAAGCGCCCTCACCCACTATCTGACCATGAAAGCAACTGGGGTTCACGCAAGGGACCTCGCGCTGACCAACAGGGTTAACAAGGTGAAGGAGCGCCTCATTGCCGTGATCGGCAAGCATGAGATCACCGCACGGCCAATTGAGAAGCTGACACGCGCTGAGGCCCGGAAGTTCCGCGACGCCTTGGCGGATGAAATGGCACCACCGTCTGTAAGGCGCACAATCGAGATCGTAAGCCCTGCCATCAACAAGATGATCAAGGAACACGACCTCGACATGAAGAACCCCTTCGCTCAACTGGAAATCAAGGGCGCAACGAATAGCAGGGACGCCCGTCTCCCGTTATCGGAGGATGACATGGTGGCCCTCGCTCCCGTGATGGAGAAGGGTGACGCCGCCCTGGCGGGTATCTGGGTGGTCCTCAGGGACACCGGGGCGCGCCTTGGGGAAGTGTGCAATCTCAGGCGAATGGACGTGGACGAGACTTTGGGCTGCATTCGTATCCGGCCCCATGGGGATCACACGCTCAAGACCAAGAACTCGGAGCGGGACGTGCCACTGTCTCCGAAGGCCTTGGCGGTTCTCAAGCACCTTGGGGCTGACCTCGCCCCTGAGGCCTCCCTATTCAAGCGTTACGCCGGTCCACGCCGCTCAGAGGGGGCATCCGCCGCCTTGATGAAGCGCCTGCGCACTGTGGTCACGGATACGAAGAAGACCATCCACAGCCTTCGCCATCGGATGAAAGACCTTCTGCGAAATACCGGTTGCCCTGAGAGCCTCGCCAAGGAAATCATGGGACATTCGGAAGCAGGCGTGGCGTTCAATTATGGCGCTGGTTACGCGCTCAACGTGAAGCGCGCGGCCCTAGAGAAAACGTGGTGAAGCACGATTGTAGCTCTGCCCAGCAACCTGAAATAATTTCAACTTCTGGATTGGTCCATGATTTACCCACTCATCAAGGACAGAGAAGCTGGCGAGCGCATGTCAATTAGGGCCTCATAATGAGAATAGAAGCTTAAAATTAGCACCCTCTAATTATGTTGCCATATCGGAGACAATAAACGCTTCCGGCCAATACCCACCCATACTGGACATAGAGCCGCTTCGGCGGGTTAGGCCCCATACTGATAACATGGGAACGCCTCGCCTGCGCCCCATGGCCCTTCTTTCCCCTCTGCTCCCTGTTTTTGTCTTGGTGGTCCGCCCTGATCACCAAGGGGGCCTCATCTACATCTTGCGCACATTCGCAGAGCACTCTCAATATCTAGGAATGAATCCACCGTGACCTATACCGCCGCTGCCGATATCGCCGCGACAATCGACGCCATGCGCGCCGCCCCGAACAAGCCGTCTCTCGCCAGCACATTCCCTGTCGCCGGGAAATGGCATCAAAGCCGCCACGCTCCGCTACCCTTGCGCTTCACCCGAACCGCCCGAAGGCTCGCCCACTGTGGCGCGATGGTTCCCGAGGGTTGCTCGTTGAAGGACATGCAACGTGTCCGCGACAACCACCGCCTTAACGTCGAAAGCATCCAGGGTGTCCTCAAGACCCTTTGGGACTTCCGGCTGCTCGGGTGGTTTCCATCCGACACCAGCTACCTTGAGTACGATCGGATTGCAGAGATCGTCGCCAATGGCACCCAACGCCCCAAGGACACCCGAGACCTGATGCCCGAGTGGTTCACCCGCCGTCATTCGGTCGATGAACTCAAGGCCTTCCGAGACGGCGAGCCAGCCTAACAGACTCTGTGTGCGGTGGCCCTCATTCAGAGAGCATCAACCCGCGCCCGCTGTCCTACACCACCTGCACCTACCCAACCCCTGTTGTGGCCACCACCGCACACAGGAAGAAAGCCATCCCATGTCCCTTCACACCACCACGATTGAACTCCACGGCTCCTATGCCGCCTATCACCCTGCCTCTGGGGCTCGTATCGACACGTCGGACATCACCTACGGACGGCGGACCTACAAAGACCCGCTCGGCCCCCTCTGCCGAATCCTCAGGGACACCTTGGGCTATCTGCCCGAGACCCGTATTCACGTTGAACGGGCGGGTACGCCAGCCTTCAAGCGAGACCTTAGCCTGTCCTATTTGGCAGACCACGATGTCATCGACGCTAAGGACCGCTCAGCCGTGCGGATCAAGTACCGTCCATTTGAAGGCTTCAATGCGCCATCCGGCGTTGGCCTCAGGGCCGCACGGCTCGCCGCGTAGCCTTGGCGGGGAGACAAGATTCGGGAGACAAGAAATCGTCTCTCGGATGTCACCTGTTGGGGGAACCTTATAGGAGGGGGAACTTAAGGTTATCTCTAAGAGCTTCTTCGAGGGGCTCTTGAGAGACCCCTGAGATTCCTTCCTTGGGTTTATACCAATAGGTATTATCCCTTAAGTACCCTTGAGTTTTATCTACGGTGAACTCGGGTTGAACTCGCGTTCCCCTACCACCTCGGCTCGATGCTCTATCTTCGATGCCGCACCTACCGCCTCCCCGCAAGGAGGCTCTCCCTATACATCAAAACCATAGGAGGTCGCCGTGTGCGATCTAGGTCTTACTCTCGGCATCGCTGCCGGGCTCGCCAATGCTGCCGGGCAGGCATCTGCCGCCGCCGCCAACTCTGCGAGCATCAAAGAGCGTTACAACTTCAACCAAGCCAGCAACGAACACGATTTCGTCACCAAGGCCAATGCCGCCAACAAGGAAGGCTATCAGGCCACCCTTGAGGGTGACCGCGCCAAGTCAACCGCTGTCGCCTCAGGCGCTGGCATGAACGGCAACACCGCAGGCCTCAGGCTGGCCGAGCAGAGCCGACAGACCGCGCTTTCCATCGCCAACGCCAAGGACCAACGCGAGGGGGCCACGGCCACCTACGTCATGCAAGGCAAAGCCAACCAGCTTGACGCCCAGGACGCGCTCAACAAGCAAAGCATGAACCCCATGTCCACGTTCATGGACATCGCATCGTCTGGTCTCAAGAACTACGGCGCGTTTAAGTAAACCCAAGGAAACCCTATGGCATCCCCCGTCACTCGGGGCCACCCGCGCGATTGGCGTGTGGGTGCCCAAGCCCCCGACAACGGCGCTCAGTTGCGGCGCCGACAGACCATCAACGAACAGAAACCCTGCTCCTGCCACGGCTGTGACCGGAAACGCGCCGGTGTCTCTCGCTACTGCGGCACCCACAGGGACACCGCCAGTTCCCGTGGGGACCCTCTGGCCCGCCTACCGTCCCGCAACGAACTGGCCATCTTCCGCCACGCCATTGCCGTCTATCTCCAGACCGACGCCAAGCTGGCCCAGCGTATCGCAGGGGACCTCAGGGGACTTGAGCGGCGTATGGCGCAGCCTCCTGCCTTCTGCCTCAGCCCTTCCGACATCCACAAGGGATTACCGCAGATAGCCAAGGCCAAGGGTCTCCTCGCCAACTGGCAGCACAGGGACAAGCGGACCTATACCGAGGCCGTCACCAACGCCCTGGCGCTGGTGGGGTGGGTGTCGGTCTACTACGACACAGGCCACGCCGAGGGCCTCTGGGAGAACCGCAAGGCCTTCCTGGCAACGCGTGCCGGTGCCCTGCTGGGCGACTTCCGCAAGACCATCGGTCGGACGAAGCTGATCAAGGAGGCCTCAGGGGCAACCCACCGCCTCCTTGGCCGTGACTTCGTCCACCACGCCAACGCGATCTACGGCAAGGGCTTCTGGTCCTCGCCCGTCTCCACCAACTCAGGGTCCCAGATGACCCTCCTCGATTACACCCGAATGGCCCTTAGGGCCGCCAACCTCCTTTAGGAAATCAAACCATGTCTTACTCCGACGACGGAATGCTACGCCTGCCTACCCCCGACGACAGCCGCTCAGGCTGGACTCCAAGCAACCCCAACTACGCCGTTGGCTCTGCCGCTGGTCCCGCCCCAGACGGCAAGGTGTTTATCCCCGGAATGAATACCTACGTCGACCTCGACATTGCCGAGCAGCTTGGCCTGCTCGCACCTCAGGGCAACTCGGGGACTCCAGACCTTGACGTCAACCAGTCAGCCTTTGATCCCCGTGGCGTCCCCGCTGGCGACGATCCACTGGAGGATATCTCCATTGACGAATTGTCCGACGCTGACCTTGAGGCCCTCCAGGAGCAACTTGAGATCAAGGACGAAGATGCCGCGCCATCGCTCTCCGAGACCTTCGACGCTCTCGCCGAATGCTTCACGCCTGAGGCCCTTGTGGATGGCGTAGAAACGATGGTCGAGACCGGCGACTTCAATGACACCCTCGCCCGTGTCTCCGAGGCTACGGGGGTGGACGCCGCTACTGCAGCTACCCTTGTCGAGACGACTGTGATGGAGGCAACGCCAGCCGCCTCCGAGTACATCGGCAGCGAACGCTGGTCCTCGCTGATGTATGCGGCCTCGCGGACTGACGACAGCTTGGCCCGTCGCATCGTCTCGGATGTGGTGACCGGCCGACTTGATCCCGCACGGCTGGCGAACGCTTACGATCTCTGGTGGCAGTCGCTGCCCGACGCTGAGTGACGCCGATGCTCGCTTACGCATCTGCGCTCTACGTGGGCTCCGTCCTCACGCTCACCACCTATTCGATTCTCATTCACTACCTCTGAAAGGAACAGCCATAATGGCCAAGAAACCCATCTCCCGCGAGGAACTGCTCGCCCAACTCGACGCCCTCGACAACTCCACCGAGATCGGCAGGCTCAACGCCGAAATCTCGAGACTGACCGAGGAGAACGCCACACTGGTGTCTCAGCGCCAGGAACTTGAGCGCCAGCTTAAGCAGGAGCGCGAGGCCCTGCAGTTGGTCCGCGAGGCCATTCGCAAGGTGGACGTTCGGACGCGCTCCCATGGCGCGGACAGGCCCGGCCATGCCGAGATGGCTGCAGCTGCCGCCCGAGCGGGCCGCATGGAATGGGCTGCTGTGCAGTTGGGCATCCAGCAGGGCACACATGACCCGGCCACGGGCTTGCCCTATTCCGCAGACACCAAGCCGCAGCGCGATTTGACGGCAGGGGCTCCCAAGGTGACCCAGAAGGAACTCACGTCCTTCTTCCCGGCCATGACTGGTCCCGAGGTAGATGTATCGGACACTGCCGATGCTCTCACCGATTCCGACCTGTCGGAACTTAAGACCGCTTTGGAGATCGCCAAGGCGGAATAACATTCGACATCCGCGCCCTGCCTGCCCCTTCTTCTTGTCTGAAATCTGGCTTTAAGACGGCAGGAGGGCGCGAGTTTCGCTAAGGTACCCATGCGCTTTCCCTCACGGGCGACGCATGGGGTATTCCGGCATCAGGGAAGGTCGATCATACCCGCCCGTTTCCTGAGGATATGGAATGCCATCTGGATGATTTCGTCATCCTTTCTGGTTTGCTCCACCGATTCGCTTTCGAAGGTCGCCTCCTCGACATGAAAGTCGACCGTTCCCGAGGGTTTGTGCTTCCAGGCCCACTCACACGCTTCCCAGTGTCCTTCGCGTGGGACAATTCTCTGGCCGACGGCGCGGCCTCGTCTTCCGAAAAATACGATTTTGTAGTTGTCCATGGGTATCGGCTTTCTTTTGTATGGCTTGATTGCCGATGCCCATTTTTCACAAATCGGCGATGAAAAAAACAGCGATGACCGAAGAGGTTCCGGTAGCGAAGAGGCCCCACTGACGGAGCCAATTGTTGTTTGGTGGACAGCCATGCAGGACCACTTGAGCTAACATCCGTCCTGTGGTGTATCGCTGGAGAGATGCAACGGGGGATCTGAAATGAAGAACCAATTCGCGGCTCTCGCCGCATGCCTGACGCTTGGCGGGTGCGCAATGACGCTGCCGGTTCGGGGACAGGCCGGAGACGGATCAGAAACTTTCACGGGCAGCGCGACGGGGTATGCCGACGGCGCCGGAAATCTCACCATCAAAAGCAACAAGGGGCGTAGCTGCAAAGGCGACTTCGTCTATGTCACCAATCGCGAGGGGAGCGGAACGTTTACCTGCAATGATGGCTCAAGCGGCCCGTTCACCTTCGTCTCGACTGGCATGCGCGGCACCGGCACCGGCACGTTAGGCGGCAAGCCATTCACGTTTTCATTCGGCTAGGATTGCTCTTCCTGCCCGGCGGGATCGAGCGCAACGAAGCCCTCTACCAAAAATGTCCCAGCTCCATTAGCGTGTCCTAATGGGCCTTCTCTGGTTCAATCCTCCAGTATACGTCAAGGGCGAGCGTCCTGGGCTCCGCTATGGTGTTAGTCACGTCCAGGGTGCCGCCGAACAACTCCTCTTGTGGAACCGGCGCGGCCCTAAGTGGAAACGGGCGGTCGAGGGCTGCATGGCCGCAATTGAGGGCGAGGTATCGCCGAAGGAGGTTCGTCAGCTTTTTGAGGCAGCCGCTAAGGAAGAGAAGGTCTTGCTTCCTCCCGACTAGGGACGCGGCTCATTCCATATCCGGCACGTCGCCACCTACGAAGAGTGTCGTCGGGTCGCCGTACTCGCCTATCGCCGGGTTTGCTTCCCGCGACCACGCGATGGCCCCCGCGTGTTTCCCCGCCAGAGCCTTTGCGGTCCTTACGGCACGGTCTTCGCTCTGCTGCTCGGCTGGTCCGTAGACTGGCTGTAGCTCGCCGCTCTCATCGCGGTCGAATGCGGTGACAACGATCAGCTTCGGGGTCTTTTGCTCGGGGACGATGCTTCCGGTCCGCATGGCAATTACCCGATGCTAGGCGGCGTGTCGTCATAGCTGATCACCAAGAGCCCAGGATGCCTGTGAGAGAGGGCGAGGATTTGGTTCTCCAGCTCACAGTTGTAGGCCATGAGCGCCTTCACAGTCTCCAGGGGACTCTCATATTTGGCGACCAGCTTGACCGCCTCAGAATGCAGCTCAGCTTTGGCTTCCGGGTCCAGATGATAGCTTCCCACAACCGGCCCTCCTAACGGCTTGCCCGGCGAGGTGCCGAGACTGCGTCAAGACGGTTCTGAAGGTGCCCATTGAGGACGATCATTTCCTTGAGCGCCTTCATCGCATCGCCCTTATGGAGGGCAACGAACTTATCGGCGGTGGCTTGAAGGGCGGCCTCTTGGCGGCTGTCCAGCGTCACAATGTGGTCCATGGCAGTCACTCCAAAACGCTTCACTCCCACAGTGAACAAAAACGGAACATAATTGTCAAGGCCGAATTGACTGAACGAGGAATGAGTTCCTATTTTGGACGCATGCCCGACACTGGTGGAAGACGGAAGCGCGGCAGCGCCTGGAAGCTCAGCAATGCCCATGAGATCGGGCAGCTCGTGCTTGTTCGTTGCGGGCTCTGCAACGTCAAACGATGGTATCAACCGAGCGATCTGGGGGAAATCTTTGGGGACATCGAGACCGAGCTGGTGGGGGTCAAAATGAGTTGCGAACGGTGCGGCAAGAACGACTTCATGCACGCCGAGACACAAAATCCATCGGCACGAGAGAGACAGGGCATTCGGGTTAGGCGGCTTGCTGAAATAAAGACAATCCGGCGGATCGTGTGGCGAGATGAGACTTAAGTTCACTTCTGACCAAAGTGGACAGACGCAGTGGGAAAAGTTCGGAGGCCGACGCCTGAAGATGATGAGGCAGTGTCACTTTTGTTGCGCTATATCGGGAGCGAATGCTTTCCTTAGCAATAAAGCCTATACTTTTGCACAGCGCCCTTGGGCATTAGAATCAGAGATAGGATAGGAATAAATGGAGGGGGGAAACCGAAGCGTCAGAACTTTCGCTTTTTTGCGAAACGGTGACGCTGAACCATCCAATATGGACTGGAGCAAGGGGATTGATAGCGCGCGCCAAGCGATTTCAGAGGCGCTGAACGCCAAGAACATTGCCTTCCTGTTGGGTGCGGGATGCTCGTCACTCATGAAGGGTGGCATCGAGCTTGGCATCCCGACGATGGCGCCACTGGCGAAAGAGTTTTGTGGAGAAACAATTGCTTCGATGGCGACCGATTTCGCAGAAGCTGGTTTCCTAGATGACGATGCAAGCGCGGATATCAACGAACCAAGCGATGGCGGCGGGTATTTCGTAACAGGAGAGGACGGCGCAGACGTTCTGCTTCGGTCCCAATCCGTCGGCCAAGAGACCGAACCCGATACCAAGCCTGCACCTTGGCGGTTGTCAAAGCCTGAGTACGAGTACCTGACCGAGTTAGGCATCGACCTGGAAAGCGGGTATAACCGCAACCTAGAGCGGTTGATGGAGGTTCTCTTCAGTCAGCGCTTCTTGCTTCGTCAGAGCGGGAAATCCTCTCATTGGCCTCAACGCGATCTGATCAGCAGTATCATCGGAAAGGTGCAGTCTTTCTTGTGGTCCCGCCTAACTGATGGCGCCTTCAACAAAGGCGACACCGAAGTGCGGGACTTGTACGAACGCTTCTATAAGAAGCTGGTCCTTCGCGACCGTTCTCTACCGAGGCCTTGGGTTTTCACAACGAATTATGACGTATTCAATGAGACGGCTATGGACCGTCTGGGGATACCCTACGCAAATGGCTTCAGCGGTATAATTGAACGTCGATTTAATCCAGCTACTTTCCGCTACGCTCTTGCTGAACAACTTGATGTTGGAAGTCGAAAATGGGCGGCGGTCGATGCGTTCGTATACCTTTGCAAGCTTCACGGATCGGTGACCTGGACGGAAGATGACCACGGGCTGTTCCCCATCCGGGAGGCTTGGCCCCAGAGTGACCCGAAGCGCATGCTAATCTATCCGACGCCAGCAAAACAGAATGCGTCACTTGCTTCGCCCTATGCAGACCTTTTTCGCGAGTTCCAGTCGCGCGTTGTGCGCGAACAGAGCGTGCTAATCACGGCCGGATATGCGTTTGGCGACGAGCACATAAACAACATCATCTATCAGGCGCTCACTATCCCAACGTTTCGCCTTATCATTTTTGCTTCACCAGATACCGAGGGCGACATCGCCAAGCTCCGCGGCCTTCGTGACCCAAGGATTTGGATAATTGGGGGCGATGGGCCAGTCGATGGCTCTCGCGCGCATTATTTCGATACCATCGTCGAACATTTCATGCCGCAGCGCCCGAGCGACCGGATCGATGAGGCGGTACGAAAGGCCATACTGGAGATGGCACCGCTGCCGAAGGATGAAGACGAATGAGCAACGATGATCGCAAGCGAGCGGTGGGGAAGCTAGTGTCTGTCGCCGCCGACCGCTTCATCGTTGAGATGCACGCAGGCACGGACAACTTCACGGTTGTTGGTTTTGATGACGTTCACTATGTCGCAAGGCTAGGCTCGTTTCTTATGATTCCTAGCCAGTCCGAATATGTGGTCGTTGAGGTCGTTGGGTTACGCGAGAGGGATGTAAGCCGGACAGACGAGCGCTCAGACTTCGATCGGGCGGGCTCTTCCAAATTTCTGGATGTGGTGCCGGTCGGCATGCTGCCTGCGCGCGGCGGAACATTCCGCTTCGGCGTGTCGGTCTTTCCGTCGCTCTACGCCGATGCACTCTACGCGCTGGATCATGAGCTGGATCGCATTTTTGAGACGCAATCGGCTATTGAACCGTCAGTTGGGTTCAATGGCGGAGTCCCCAACCCGCCCAATGCCACCAGATATCGCGTGCTTTCTATAGGTAAGTCGGTGATCTTCGAGGACTATGAAGTGAAGGTTCACCTGGATGAGTTCTTTGGTGGCCACGTCGCAATCCTCGGAAATACCGGCAGTGGTAAGTCATGCACGGTTGCATCCATCCTTCAGTCGTTGTTCGAGAAGCCGGATGAGCATCATGCGCGGGGCGCGACGTTTGTTGTCTTTGACGTGAACGGTGAGTACCGAGCTGCATTCGAGCCCCTGGCCAGAGCGGGCCGGATCGGCGTTGAGCGCGTCGTCCTCAACGGGGCGGCAACTGGCTTCCGCCTCCCACATTGGTACTTAGAAATGTCGGAATGGGAACTGTTGCTCCAGGCCAGCGAGAGGACCCAATTGCCGGTTCTCAGAATGGCGCTTGGTCTGACAAGCCTATTCCGCAGCAGCTCCATCGCAGGCCTCCAAATCAAAGAGCATTTCATCGCCACCTGCATCGTCGAGTGCTTTCGGGGAGCTGATGGCGATTCGCCCGTCACGAAATTCCAGCGGGTCGTGTCGCTTTTGCAAAAGTATCCCACTCCCAATCTCAATATGGCGCTGCTGAACCGGTTTAACCCCAACCTCCAATATGGTAATTTCAGCGGAGCCAATAGTCAGGAGGACTTCCTCGCGCAGGTTCGCGTCAGAGTACAGCAAAACATCCATCTTCCGTCTTACGACCACACACCCTTCGCATTCGAAGATCTTGAAGAGTGCATGGATTTCGCAATCCTCTACGAGGAAGCTCACGGCAACCGCCAAATCCGCGATTACTGCTCATCAATGGTGACCCGTCTAAAGTCATTGAAGGATCGGGCAGAGTACGCCTTTCTCCGGCACAGCAATTCGGAATTGGCCGAAGCGCCATCTCCAAAGGCCTTTCTCACTCACCTTCTGGGACTAGAGAGCGAAGGCACATTCGTCATTAAGAGGAGCCAGATAATCATTCTTGACATGAACGACGTTGAGGATGAGGTGATCGAACTGGTAAGCTCTGTGACGGCTCGGATGCTTTTCAAGCTGCTAAGGCGAGCCGACCCCAGGAATCGATTTCCCATACATCTGCTGCTGGAAGAGGCCCACCGATACATCGGAGCCACGCCATCGCGCTATGCGGTCGATGCCACCAAGGGATTTGAGCGGATTGCCAAAGAGGGGCGGAAGTACGGGATGTTCGTTGTACTCGCCTCGCAGCGACCTAGCGAACTGTCTAAGACAGTCCTCAGTCAGTGCTCTAATTTCGTCGTGCACCGCATTCAAAACCCAGATGATCTCTCGCAGATTCGTCAAATGACTCCATTCATTTCCGATGCAGTTCTTAAACGGCTCCCTTCGCTTCCCAAGCAGCATGCTCTCGTGTTCGGCACCTCGGTCAACCTGCCGACGACTTTCAAGGTGCGGGAGGCGTCACCCCGACCAAGCAGCGATGACACAAAGATTGTGGATCTTTGGTTCCATGAGGCCGGAAGGCCCGCGAGTATTCACGTTGGCAACGACGCTGTTGATTTTGGCGACGATGACTTCATCGATCTGGAATGAGGTCGCATTACAACAGCGAGAGCTGGCCCTTTGTGCTTGAGGCGCCCTGTAGTGGAAACTTGATTTGTGTCGTTGGCTTCTCGACGATCACCAAAGCACCATCCGAAGCTGTGCGCTGAAGGTGGCAGGCTTCTGACCAAGGCGCACGCAGCCAAGTCTCGGTTTCCTCTTGCGTCGTCAGAATCACCGGCATTGCTTTCTCGTGTATCGGCTTGATGAGAGCATTGGGTTCGGTCGTCAGGAACCCGTAGAGCTCGTGATCGCCGGGACCATCCTTCACCTTCCGCACACCGTGCCAAGGGGTCCACAGGCCAGCGAAGAAGAATAGCGGGCGGTCACCGTTCAAAGCAAACCAGCAATTCCGCTGAATGCCGGTCTCCGGGTCCTTGTCGTTCGGTTTGGGGCTCGGCTCAGCGAAACTCGTCACTGGCACCACGCAACGATGTTCGATCCCGAGATACTGCTGCCAATGGAAGTAGTTGGTCTTGCGAACGTTGGTGGTCCCGTAGTCGGCCTTGCCTTTCACTCGCTCAGGAGGTGACGGCATCCCCCATAAGAGATTGGCGACCTCGCGCTGGCCATCGGAGGCATTGCGAACTACTGGGCCTAGCGTGTTTGGATAGACATCGAGCGAGGGCTCTAGGTTGCCCAGAATGTCCCGCAGAGCGCGGGTCCATTCGCGGATGGCGTCTTGGCTGGTGGTGATATTGTAAAGATTGCACATGTCGGCGAGTCTGCCTGATCCGACGTTAGAAGGACATTCCAATTTTAAGGCTTGTTGCGCATCCTGCCCTTGACATCAGGGACGCCGTGTTTCCCCGGCTTTATTGCCACCATCCGGCCATCAGGCCCCTGCAGCCCCCGACAACCAGCGGGGATGGCCACCATTCTCCCGTCTGTGCCCTGCAGTCCTCTTCCATTTGCGGGGATCGCCGCCATCCGACCATCGGTTCCCTGAAGGCCACGACCGCCCGCCGGAAGTGCGACCATGCGGCCATCCGTTCCCTGAAGACCCCTTCCGCCCGGAGGGATAGCAACCATGCGACCGTCGGTTCCCTGGAGACCCCTCCAACCCGCAGGTATAGCTACCATGTGACCGTCGGTGCCCTGGAGTCCTCTTGCGCCATCAGGAATGGTAATAAGCTGCCCATCAGTTCCCGCTAATTTACGCAGCATTTCGACGACTCCCCGCTCTTAAATGTTGCAATGTTGAAATCGCAGGAGACCCCAAATGAAGTCCAACTTCAAGCAAAGACCCTTGAAATAGCCCACTAACAGGTTCTTACTTGCGGCAGGTAGGTTGGGGCTTTGTTGGGTTGTGCGTGCAGTTTCTCTAATTCTCGCAGTTGGGTCAATTGTCACAGCAGCAACGTGTCGGGCTGAAGCCCTAGAGTACAGGCCGGTTTCGCCGCCTGGGCAGCAGACATTCCTAGTTGTCTCCGGGGAATTCGGTGACAGTGAACCTCTGACCGCTTTCAGCAATGCAGTCGCGAGCAGCGGAGCCACGGTGATCGTATTCGACTCCCCCGGCGGCAGTGTCGGCAGCGCAATTCAATTGGGCCGTATGATCCGCGCAGCGGGGTTGGATACGCTTCAGGTTCGCCAAATGCAGTGCGTTTCGGCTTGTTCGCTGGCCTTTCTGGGTGGCGTTCGCCGCGTTGCCGAACCGGGTTCCCTTGGCGTTCATCGCTCATCCTTCGCACCTGATAGCGGAATGTCCACCGATGAAGCGGTAGCTCGCGTCCAGGCCGGAACAGCTCAGATCATGTCGTACATGAACGAGATGGGTGCGGACCCAAAGCTCATGGAACTAGCCTTGAGCTATGACAGGTCCGACATGAGATACCTTTCGGCCAGCGAAATGGCCGACTTGCGAGTGACCAATGTCCCGGTGACGCAGCCAGAAGTGGACACATCCCAGGTCCCCGCTAGGCCCAATCCGCCGCCGCCCGCGCTCGACGCAAGCGCCAAGCAACAACTGGAGGGTGCTGCAGTGGCCTTCATCAAGGGGCTCATTGAGCATCATGGAGACAACGCCGAATTGGCTCTTGCTCAAGTTCGGACGTCCTATGCACCCACCGTCGATTACTATGGCAAATGGACAGACCTAAACTCAATCATTGAGGACAAGAGAAGCTATTTCCAGCGATGGCCAGAGCGGGGTTACGACGTCCGCGACAACAGCATTATGGTCACTTGCGCCAATGATCAGTGCATGGTCTCGGGCACCTACGACTGGATTGTGCGCAGCCTCCCGAGACACAAGCAGGCAAAGGGCGTGGCGAACTTCAGCTACACGATAGCGATAAGCCCCAATCCCAAAATCATCGCTGAGACAAGCAAGGTTCAGCGCTGATCGGCGGGCTCGGCCCAGCCAACCAGCGGACCTTTCTACCGAAAATCTGTATGGCCTATTTCGTACACGGACACGCGCAGTTTCCCCCGGTGGGGGTACGAAAATTGGTACAAAAGAACGCCTACTTCGGTACATCGGGACGAACGCAAAGCCTTGCAGCATAAGGCCTTCGGGTCTTCAGAAAGTCCCTTCATCCGCACCATCCTTCGCTCTTCGAGCTTCGGATGGCAGGCCACCCACCTGAGGCTCGAAGAGCCGAAGGTGTCCTCCGAAGCCTTGGCGAAGGAGGATCGGCGCTGTCGGTGCCAACCCAAGGCGCTAATAAAGCGGCTCCTCGAACAGCGTCTTGTCACCGTCCATCAGCGCCTTGATCTGTGCCGTGCCGTCGGGTGCTAGCGCGAGCTTGATGCCGAACGGCCGCACGCGCATGTCGTTCTGGATCGCCATTCCTTCACCTTCCGGCACATAGAAGCGATCGATCCCGTAGTCCGGCGCGATCGTCGCTTCCGGATCACGAAGGTCCCAGCCCTCCGCGACGCGTCCGCCAATGTTGGCTTCGTCCGGGCCGCCAGGCGCCGGCGCCCGGCCGAACCACGCCGCGGCTGGCTGCCAATAACCGTCGGCGCCCTTTTTCAGCTGGACCACGATCGATGTGTCATCGCTGGAGAACTTGCCTTGCGGGACATTGGCGATCAGCTTCACCGGGATGCGTGAAATGTTGTTGTTGAGCGAGATATAGTCGCCGCGCAGGAGATCGCGCGGATCGACGGGTTGGACTTTCAGGAGCACTTCCTTGCCGTTGCGCAGGATCGCGGCCCGGCCGGCGATGATCCAACTGAGGAAGCCGATCTGGACGAGCGCCAGCACCAGCGCCGCGATGATCAGTTTCTTGCCGGTCATGGCGTTGCTCCTGCCTTGGCGGGCGCCCTCATGCGTTTCTCGACGCGGATGATGATCAGCGCCAGGATGCCGAGCAGCATGGCGGCGGCCAGGAAGAATCCGGCCGTATCGAGCATCGACCGCAAGGTGACGCCATAGATGATGGCGAGTTCGAAGGCGAAGCCGGCATAGGCCAGCCAGCGCAGCCCCCTGCTCTCGCGGCCGGCCAGCATGATCGCCGCCACGATGCCGGCAAGCGCCACGATCGAGGCGACGGCGAAACCGCTGTTGTAGGTGCTTTCATCCGCCAGCTCGAACTGGACGATCGCCATGCCGGTGAGGAAGCCGAACAAGGCGTGCAAGGGCAGCCGGCCGCCGAGTTGAAGGATCCTGTCGATCGGATCGCCCGTAAAGACCGAAGCGGCAAACAGCAGCGCCGATATGACGGCCAGCGAAACCGCCACCGGCAGCGTGTCGTGATCCGTCGCCAGCAAAACCAGATAGAAAATGACAGACAGAATGATGAGGTGGCGCGCGGCCCGGCTGCGCGTCCAGAACGAAATGGCGAACAGCACGACCGCCATGACGATGAAGAGATGCGGGATCTCCGCGCGCCAGTAGAAGCCGAACCCCTTCAGGACCAGCCAGGCGTCGGCGATGCCGACCGCCGCCACGGTCAGCGGGTTGGAACGCAGCGCCACCGCCGCCAGCGCCGTGCCGGCGCACCATGTCAACAGCGCCGAGGCCTCGTCGCCCGAGAGGTGGTACATCTGGCCGATGAGTGCGATCGAGCCGCCGAAGGCGGCGGCGGCGACGATCCACAGCGCCTCGCCGACCGCGGCATGGTCGCGCGTCTTCAGCACCGCACCGCCGACATAGCCTGCGAGGATGACGGCAAACAGGGCCGCCACGCGAACGAGGCGCGGGATGGCCTCCCAGTTGGCGGCGACGAAAATCAGGATCGCTGCGCCGAACAAAAGCGCCGCCATCATCGCCAGGATGGAGCCGAAACTCAGTGACGCCCGCTCGTTGGCGGCGACGTCGCGTGTCAATGCCTCCGCCGTGGCGGGATCGATCAGCCCGGCCTCCCGCCATCGCGCGATATCCGCCCTAACCTGTGTTGCATAGCCCGCCATGCTTTCCCCCCGAAGCCTGGTCATTTCCTTAGCCGGAACAGCCAAGCCGTTGACGCGGCGGCATTTTCCGATTCGGTCTTCTTTGTGACGCAGGCGTGAATGGCCGTTAATGTTGCATTGCACAATTTGCATTGCTGCCATGCGCCAACGGCACTTTTAAACCGATATGATCCCACCTATTTTCTGTTCGTACGCAAACGGAATGATCCGAACCAAAGACGAAACGAGAAGTACCATGAACCTGATCCGCAACTACCGCAACTGGCGCCGCTACCGGGACACCGTCTCCGAGCTGAGCCGCCTGTCGAACCGTGAACTGACCGACCTCGGCATCAGCCGCAGCGACATCCACTACGTCGCCCGCAAGGCGGTCTAATCCGCTTCGGACCGCAAATGGTCCGAACCAGTTTTGAAGAGAGTAACGACAATGAACCTGATCCGCAGCTATCGTAACTGGCGCGTCTATCGCGACACCGTTACTGAGCTGGGTCGGCTTTCGAACCGCCAGCTCCATGATCTCGGCATCGTTCGCGACGAGATCAAGATGGTCGCCCGCAAGGCGATCTAAGGAATTTCGCCAGGGTCGACCTCCTCCCCGACCCTGACGGATACGGTCAACCTTCACCTCCTCCCGAGGGTTGACCACTGAAACGGCGCCCGCCGGACCTCCTCCCCCGGCGGGCGTTGTTCCCGAAGCGAACGCAGTTCGTCTTCGAAGGTTTCGCCCCTTCTCAAAGGCGAAAAGAATTTTCGTCCTCAAACGGCGAAAGGAATTTCGTCAAAGCCGACCTCCTCCCCGGCAATGGCGAATAAGGTCGATCTTCACCTCCTCCCGAGGATCGACCCCCAAAACGACACCCGCCGGACCTCCTCCCCCGGCGGGTGTTGTTGTTTTTGGCGCAGGCTTCCCACTTCGCCCGTTGCTGGCCGGCAATTGCAATCGTGCCGCCAAGCGACTATTCCGGCGCTCATGAGCAAAAAAACCGTACATGTCATTGGCGGCGGCCTCGCCGGCTCCGAGGCCGCATGGCAGATCGCTGAGGCCGGCATTCCGGTCGTGCTGCATGAAATGCGCCCGGTGCGCGGCACCGACGCCCACAAGACCGACAGTCTGGCCGAGCTCGTCTGCTCGAACTCCTTCCGCTCCGACGACGCCGAAAACAATGCGGTCGGCCTGCTGCATGCCGAAATGCGGCTTGCCGGCTCGCTGATCATGAGCGCCGGCGACGCCAATCAGGTTCCGGCCGGCGGTGCGCTGGCGGTCGACCGCGACGGCTTTTCCGATGCGGTCACCGCGAAGATAGAGGCGCATCCGCTGATCGCCATCCAGCGCGAGGAAGTGCCGGGACTGCCGCCCAAGGATTGGGACCAGGCGATCATCGCCACCGGCCCGCTGACGGCGCCTTCGCTGGCGCAGTCGATCGCCGAGGCGACCGGCGCCGATGCGCTCGCTTTCTTCGACGCCATCGCGCCGATCGTGCATTTCGACACGATCGACATGAACACGGCCTGGTTCCAGTCGCGCTACGACAAGGTCGGCCCCGGCGGCACCGGCAAGGACTACATCAACTGCCCGATGGACAAGGACCAGTATCTCGCCTTCGTCCAGGCGCTGCTCGACGGCCAAAAGACCGAGTTCAAAGAGTGGGAAGGCACGCCCTATTTCGACGGCTGCCTGCCGATCGAGGTGATGGCCGAGCGCGGTGTCGAGACCCTGCGCTACGGGCCGATGAAGCCGATGGGGCTGACCAACGTCCACAACCCGACGGTCAAGGCCTATGCGGTGGTGCAGCTTCGCCAGGACAATGCGCTGGGCACGCTCTACAACATGGTCGGCTTCCAGACCAAGCTGAAGCATGCCGAGCAGGTGCGCATCTTCCGCACCATCCCCGGCCTTGAAAACGCGGACTTCGCGCGTCTCGGCGGCCTGCACCGCAACACCTACATCAACTCGCCGACGCTGCTCGATCCGTCGCTGCAGCTCAAATCGCGGCCGGGCCTGCGTTTCGCCGGCCAGATCACCGGCTGCGAAGGCTATGTCGAAAGCGCCGCCATCGGCCTGCTCGCCGGCCGCTTCGCCGCCGCCGAACGGCTCGGCCAGACGCCCTCGCTGCCGCCCTCAACCACCGCCTTCGGCGCACTGCTCAACCACATCACCGGCGGCCATATCGTCTCCGACGACGAGCCCGGCAAACGCTCCTTCCAGCCGATGAACGTCAATTTCGGTCTGTTCCCACCCGTGGAAGCACCGAAGACCGAAGGCAAGCGCCTGCGCGGCAAGGACAAGACCGTCGCCAAAAGGCATGCCATCACCTCCCGCGCCCTGGCTGAATGCAGGGCATGGTTGGGGCTGCCGGGCAGAGCTGAGGCAGCCGAATAAGCTTTTCTGTCCCATTGGCCATGCATATAAAGTAGGATATCATCACACTTTATGCATGGAGCGATGTCAATGGAATCTGCCGAGAAACTATCCATCACCGTCACGCCTGCCATGGCTCGCATGATCCGCGAGAAAGTCGAGGACGGGTCTTTCGGCTCCGCCAGCGAAGTCGTCCGCGCAGCGCTCCGCGCCTTCCAGCGCGAAGAGGAAGAACATGCCGAGCGAATGGCATCGATCCGGGCGCGGGTGAAAGCTTCGATCGAGGACAAGAGGCCGAACCTTTCAGGAGAACAGGTGCGCGCTCATCTTCAAGGGCTGTTTGCCGAGTATTCGAGCCCCGACGATGATTCAGCGGCTTGAAGTCGAATACAGCCAAAGCGCGAGAGATGATCTCGCTAATATTTTCAGACACATAGTCGAGGCTAGCGGAAACCCTCACGTCGCGTTGAAATTCGTTCTGCGCATCGAAGACCGCTGCCAGAACGTCGGCAACGCCCCTCGCGGCGGCCGAACTCGCGACGATATCGTACTAGGCTTGCGAACCGTCCCTTTCGAGCATTCTGCCGTCATCACCTATGTTGTCGAAAGCGATGTCGTTCGCGTCATCAACATCTTCTACGGCGGTCGCGACTACGAGACGTTGATTCGAGACGGCGGGTCGAGCGCTCCATCCTGAAGGGGTCTTACTCCGCCGGCTCGGCACCCATCCCTGGCAATCCGGGCTTTCCTGCCTCTCCCGGATTCCTCCGCACATAAGCCGCCTTCAGCGTCTCGGACGTATCGCGCGAGCCGTCATGGCTCCAGCCCGGCGGCTGGATGAGATAGTTCAACCGCTGTGCAATCGTCAGCCCCGGCGCCAGCGCATCCTTGAACATGCCGATCCATTCATGGAATGCCACCTTCAGCGGATTGAAGGTGCCGATATTCTTGACGATTCCGTAGCGCGGCCGATCTTCCTCCAGTTCAGCGACAAAGGTTCCGAACATGCGATCCCAGATGATCAGAGTGCCGGCATAGTTGGCGTCGAGATAGCGCGTTGAAGATGAATTCGAACCAGCCCCACGTCTTGCCGATCGTCTCGGTGTGGATCCAGAACTGCCAGACCAGGTTGAAACCGAAGACGAAGGCGATCACCGCAGGATGGAAGCCGAGCAGCACCAGCGGCGCTTGCAGGATGAAGGTGAAGGTGAACAGGCCCGTCCAGCTTTGCCTCAGCGCCGTTGAAAGATTGTAGTGCTGGCTGGAATGATGGTTGACGTGCTCGGCCCACACCCATCGCACCCGGTGCGCGATGCGGTGATAGATATAGTAGCGCAGGTCGTCGAGCAGGGAGGCGGCGACGAACACCCAGATCGACAGGCCGAGATTGAAGAAGCGGAATTGCCACAGCCACAGCAGCGCCCAATAGGACACGACGCCGAGCAGCAAGCCTGCGACGACATTGCCGGTCCCCATCATCAGGCTGGTCAGCGTGTCGCGCGTTTCGAACGATCCCTTGGCGCGGCCGCTGCGCACCAGCCAGAGCTCGATCAGGATCGCCGCGACGAAGAACGGAATGGCAAGCTGGGTGACCTGCGGGAAATTATACTCATCCATCACGCAGCCTTTCGGATCTGATCACGGCCTTGCAGCGCCGCCGCCACGGCCAGCGCGCCGGCCTCGTCGGCAAAGACGAACGTGCCGCCCTTCCAGGTGAAATCGTTCGACCGCATCGACACCACATTCCCCTCCCTGGCCAGCGCCAGAACGTCTCGCGGCGTGACGATGCGCGTCAGAAAACAGTCGCCTATGCTCTGGACGATGCCGCAACGCTGCGGGCCTAGCTCAAGGAACGCGGCATGGCTGTCGGCCGTCAGCCGCACGACACCCGGCTTTTCGTCGGGAAAATCCTCGGCAAAGCGTGCGAGCGCCTGATCCGGTCCGGCAAGCGTCGCGGTCGTCGTACCGCCGGTGAAGTGCACGGCGGCGACGGACAAGGCGATGCCGAACACGACAAGAACGACCAGGACTGGCAGGCTCATGGAAAGGCTACTCCTCCGGCGGCCCGCATTTCTTCGACGCGAGTCCACATAGACGGAATCCCTAGCATGATTGACGTTTACGTCAAAGGGGCGTCCAGCCCCGCATCGCATGACGCAGGAGCAGCCAATGGCGGCGCAGGGTGGAGAGCGTCGTCGTCGAGCCGAGCGGCGACCCGCCCGCCTTCTCCATCTTGTCGAGATAGGCGCGCGTCAGCGCCAACGGCAGGAAAGCAGGCCGCAGCGCGACAGGAAGCGCCGGCGCGCCTTTCTCGAAGGCGTTGAGATGGTCCCGCGCCAGCGCGATCATCGCAGCGACCGCGCGTTCCGCGGCAGGCCCGCCCTCGCCCTTGACGAACTCTTCCGGCGTCGTGCCGGCGGCCGCCAGGATGTCCGCGGGCACGAAACACTGGCCGCGCCGACGATGCAGCGGCAGCAGAAGCAGCAGGCCGGTGATGGCCTGAGCGCAACCGGCCCAGCCCGCCAGTTCGGCGAAGCGCGGCGCCACGACCGGATCGAGCACCATGGCCGCAAGCTGAATCAGTGCAGCGGCCGTTTCGCCGCAATAGCCCTCGAGGTCGGTCCGCGACGGCATCGGATCGTCATAGAGATCGAAGATGCGCGCCTCGAGCATGTTGTCGAAAGCGGATTTCGGCAGATGATTGCCGACGATCGCGGCCTTCAGGGCATCGGCGATCGGATGGCCAGTCTCCTCCGGCCCGTCGGCCGCGATGACGTCGCGCCACCATTGCAGCCTGACCTCACCCGGCAGTGGCTCGTGGATGCGATCGCGCACGCCGGCGATCTCGGCGTTGAAGGCGTAGAGCGCGAGCAGCATGTCGCGCCTGTCGGCCGGCGCGTAGAGCGCCGACAGATACCGGTCATGGTCGGCGGCGCGCACCGCATCCATGACGACGTCGCCATTCTTGACGATGTTGGACGTGCCGGCCATTCAGTCGACGGCGATCAGCGCAGCGGCCACCGCACGGTCTTCGGCGAGCAGCACGTTGTAGGTCCGCACCGCCGCCCCGGTCGACATCGGGTCGGCCGAGATCCCGGCCTCCTTGAGCGCGGCGCGCAGCGCCGCCGGCAGCGGCCGCAATTCCTTGCCCATGCCGACCAGCAGGATCTCCACCCTGCCGGCCTCGGCGAACAGCCTGTCGAAATCCGAGGCCTTCAGCGCCAGCGGATCGGCCGGCTCCCAACCATGGATGCCCGACGGCAGGACGAGCAGCGAGCCGCGATGCGACATGTCGGCAAAACGGAAGCCGCCATTGCCATAGGCCTCGATCGGCGCCTTGCCCGGGAAATGCGCCTCGCGGATGATGATGCCTTTGGCCATGGGTCTAGAGCATGATGCCGAAAAGTGTGGAGCGGTTTTCGGACGACATCATGCTCTATCTCTTTGATTTAGAGCCGGATGATTTCAGGTCGGCTCGACCTGAAATCATCCGGCTCTGACGGCGTCAGGTCGCCACGGCCTTGCCGTTCACCGGCTTCTTCTCTTCTTCGGTCGCGGCCTGCGGCCGCAAGCGGAACAGGATCAGCAGCGGCGCGGCGATGAAGATCGACGAATAGGTGCCGAACACCACGCCGAACAGCATTGCCAGCGTGAAGGAGCGGATCACCTCGCCGCCGAACAGCACCAGCGCCAACAGCGCCAGGGACGTGGTGACAGAGGTCAGCGTGGTTCTCGACAGCGTCTCGTTGATGGCGTTGTTCAGGAGCTGCGGCAGCGGCATCTTCTTGTATTTTCGCAGATCCTCGCGCACGCGGTCATAGACGACGATGGTGTCGTTCAGCGAATAGCCGATGATGGTCAGGATCGCGGCCAGCGACGATTGGTTGAACTCCAGCCCAGTCAGGACGAAGAAGCCGATCGTCATCACCACATCGTGCACCGTGGCGACGATGGCGCCAACGGCGAACTGCCATTCGAAGCGGAACCAGACATAGAGCAGGATGCCGGCCAGCGCGATCAGCATGGCGATGGTGCCCTGCTTGGCGAGCTCGCCGGAAACCGTCGGACCCACCACTTCGACGCGGCGGAAATCATACTGGTCCTGCAATTCGGCCCGCACCTTGTCGATGACGGTCTGCTCGGCGTTCTCGCCGGCGTCCTGCGTGCCGACACGGATCAGCACGTCGTTCGGCGCGCCGAACTGCTGCACCTGGATCTCGCCGATGTTGAGCTCGGAGAGCCTGCTGCGGATATCGCCAAGATCGGCATCGCCCTTTTTGGACTGCACCTCGATCAGCGAGCCGCCCTTGAAGTCGATGCCGTAGTTGATGCCAAGTGTCAGGAACCCGACGACCGACAGGATCGACAACGTGCTGGAGAGAGCAAATGTCCAGCGGCGGATGCCCATGAACGGGATCTTCGTGCCCGGCGGAATGAAGGTGACCGGCGCGCGCGGCAATTCCTTCGGACGAGCGCGGCGCAGCCAGATCGACACCAGCATGCGGGTGAAGGTGAAGGCGGTGAAGACCGTCGTCAGAATGCCGATGGCATAGGTGATGGCGAAGCCCTTCACGGGACCGGTGCCCAGAAAGAACAGCACGACGGTCGCGATCAGCGAGGTGACGTTGGAATCGACGATTGTCGCAAGCGCCTTGGAGAAGCCGGTGTCGATCGCCTGGATGACCGAGCGGCCGTTGCGCCGCTCCTCGCGGATGCGTTCATAGATCAGAACGTTGGAGTCCACCGCCATGCCGATGGTGAGCACGATACCGGCGATGCCGGGCAAGGTCAGCGTGGCGCCGAGCAGCGACAGCGCGCCAACGATCATCGCCACGTGCACGGCCAAAGCAATATTGGCGATGAAACCGAGGAAACCATAGGCGACGAACATGAAGGCGACGACGAGGATTGAGCCGATCACACCCGCCACCTTGCCGGCGTGGATGGAGTCCTGACCAAGGCCGGGGCCGACGGTACGCTCTTCGATGATGGTCAATTTGGCCGGCAGGGCGCCGGCGCGCAGCAAGACGGCGAGGTCGTTGGCGCTCTCGGCCGTGAAATTGCCGGAGATCTGCCCGCTGCCGCCGAGGATCGGCTCGCGGATCACCGGCGCCGAAATCACCTGGTTGTCGAGCACGATGGCGAACGGCTTGCCGACATTCTGCTGGGTCGCCTGGCCGAAACGCGTCGCTCCGCGGGAATTGAAGGTGAACGAAACCACCGGCTCATTGGTCTGTGAATTATAAGTCGGCGTCGCATTCGACAGGTCTTCGCCCGAGACGATAACGCGGTTCTCGACCAGGTAAGGAACCGGAGGATCGTCCTGCGAATAAAGGATCGAGTCGCCAGCCGGCGGGCGATTCTTCATCGCGTCCTGGACCGGCACCGACGTGTCGACCATCTGGAACGTCAGCTTGGCGGTCTGGCCGATAATGTCCTTGAGCCTTTGCGGGTTCTGGAGCCCAGGCACCTGGACCAGGATGCGATCGTCGCCCTGCCGCTGCACGATCGGCTCGGTCGTGCCTAGCGCGTTGACGCGTCGCTCCACCACTTCAATCGCCTGCGAGAGCGCGGTCGAGGTACGATATTTGATGCCGGCATCCGTAACGGTGAACTTCAACAGCCCCGGCTCGGAATCGTCCAGCGCCATCGACTGCACGGAACCACCGGCAAACAGACCGGCCGTGACCGGGTTGGTTATCGGCTTCAGCGCAGTCTTGGCGGCGTCGAGCTGGCTCGCATCGTTGATGCGCACCTGCACGGTTCGGCCTGTTCCGCCAAGGCCGGTATATTGGATCTTGGCGTCGCGCAGCAGCGTCCTGATCTCGTCGCGCGTCGTCTGCAGCTGATCCTTGATCAGGTCGTTCTGATCCATCTGCAGCAGGATGTGCGAGCCGCCCTGAAGGTCGAGGCCGAGCGTCATCTGCCGCTTCGGCACCCAACTCGGCAGTTGCGCCAGCATGCTTGCCGGGAAAAGGTTGGGCGCGGCGAGGATCACTGTGATGGCCACGGCGAGCCAGATCAGGATCATCTTGAGGCGCGAGAAATAGAGCATTCGTTCTTATCCGTTCAGGCGTACAAGCGGCAGCGTTCCGCCATCGGCTAGATTATCAGCTATGGTTTTCGTTCCAACCACGGTCGGCCCTATCGTGCTTCCTCGACGATTGTCAATCTCGCCGGCAGCGCGCCGGTGCGGAATAACAGGGCAAGCTCCTTGGCGCTGTCGGCCGTGAAATTTCCCGATATCTGCACGGTGCCATGCTCGATGGGTTCACGGATCATAGGTGCCGAAATCACGTGACCGTCCAAGATCACCGCAAATGGCTTGCCGATATTCCGAGTGGTTGCCCACTTGAAACGTTGCGTACCCTTGGAATCGAGCCGGAATGCGACGACAAACTGTTCTGTCGAACTGTCGCGGATCGCTTCCGCGTCCAGAACGCTGTCACCCGACACGAGCACCCGGTCTTCGACCAGATAGGGAACTGGCGGATCATCCAGCGTGTAAAGCACGCTTGAACCGGCAGGCGCCTGGCCGTTGACCGCATCGTTCACAGGCGTCGACGTATCGACCAATTGGAAGCTCAGTCGGCCTTGCCGCTCAAGGGTTTGCGCCAAGCTGTGCAAATCCGCGACGCCTGGCGCCTGAACCAGTATGCCGTCATCCGTCAACTGGACCGCGGGATCGGCCACGCCAAGTTCGTTGAGGCGATTTTTGATGACCTCGATCGACTGTGTGAGCGCGGCATAGGTTCGATACTTCGCGCCGGCATCGGTCATGGTGAACTTCAACAGGCCGCGCTCGCTATCGTCCAGCGCAAACTCCTGGACCGGACCTTCCTTGCCCGCAATGGAATCGATCACCGCCTTGAGTGCCGCTTTGGCGGTCTCGACTTGCGCGGGATCGCCAATGCGCAGTTGAACCGTGAGGCCCGATACGACAAGGCCGCTATAGCTGATCCTGGGTTCGGCGTCGCGAAGCAGCGTCCTGATCTGGTCGCGCATTGCTTCCAGCCGGCGGGTTTTTACCTGGTCGGTATCCAGGCGAAACAAGATATGCGCGCCGGGCACCGCGGCGAGAACATTCGGCGCGCGGAAGGCCATCGAGATCAGGGCAAGCCCGATCAAAATGACCTTCAGGCGCGAAAGATAGACCATATGCCGCCGTTCGTCAGAACCCTGCCCGCGGCCATCACCGCTGGGATTTCGCCTACTTCTTGGCGTTCTGGTTCGCCACCGGTTCGCCCTTGACGCGCACGTCCGAGATCGTCGAGCGCAGCGCGGTCACCTTGGTTCCGCCGCCAAGGTCGATCTCCAGCTCATTGTCGTCGATCACCTTGGTCACCTTGCCGACGAAGCCGCCGCCGGTCACCACCGTGTCGCCGCGGCGCACCGCCGAAAGCATTTCCTGGCGCTTCTTCAGCTGCGCGCGCTGCGGCCGGATGATCAGAAAATACATGATCACGAAAATCAGGACAAACGGCAAAATCGAGATAAGCATGTCTGGCGAAGCGCCGACGCCCTGGGCGTATGCCGGTGTAACGAACATCAAGAAACTCCTGGATGGTGAAATACCGCCGGGGCGGCCCCGCGAAAATTTGGCCGGAATATAGTCGGTAAACTTGCCAATGCAACTGCGCTGCGAGGCCAATCCGTTGCTTTTCCAGCCGTTTGCGGCGTGCTAGAGCGTCGCAGCGGAAGCCGCTTCGAGGCCACCGAAAAAATCATGCTCCAACAAAAGCTTGGGCCTGGTTCTTGCAGCGACGCCGTGGAAGCTGCTCCCACATGCTGAAATATCACAACAAAAAGACCTGATATGACCGACAGCCTGGATACATTGAACAAGAAACTCGACCGCCTGATCGAGGCGGTTTCCCGCCTCGCCCCGCCGCCGGTTCCGCAGACCGACCTCGGCGTTGCCGACTGCTTCGTCTGGCAGGCGGACCCTGGCTTTCTGGAACCGGTGCGCAAGGTCAACCGCGTCGACATCGGCCTGATCCGCGGCGTCGACCGCGTGCGCGACATCCTGCTCGACAACACCGAGCGCTTCGCGTCCGGCTATGCGGCCAACAACGTGCTTTTGTGGGGCGCGCGCGGCATGGGCAAATCGTCCCTGGTCAAGGCCGTGCATGCCACCGTCAACGCCTCCGACAAGCTCGACCGGCCGCTGAAGCTGATCGAGATCCACCGCGAGGACATCGACACGCTGCCTAAGCTGATGGGCCTCCTGAAGGCAGCGCCTTATCGGTTCATCCTGTTTTGCGACGACCTCTCCTTCGACCATGACGACACGTCGTACAAGTCGCTGAAGGCGGCGCTCGAAGGCGGCGTCGAGGGCCGCCCCGCCAACGTCATCTTCTACGCCACGTCCAACCGGCGGCATCTGTTGCCGCGCGACATGATCGACAATGAGCGCTCGACCGCCATCAACCCCTCGGAAGCGGTGGAGGAAAAAGTCTCGCTTTCCGACCGTTTCGGCTTGTGGCTCGGCTTCCACAAATGCTCGCAGGACGAGTATCTCGACATGATCGACGGCTATGTCCGCTATCACGGCCTGGCGACCGACCCCGAGCAGCTGCGCGCCGAGGCGCTGGAATGGGCAACCACGCGCGGCAGCCGCTCCGGCCGCGTCGCCTGGCAGTTCACCCAGGACCTCGCCGGCCGGCTTGGCAAGCCGCTGAAGGATTGAATAGGATCGAGCCTAAATAGAGCTGCGACTGGATGGGATAGCTGCGAAGAGGTTCACCTTGCAGCTCGGTCGAGCCTAGCCTCTTTTCATGCACCATCTTGATCACCCGATCGCTACGGACAGGACGACGTAGTTTGCGTAGAGGGATAAGATAAGAAGGGCCAGCGCCATGATCACGCCAGCATAGGCGGTACTGATCTTGCCATCCAGTCTTCGCACTCGGCTCGGCCAAATGCGGTAGACAAGCCAGATCGAGAACAGGGTCATGGCAATCGAAAACCCGAACATCAAAAGCTCGAAAGCGTAAAAACTGTGGTGGCGAAGAAGCGTACCGGCAACTACAAACGGCACACCAATTACCAGCCACACCCTAGCCTGGCGCCAAATGTCCGATTTTGCCATGATTTGCCTTGCAGTTGCTCCCGCATGCCGGCGACGATAGGCAAAGAAAATTACTGAATGCCTGAAGGGATTTTCACACCCAAAGTTGAACTCGGATTTGGGACCACACTTATCCATAGGAAGATGTGAAATCCCAGCCAAAACTGAAAAAGCCCGCTCCTTTCGGAGCGGGCTGAAGACGGCGGGCCGGACTGGAGGTCAGGCGGCCCGCAAAACGGTTCTTGTTCTATTCGAGATAGCCCGTCGGATCGACCGGGGCCGAATTCTTGCGCACTTCGAAGTGCAGTTTGGGCGAGTCGGTCGTGCCGCTCATGCCGGACAGCGCGATCTCCTGGCCGCGCTTGACCTTCTGGCCGCGCTGCACCTCGATCGAGCTTGCATGGCCATAGACGGTGACCAGGCCGTTCTCGTGCCGCACCAGCACGGTGTTGCCGAATTCCTTGAGACCGTCGCCGGCATAGATGACGACGCCGTTCTCGGCCGCCTTGATCGGCGTTCCTTCCGGCACCGCGATGTCGACGCCGTCCTTGCCGGAACCGAAGCCGGAGATCACGCGGCCGCGCACCGGCCAGCGCATCTTGCCGATGCCGGTCGCGTCAGGCGCCACCGCATCGTCGTCCTCGGCCTGCTGGATGACCTTGGCGTCCTTCTTCGGCGGCGTGTAGGAAGCGAGCGTCTGCGACGGCGTGGTCGTCGCCGGCGGCTGCGTCGTCGCCGTGGTCACCGGATCGACCGCCGGCTTGGCGGTGGTAGCGGCAGCCTTGGCCGCTGCGACAGCGACCGTGCCGCCGGCCGGAATCTTGAGCGTCTGGCCGATCTTGAGGAGGCCGTCCTGCATGCCGTTGGCCTGCTTCAGCGCCACGACGCTGACGCCGGTCTTCCTGGCGATCGAGGACAGCGAGTCGCCCTGCTGCACGGTGTAGGAGCCGCCGGCGCCGGCCGGCTTGGCCTCGGCCATCCGTGGCGCGGGCTTCGGGTTCTTCGATCCGCTGGCCGCGGCCGATGCATCGACCTGAGCGGCCGACTTGCCGTCCTTGACCTTGGGCTGCTGCGGCAGCACAGCGACCTTTTCCGGCGCGGGCTGCTTCGGCGTGTTCGTCGGCTTGCCTTCGGCGACCCTTGGCTCCGTCTTGCTGGAATAGGCATAGGCGGGGATGACGATCTTCTGGCCGCTGCGAATGCCCTTCTTCGGATCGATCCCGTTGACCTTGGCGATGGCATCGGCCGGCACATGGTAGTGCGCTGCCAGGCCCGAAAGTGTCTCGCCGTCCCGCACCACGATTTCGGTCGCGTGCCGCGCAGCGCTCGCATCGGGCTCGGCGGTCTTGAACGGCTTAGCCGCGGCAACCGTGCCGGTGGCCGTCCTGTCGAGATGCGGCGCGGGAGCAAGCGCCGGAGCCGCCGCGAGGGCGGGAGCCGAAGCGGTACGCATCGGCTTTGCCGGCGCCGGCGCCGAGGGAGGCGGCAATTGCTGGGCTGTAACCGGCTCGAGGCTCGAGCGGCTCACCGACTGGGTATGCGTGCCGTCGACCGGCGCAGGCGCGACAGTATCGCCCGGATAGGGCTGGTCGACATTCTGCTTGTTGATGATGGCACGCTGATTGTTGGTGGAGGATGTGAAGACATCATCGACACCGTTGAAGCGCATCGACTGGGAACTGCACCCGGCCGCCGCGCCGGCAATCATCAGGACAGCGCAACCGCGCGCCAGATTGCGTCTGTTTGCCTTCAAGTGATTGAATTGCATCGCACTAACCCGCACAGACCCGGTACAAACTGGCTGTAATTAAAGCGCGTTAATGTTACTGGCCGGTTAACCCATTAGAATCCGGCGAAAATTTTCTTAAAACATTGGCGGAAATTTTGGCGCGGCCAAAATCCGGGCGACGGCGACGCGGACATCTCGGCTTTCCGGCGCATTCGCGGCTGGTTCTTGGGACCGCGGGCTTCGCTTCATTTGCCAGGCCGGGAACAAAGTTCAATCGCCGAACATCGAAGTGATCGGCCCGGACGCCGCAGTCTCCTATCCAAGTATAGTTTGGATTCAAATATTCCCGCGTGTTGCTTCCAGGTAACGGGATTTCCGGATCGGGTTCCGATACCGTCAGGGAATTTGGGAGGGTCCTTCAATGAAATGTTTTCTCGTCGCCGCGGCGTTTGCCGCTGCCTTGGCCGCCGCTGCGCCTGCATCCGCCGCCGATCTCACCGAAACGCCTGTCGCCGCGAGCTATGACTGGAGCGGCTTCTACATCGGCGCCAATGGCGGCTGGGGATCGAGCCACTCATGCTGGGACGCTCAACTTGCCGGCCTGTCTTTCAGCGAGGGCTGTCACAACGCCACCGGCGGCACCGTCGGCGCACAGCTTGGCTATCGCTGGCAGCGCAACGACTGGGTGTTCGGGCTCGAAGCGCAAGGCAATTGGGCCAATCTGAAGGGTTCCAATGTCAGCGAATTCATTCCCCCTTTTATAGATCGTTCCCGCGTCGACTGGTTTGGGCTGCTGACGGCCCAGGTCGGATACAGCGTCGACAACGCTCTCTTTTACGTCAAGGGCGGCGCGGCCGTGACTCACGACCGTTTTGAGGTCCTCTTTCCCCCGGATATCCCCGCTGGCAAGACCGGCGATCAGACCCGATGGGGAGGCGCGCTGGGCGCGGGCCTCGAATACGGCTTCGCCCCGAATTGGTCACTCGCAATCGAATACGATCACCTGTTCATGCCCGACAAGACCACTGCTTTCGCGGCAGTCGGGCTGCCCTTTCCGTTCGGCACGGATCGGATCGGCCAGGACGTCGATCTGGTCGGCTTGCGGCTGAACTTCCACTGGAACGGTTGAGAAAAGCTAATGCGTGTCGCGCAAAAGTGCGCAGCGGTTTTGCGATAACGACATGCATGAAAACAAAGCCTTAAAGCGCGTCGCCTGAATCCGCTTCAGCGCGACGCGCTTTTAGATCACCGCGGCGATGCTGCGCAGGATCGGCTGCAGCCTGACCATGCCGATGTCCTCGCGCTCGAAGCGGCTGCCCACCTTGGTGAGTTTGGCCAGCACCTGCTCGCCCTCCTCCGGGCCGATCGGCGCGATGACGATGCCGCCGCTCGACAGTTGGTCGAGCAGGAAGCGCGGCAGGTTGTCGAAGGCCGCCCAGGCGACGATGCGGTCGAACGGCCCTTCATTGGGCAGGCCGTTGGAGCCATCGGCCTGGCGGGCGATGACGTTGCTGATGGCAAGCGCCTCGAAGCGCTGCTTGGCTTGCTCGGTCAGCGTCTTGTAGCGGTCGATGGTGATGACGCGCGCCGCAAGCCGCGACATGACGGCTGCCGTGTAACCCGAGCCGGTGCCGATCTCGAGCACGCGATTGCCCGGCTCGATGTGAAGCGCTGCGATCACCGCCGCCTGCAGATCGGCGCCCTCGATCGCCTCGCCGCATTCGATCGGCAGCATGCCGTCCGACCAGGCGATCGCATGGAACTGGGCCGACAGGAAACCACGCCTTGGCGTCGCCTCGAAGGCCGCGATCAGCGCCTTCGGCGCCGTGCCCCTGCCCCGCAGCCTGAGCAGGAAAGCGGCGAAACCTTCGCGGTCGTCCATGCCCGTGTTCATGCCAAAACCGTGTTCATGCCAAAACCGTGTTCATGCCAACGCCTTGTTCATGACAGCGCCTTGGTCAACTGGTCGCGGAGTTCATGCGCGGTGAGGTCGAGTTGCAGCGGCGTCACCGACACCAGCCGGTTGCGCATTGCATAAAGGTCCGTGCCCTTCTTGCCTTCGACCGGCTCGCGGCCGAAACGCAGCCAGTAGTAAGGCAGGCCACGCCCGTCGCGCCGCTCGTCGACCCACAGGCTGTGCACCAGCTTGCCCTGCGAGGTGACGACGGTGCCCTCCACTTCGTCGGGGGCGCAGTTGGGGAAATTGACATTGAGCAGCACGCCTTCCGGCAGCGGCGTTTCCACCAGGCGCTTGAGCAGCGCCGGCGCCAGCGCCTCGGTCGTCTCGTAAGGAACGACGCGGTCCTCGCCGACATAGGAATAGGCCTGGCTGACCGCGATCGAGCGCACGCCGAGCAGCGCGCCTTCCATGGCGCCGGCAACGGTGCCGGAATAGGTGACGTCGTCGGCGATGTTGGCGCCGGAATTGACGCCGGACAGGATCAGGTCAGGCGGTCCGGGCAGGATTTTTTTCGTGCCCATGATGACGCAGTCGGTCGGCGTGCCGCGCACGGCGTAATGCTTCTCGCCGATCTTGCGCAGCCGGAGCGGCTCCGAAATCGACAGCGAATGCGCATAGCCGGACTGGTCCTGCTCGGGCGCGACCACCCAGACATCGTCCGACAGCGTGCGGGCTATGCGTTCGAGCGACGCCAGCCCCTCAGCGTGGATGCCGTCATCGTTGGTCAGGAGAATGCGCATGCGGTCACTTCGATTCGATCTTGGTAAGACCACCCATGTAAGGCCGCAGCACTTCAGGAATGGTTACGCTGCCATCCTCATTCTGGTAGTTTTCGATGACGGCTATGAGAGCGCGGCCGACCGCGGTGCCCGAGCCGTTCAACGTATGGACGAAGCGATTGCCCTTGCCGTCCTTGTCCTTGTAGCGGGCATCCATGCGCCGGGCCTGGAAATCGCCGCAGACCGAGCAGGACGAGATTTCGCGATAGGCGTTCTGCCCCGGCAGCCAGACCTCGATGTCGTAGGTCTTGCGCGCGCCGAAACCCATGTCGCCGGTGCACAGCGTCACCGTGCGGAACGGCAGGCCGAGCCGCTTCAGCACCTCTTCGGCGCATTGCGTCATGCGCTCATGCTCCGCGATCGAGCTTTCCTGGTCGGTGATCGAGACCAGCTCGACCTTGTAGAACTGGTGCTGGCGCAGCATGCCGCGCGTATCGCGGCCGGCGGAACCTGCTTCCGAACGGAAGCACGGCGTCAGCGCGGTGTAGCGCAGCGGCAGCTTCTCATGCGCGGTGATTTCCTCGCGCACGAGGTTTGTCAGCGGCACCTCGGCCGTCGGGATCAGGCCGAGGCGACTGTCGCCATGCGGCGTGAAGAACAGGTCCTCCTCGAATTTCGGCAGCTGGTTGGTGCCGAAAAGCACCTCGTCGCGCACCATCAGCGGCGGGATGATCTCTTCATAGCCGTGCTCGGTGGTGTGCAAGTCGATCATGAATTGGCCGAGCGCGCGCTCCAGGCGCGCCAGCTGGCTTTTCAGCACCGTGAAGCGCGAGCCGGACAGTTTCGCCGCGCGCTCGAAATCCATCATGCCGAGTGCTTCGCCGACCTCGAAATGCTCCTTCACCCAGTTCGGGCGTGTCGGTACGTCGCCGACGAGTCGCTTGATGACATTGTCGTGCTCATCCTTGCCAATCGGCACGTCTTCGAGCGGCACGTTGGGCAGCACGGCAAGCGCGTCGTTAAGCGCCTTGTCGAGCTCGCGCTCGCGCGCCTCGCCATTCTGGATGAACACCTTGATGTCGCTGACTTCGCTCTTGAGCTTCTCGGCAAGTGCTGAATCGCCCGAACGCATGGCGTTGCCGATCTCCTTCGAGGCGGCGTTGCGACGCTCCTGCTTGACCTGCAGCTCACTGAGATGCGAACGCCGCGCCTCGTCCTTCGCGACCAGATCGTCGACCGTGGACTGCGCCTCGCCCGCCGACCACGAGCGCTTCACCAGCGCCTCGACAAGGGCCTTCGGGTTGTCGCGAATCCATTTGATGTCAAGCATGGTCGATCCTCAAACTAATGCATGTCGCCCAAAAGTGTGCAGTGGTTCTGGGAAAACGACATGCATGAAAATAGAGACTTAAACCGCGTCGCGCGCTTTAATGCATGTCGCGCAAAAGTGACCTCGGTTTTGCGACAACGACATGCATCAAGCAACGACCTAAAGCGCGTCGCGTGAATCCGTTTCGACGCGACGCGCTTTAAGGATCGAGGGCGTAAACCGCATCCGTCGTCGATGCAAGACGGCGGGCAAATGGACCGCTGCGATTTCCTGCCCCAGGCGGCACCGTTCAGGTCAGGAGGCCGAGGTGTCCGGCGTGTCGCTCGAAACCGAACTCCCTGCCTCCGCCTGCTCGCGCGCCAGGCGGTCGCGCGCCTGGGCGCGCTCGATCATGCGCGAGGACCAGATGGCAACCTCGTAGAGGATGATGGTCGGGATAGCGAGGCCGCATTGGCTCATCGGATCGGGCGGCGTCAGCACCGCGGCGACCACGAAGGAAAGGACGATCGCCCATTTGCGCTTCTCGGCCAGCGCCTGCGACGACAATATGCCGACGCGCGTCAAAAGGCTGGTCACCACCGGCAGCTGGAACACCAGACCGAACGAGAAGATCAGCGTCATGATCAGGCTGAGATATTCCGACACCTTCGGCAGCAGGGAGATCTGCACCTGGTCGTTGGTGCCGGTCTGCTGCATGGCCAGGAAGAACCACATCACCATCGGGGTGAAGAAGAAATAGACCAGCGAGGCGCCCATCAGGAATAGGATGGGCGAGGCGATCAGGAACGGCAGGAAGGCGCTGCGCTCGTTCTTGTAGAGGCCCGGCGCGATGAACTTGTAGATCTGCGTGGCAATCAGCGGGAAGGCGATCACCATGCCGCCGAACATGGCGAGCTTCACCTGGGTGAAGAAGAACTCCTGTGGCGCGGTGTAGATCAGCTCGACCTTGTGCGGGTCGAGCCCTGCCCACTGCGTCGCCCATTTGAAGGGGACGACAAGCAGGTTGAACAGGCGCTTGGCGAAGAAGAAGCAGGCGAGGAAGGCGACGAAGAAGCCGCCCAGCGACCAGATCAGCCGGCGGCGCAGCTCGATCAAGTGTTCGATCAGCGGCGCGGACGATTTTTCGATTTCTTCCTTTTCCTTGTCCGAAACGCTCACTTGGTGTCGCCCGCCATCTTCTTGCTGTCGGTTGCCTTCTTCGCAGCCGGCTTCTTCGCCGTGGCTGGCTTTGCCTCAGCCTTGGGCGTCGCCTTCCTGGCGGGCGCGGCGACTTTAACCGAGGCCGGCGAGGGTTTGGCCGGTGCCTTCGCTGCCGCAACTGCCTTTGCCGTGGCGCCGGTCGTCTTTGCCTTGACGGTCGCAGCCTTTTTCGCCGGCCGGGCCGGCGCGGCGGTCTCGGAAACCGGTGCGGTGACGGAGGCGTCGGTCATGGCAGGGAAGACCGGAGTGGCTGAGGCTGCCTCGGTTCCGTTGGCGCCGGGCATGTCCGTCGCGCCGTTCTTGAGCGGCTCGGCGGCCTGCGGAGTCTCTGCCGCCGGTGCTGTCGGATCGGCGGCCGGCTTCGGCTTCATCATCGTATCGACGCCGGACCGCACGTCGGCCGCGGCCTGCTCGAACGGATTGAGCTGCTTGCGCACCTCGTTCAGCGGATTGAGACCGCGAAGGCTATCGATCGAACTCTTGACGTCATCGAGTTCGGCTTCCTTCAGCGCCTCGTTGAACTGCTTCTGGAAGTCGCCGGCCATGGCGCGCAATTTCGCCGCGGTGCGACCGAAGGTGCGCAGCATGTTGGGCAAATCCTTAGGCCCGACGACCACGATCATGACGACCGCGATCACCAGCAGTTCGCTCCAACCGACTTCAAACATGACAATCTATTCCGACGAGTGCCTGCCGCCCAAAAATGCGAAGCGGTTTTGGGACAACGGCATGCTCAAACCAACAACCGGGATCAGCTCTTGCTGACCTTTTCCTTGGCCGGCGAAACAGTCTCGTCAGCGCGATGTTCGACGGTACGCTTGTCGTCGGCGTCGTCGTCGGCCATGCCCTTCTTGAAGCTCTTGATGCCCTTGGCCATGTCGCCCATCAGTTCCGGGATCTTGCCGCGGCCGAACACCAGAAGCACGATGACCAGCACGATCATCCAATGCCAAATCGAAAATGAACCCATTGCTATTCTCTCTCGAATGTTTTCCCTGGCGATGATCTATGCGTTTTCGCTCGGGGATTCAAACACAACCGCTAGGAAGTTGATAAAATGGCTAGCGGATGTCACGCACTTTCGGCGTGAGCGGCTTGCTACCAATCCGCGCAGCCTCTGCTAATAGACCATTCGCGGCGATTTGATGGTCACTCGTCAGTGACGCGCGGCGTCAACAGCCCGAGTTCCTCGAGGTCGATATCGGTCAGCGCGTCCTCGTCTTCGGCGAGCGCATCGGGATCGGCCGGCGGCACCGGCATCGAGAAATTGGCCGGCATGCGCGTCGAGAGCAGGCCAGCGCCCTTCAGTTCCTCCATGCCGGGCAGATCGCGGATCTCTTCCAGCGCGAAATGATCCAGGAAAGCGTCGGTGGTGCCATAGGTCACCGGCCGTCCGGGCGTGCGGCGGCGGCCGCGCATCCTGACCCACTCCGTTTCGAGCAGTGTATCGAGTGTGCCTTTCGACGTCTCGACGCCTCTGATGTCTTCGATCTCGGCGCGCGTCACCGGCTGGTGATAGGCGATGATCGCCAGCACTTCGAGCGCCGCGCGCGAAAGCTTTCTCTGCTGGACCGAGTCCCGGCTCATCAGGAAAGCCAGGTCGCCTGCGGTGCGGAAAGCCCAGGCATCGCCGACCCGTACCAGGTTTACGCCGCGCTTGGCATAGATTTCCTGCAGATCCGCCATTGCGGCGGCAATGTTCACGCCTTCCGGCAGGCGCACGGCAAGCTGCTTTTCGCTGACCGGCTCGGCGCTGGCGAAAATGATCGCCTCGGCCATGCGCACGGCTTCCGACAATTGCAGCCGCTCGGCCGGGTTCTCGATGGAACCCTGCTCCGCCATCTCGTCTTCCGGCTCGTCCTCGACCTTGAACGGAATGACCGAAGCGTTGGCGCGTTCGCTCATGATACCACCTCGACTGCCCTTAACCCTTGCGCGCGGCCGCGCAGATAGATCGGCGCGAACACTTGATCCTGCCGCATGTCCAATTTGCCCTCGCGCACCATTTCCAGCGTCGCCGCGAAGGAACTGGCCATCGCCGTGCGCTTCTCTTCCGGCGCGGCCAGATATTCGATCAGGAAACTGTCGAGCGTCGTCCAGTCGCCGACCGAGCCGATCAGCCGCGCCAGCACCTCACGCGCATCCTTCAACGACCAAACGGCGCGCCTGGCAATCGTCACATTGTTGATCGCCTGCTTCTGGCGCTGCTGCGCATAGGCGGTGAGCAGATCGTAGAGCGAGGCCGAAAAGCTGTTGCGCTTCTCGATGATCACCATTTCCGGCATGCCGCGCGAAAAGACGTCGCGGCCGAGACGGTTGCGGTTGACCAGACGCGCCGCGGCGTCGCGCATGGCTTCCAGCCGCTTCAGCCGGAATTGCAGCACCGCCGCGAGTTCCTCGCCGCTTTCACCCTCTTCGCCCGGTTGCTTCGGGATCAGCAGCTTCGATTTCAGGAAGGCGAGCCACGCCGCCATCACCAGATAGTCGGCGGCAAGCTCGAGTCTCAGCGCCCGTACCTTCTCGACGAAGGCCAGATATTGCTCGGCGAGCGCCAGGATCGAAATGCGCGCCAGATCCACCTTCTGGTTGCGGGCTAGATGCAAGAGAAGATCGAGCGGGCCTTCGAAGCCGGCCACGTCGACGACCAGCGACGGGTCGCCTGTCAGGCGTGAATCGTCGTTCTCGGCCCACAGACGGTCCATCGGTGCGGCCTTCGCGGCCTTGCCTTCCAATGTCTCCGCCACTTGCCTTTCGTCCCTTCGGTTCAGGCCACCGCTTCGAAATAGGTGGCGAATTCTGCGCGTATCGCCGTTTCGTCGGCGACGTCGCGATCCTTTATATAGGTCAGCGCCCGCTCGGCTCTCGCCAAGGACTTGCCCGACAGCGCCGTCGTGCGCGAGGCGATCCCCGACATCTCCTCGAAAACGCCGTTGCAGTGAAGGACGAGATCGCAGCCGGCCGCAAGGATCGAGGCCGCCTTTGTCGGGAAATCCCCAGAAAGTGCCTTCATCGAGGTGTCGTCGCTCATCAGCAGCCCATCGAAACCGATCTCGCCGCGGATCACTTGGTCGACGACCTGGGCGGATGTGGTCGCCGGATTGTCGGGGTCGACGGCGCTGTAGACGACATGCGCCGTCATCGCCATCGGCAGCTCCCTAAGCGCCGTGAACGGGGCGAAATCATGCCGGCGGAGCTCCTCCAGCGGCGTATCGACGGTCGGCAGCGCGAAATGCGTGTCAGCAAAGGCGCGGCCGTGGCCGGGAATATGCTTCATCACCGGCAGCACGCCGCCGGACATGAGCCCCTCGGCCGAAGCCCGGCCAAGCTCGATCGCGGCATTGGGCTCCTTGCCATAGGCGCGCGCGCCGATGACGTCGCTGGCGCCTTCGACCGGCACATCGAGCACCGGCAGGCAGTCGGCGGTAATGCCCAGCCGCGAGAGATCGAAGGCATGCAGCCGCGCCATCAGCCAGGCGGCGCGGCGGCCGGCCTCGCGATCGTCGCGCCACAACGCGCCAAGCGCGCCCCCGGCCGGATAGTTCGGCGCCAGCGGCGGGCGCAGGCGCTGCACCCGCCCGCCTTCCTGATCGATGAAGACCGGAGCATCCGGGCGGCTGACGCTATCGCGCATCGAGGCGACAAGGTCGCGGATCTGCCCGGCTTCGCCGATATTGCGCGCAAACAGGATGAAGCCCCAGGGACGTTCATCGCGATAGAAGCGGATTTCGTCTTCGGCGAGGGATTTCCCGGCACAGCCGAGGATCATGGATTTTGATTCGCTCATGCACCAAAGCTTAAGGCTTTGGGCGGGCAAAGGGAATCACCCCTGCCCTCCGACCAGCCAAAGCCCACAACCGTCCACAACGAAAAGCCGACGCGGCCTTGCGGCGGCGCCGGCTTTGGAAGCTGAAACCTGTCAGCGCGATACGAAGCAGTTGCCGCCGGCCGCCTTGTAGCTGGTGCAAAGGTTGATCGCATCGTTGCGCGACTGGGCCGGAACGCGAACGCGGTAGAAGGTGCCCTTGCCCGCGACCTCGGCCTTGACGATGTTGGCGGTGCGGCCGGAGAGCACGCTGCCGTAGCGGCGTTGCAGGTCCTGATAGGTCGACTGCGCACTTTCGACCGTCGGCTGTGAGGCGATCTGCATCGACCACGAGCCGCCGCCGGCAGCTACCGCCGGATCGATCGAAGCGACCTGGTCCGGCTTGACCTCACCGACGATATCGACCGGCTGGTCGGACGGACGCGCCGGCGCCACCGGCACCACCGCCGGCGTGTTGGCCGACTGAGCCTTGGCTTCAACCTTCTTCGCGGGCTTCGCCGGCTTGAGGGCAGGCGCATCGGCCTGGTCCGCGTCGGAAGCCACGGTTCCCGTCTGCTGGCCGTCGGAGGCCGGCGCGACATGCTGCGGCGCCGGATCGCTCGGCTCGGCCGCCGCGACCTTCGGCGCGGCCGGGGCCGGGTCTTCACGCGGCACCAGCGAGCCGTCCGGCTTCACCATCATGGTCTTCACCTTGCGCGGCGCGACGGCGACGACGTCGTTGTTGACGGTGTTGTCGGCATCCTGCTGCAGCACCTGGGCGATGCGGTCTTCCGCCTTCGGCGCCGGCGCTGCGGGCTGCGCGCTTGCCGGCGCGGCAGGTTGCGCGCTTTGCGGCACGGTCGCTTGCGCGACGCCAGGCAGGGCTGCAGCTGAATCGTCGGCGGCGTCAGTGCCGGCCGCGGCGTCGTTGTCGTTGGGCGCGAGATCGACGACCCGGCTCGGCGGCGGTTCCTTCGATGCCAGGTCCACGGGCTGCTCGGTGGTGTTCACCAGCTTCTGCTGCACCGGCTCGGCGGGCTTGGCCGCGCCGCCGCCCTTGGCCACCGCGTCATAAACCTTGTTGTCCTGGTTCGGCACCACCGTGCCGCCCGGATTTTCGGGCTTCACCTTGATCGGCGAATTGTCGGCCTTGACGATAACCGGAGCCTCGCTGCCGCCCTTGCCGCCGAACGAGAAGGCCAGCGCGCCAAGCCCGCCGAGCACCACCACGGCGCCGACCAGCGCCGCGATCATCACGCCGCGCCGGCGCGGCTGCGCCGCCTCGCGCTCGGCAAGCCCGGGGATCGCCATCGCTTCCTCGAGCTCGGGATCGTAGTCGAGCTCATCGGCGGCGAAATCCTCCGCCTGCGAAACCGGCCGGCTGCCGGGCAGGTCGTCGGCGTCGTAATCGTTGGCGACGGCAAACGAAGCCGGAGCCGCCGGAGCCTCGGTGCGCAAGTCGCGACGGTCATAACCGTTGAAGCCGGCGCTGTAGGATTCGTCATCATAGCCCCGGTTCTGCGCGGGCGCCGGCGCGATCTCCGTCGCATTCATGTCGGTGAGCAGGCTGGCGAATTCCGCATCGAGATCGTCGTAAGCGGGCGCCGCCGGCTGGTCTTCCTCGAAGCTGAGCTCCGGAATGTCGAGGTCGTCCGCGAGCGCGACCACGCGCTCCGGCACATCGACCGTCTCGACATCCGGCACATCTTCGTGCTGGCGAGGCGGCGACGAAGGCACCGGCGGCTGCGCCGGCATGGCATAGGCGGAATAATCCGTTGCCGGTTCGCTGCGGTAGGCCGGCGCGGCCATCTGCACTGGCGCTGAAGGCGCGGCCATCTGCGCCGGAGCCGAGGGCGCCGGCTGCGCGGCAAACGAAGCCTGCACCGGCGGAGCCGAGGTCGGGGTCGAGCGGCTCCACGACTTGCCTGATTCCGTAGGCGTCGAATGCAGCCAATCGGAGGAATTTACCGGAGACCTTGCCGTGGCGGCAGCTGCCTGTTCAGCTTCGATGCTCTTGGCGAAAGCAGCGCCGAAATCGTCATCGAAATCAACATCGGCCTCGGTTTTGGCCGAGCTTGAGAAATCCTGGCGATCGAGTTCGCTGGCAAGCAGGTCGTCCATGTCGCTTTCTGCCGGCTGAGCGCCCTGCCCGTTCTGCGCCGACTGGTGCTCGTCGAGATCCCAGTCGAGATCATCGGCCGCCGCCTTCCCGCCAGCGTAGCTTGCGGGTTCCGCAACCAAACGTGGCGCGGGAGCGGGCTCCTTGACCGCGGGCATCGGTCGCGCGGTCATGGCGCCGAGCAGCGCATTGAGCTCGTCTTCCAGGCTTCGTTCGCTGGCCGCCGGCCTCGCCGGTTCGACGGCGGCGACAGGCGGAACCAGCGCGGCGGCGACGGGCGGAACCGGGGCGGCGACGACAGGAGCCGGCTCGACCGCGGCCGGCTGCAGCGCGGCGGCGGGCTCGACGGCCGGAGCTTGCGGCTCCTCGTTCAGCGCATCGCGGAAACTCAGTTCGAAATCGTCATCGAGGGTCAGCGCCGCGGCAGGCTCAGGCGCGGCGAACTCCGGCTCGGCGGCGAAATGGGCCATCTCGGTCGCTGCCTCGACCATCGGCGCCGGGTCATCGTCAACCGCCGGCTCCGGCTCCTGAAAATCCTGAGCCTGGCCGAGATTGACATCGACATCGGTCATCGTCTGGTCGAAGTGACCGGCAAAATCGTCCTCGGAAATCAGCGGATCGGCCGCGGAGACTTCGAGCGGCTCGACGGCTCGCGCCTGCTGCTCCGGCTCGTGGCTCTCAAACGACAGCTCGTCTTCGAGCGACATCTGGACGGCATTGTCGAAATCGGCGTTGAACGCCTCTTCGCTCGCGGCCTGCACGGCTTCCACGGCGGCCTGACGGGCCTCAGCCGGCTCGTGATAGTCGAGGTTGGCGGGTTCGTGATGGTCGAGCTGGAAATCCTGGTCCAGCGAAGCCGCCATTTCCTGATCGATCGGAAGCTCGTCTTCGAGCGGCGAGACATCCAGCGACCTGGCGACGGCCTTGTCGAAATCATCGTCAAAAGCGACTTCCGGCTCGGGAGCTTCCTGCGGCTCCGGCGCGAAATGCGGCTCCGCTGCAAAATGCGCCTCCGGCGCGGCTTCCGGCTCCGGCGCGAAATCCGCCTCCGGCACATGGGCCACGGCGAAATCGGCATGATCCGCCGCGTCGTCGAACACGAAGTCCTGCTCGAAGGACGCAGTCAACTCGTCGTCATTCGCGGCGGCGCTGGCGGCCTCGAAAGCCGGCTCATAGCCGATCTGATGCAGGGCAGCCTGCTGAGCGACCGGCTCGCTTTCCTCGACGGAATCGAACTCTCCCATCAACTCCTTTTCGAGGTCGATGTCGAAATCGTCCGCCGCTGGAGCCTGATTGACCGGCGCGGCCTTCTCGGCCGCAGGAGCCGGTTGCCGCACCGGCTGGCGCGGGTCGAAACCCATGATCCGGGTCAGTTCCGCGAACGGATCATCATCGGCGATGTCGTTGTGGTCGGCTACTTTCAGCGGGGTTCTGTCTGCCATTATTGTTCCCGAACTCGCACACAGTCGGACGCCATGGACGTCGCGCAGGGTTGGCCCTTACCAGCGCAATGTGGGCAAAAGGTGACAGGTTTTTTAGTTAAACCTAACGCATTTCAGTGGGCGCGTCTGCCCCGATCAGCGTCAGGCCGGAAGTCAAAACATCCGAAACAGCCTGCACCAGCCCTAGTCTGGCATAGGTTGATTCTCGGTCGTTAACCTTAACAAAACGTAAGTCCTGGTTGTCGTGGCCGCGATTCCACTGTGCATGGAAGCCGGAAGCCAGATCGTAGAGGTAGAATGCGAGCCGGTGAGGCTCCAGCGAAAGCGCCGCGGATTCGATCAGCCTTGGATATTCAGCCAGCTTCCGGATCAGCGCGATTTCGCCCTCGTCGGTCAGCGCAGCCACGGAAGCCGCCAGCCGGTTGCGGTCGAAATTCGCCTCGCCGAGCTGCTCGCTCGCCTGCCTGAAAACGGAATGGCAGCGCGCCGACGCGTACTGCACATAGAACACCGGATTGTCCTTCGACTGCTCCGTGACCTTGGCGAAGTCGAAATCGAGCGGCGCGTCGTTCTTGCGGTAAAGCATCATGAAGCGGATCGGGTCGCGGCCGACCTCTTCCACCACATCGCGCAGGGTGACGAAATCGCCGGACCGCTTCGACATCCGGACAGGCTCGCCGTCGCGGAACAGTTTCACGAGCTGGCAAAGCAGCACGGTGAGCTTGACCGTGTCGCCGGCAACCGCCCGCGCCAGCGCCTCCAGCCGCTTCACATAGCCGCCATGGTCGGCGCCGAGCACATAGATCAGGTCGACGAAGTCGCGCTCGACCTTGTCCTTCAGATAGGCGACGTCGGCGGCGAAATAGGTGAACGAGCCATCGGACTTGACCAGCGCCCGGTCCATGTCGTCGCCGACCGCCGTCGAGCGAAACAGCGTCTGCTCGCGGTCTTCCCAGTCGTCCGGCTTCTCGCCCTTGGGCGGCGGCAGCTTGCCCTTGTAGATGTGGCCCTTGAGCGTCAGGTCGGCGATCGCCGCCCGGATTCTCTTGGCGTTGTCGGCATGCAGCGTGCGCTCGGAGAAGAACACGTCGTGATGCACGTTGAGTAGCGCCAGATCCTCGCGGATCATCGCCATCATCGCGTCGACGGTGCGGTCCTTGACGATCGCCAGAGCTTCATCTTCCGGCATCTGCAGCAGGCCGCGGGCGAATTCCTTGGCCAGCGCCTGGCCGACTGGGACCAGATAGTCGCCCGGATAGAGACCCGACGGGATCTCGCCGATGTCGTCGCCGAGCGCCTCGCGATAGCGCAGGAACGCCGAGCGGCCGAGCACGTCGATCTGCGAACCGGCGTCGTTGATGACATATTCCTTGGTCACGTCGTAGCCGGCGAAGGCCATCAGATTGGCCAAGGTGTCGCCGACCACGGCACCCCGGCAATGGCCGACATGCATCGGGCCGGTCGGGTTGGCCGAAACATATTCGACATTGGCCTTGCGGCCGCCGCCGATGGTCGAGCGGCCATAGTTGCGTCCCTCGCCGAGCAACGTCGTCAGATGCGCGTGCCAGAACGCGTCCTTGAGTCTGAGATTGACGAAGCCCGGCCCGGCGATCTCGGCCGAGGCGACGTCTGCATCGGCGCGGAGCGCTTCGGCCAGTCTTTCGGCAAGCGCGCGCGGGTTCTGTCCGGTGGGCTTGGCCAGCACCATCGCCGCATTGGTGGCGAGATCGCCATGGCTTGCATCGCGCGGCGGCTCGACCGCGACACGCGACAGGTCGAGCGCGGCCCCCTCCTTGTCCTTGAGATCAAGGGCTTCGACGGCCTTTACGATCCGCGCGTTGAAATCGGCGAAGATATTCATTGGATATGCTCTGGGCTTTAAGAGACGACCGGCAGCCTGGCCGGCAAAATCGAGGCTCGCCCTACCCCAAATCGGGCGTATGGTCAAACAGACGCCGATGTTCCTTGAGCGCATAGGTGTCGGTCATGCCGGCCAGGAAGTCGGCGACGCTGCGCGCCTTGATGCGATCCTCGGCCCTGTCGAGCCCTTCGCGCCAGCCGTCGGGCATGGCGCGTGGATCGGCGAAATAGACGTCGAACAGCTCGCGCACGATGCGCTCGGCCTCGGCCCGCACCCGCATCACTTCCGGGTGCCGGTAGAGATGCTTGTAGAGGAAAGCCTTCAATTCCTTTTCGGCCGCGGCCATCCCTGGCGAAAAGGTCACCAGGGTCTCGCCCGCCGCGCGCACCGCATCGGCGCTGTCCGGTTTGAGACGCTCGACGTTGGCAGCGGTCGATGTAATGACATCCTCGACCATCAGCGTGATCTGCCGGCGCAACAGTTCGTGGCCGGTGCGGACATCGTCGAGCTGAGGATATTTGGCGCGCACGCCGTCCAGGATCGAGCCCGGCAGGCCGACGCCTTGCAGCATGTCCAGCGTCAGCAGTCCGGCGCGCAGGCCATCGTCGATGTCATGGGTGTTGTAGGCGATGTCGTCGGCGATCGCGGCGCACTGCGCCTCGATGCCGGCGAAGCGGTCGAGCTCGAGGTCGTGCAGTTCGGAATAGTCGCGGATCGCCTGCGGCACCGGACCCTTGAGCCCCTTCCCGCTCGCATCGGTCAACGGGCCGTTATGCTTGACCAGCCCTTCCAGCGTTTCCCAGGTGAGGTTCAGACCGTCGAACTCGGCATAGCGCCGCTCGAGCCGCGTGACCACGCGCAGCGACTGGGCGTTGTGGTCGAAGCCGCCCCAGGCGGCCATCTTCTCGTTGAGCGCGTCCTCTCCCGTATGGCCGAAGGGCGTATGGCCGAAATCATGTACAAGGGCGACTGCTTCGGCGAGGTCCTCGTCGCCGCGCAGCGCCCGCGCCAGTGCTCGTGCGATCTGCGCCACCTCGATCGAATGCGTCAGCCGCGTGCGGAAGTGATCGCCCTCATGCGCCACGAACACCTGCGTTTTGTGCTTCAGTCGGCGGAATGCGGTGGAATGGATGATGCGGTCGCGGTCGCGCTGGAACGGCGTGCGGGTCGGACTCTCGGCCTCCTCGAACAGGCGTCCGCGCGAGCGCGCCGGATCGCTCGCATAGACCGCGCGCGGCCGATAGCCGAACCCGATGTCGCCGAGAGCATCCTTGCCCTGCCGCTCGTCCATTGATCCACCAGTTGACTTGGCCACGCCCGCTTCATACCTATCATGTGAAACCGAAAGCAAGGTGACGCCGATGGGCGCGGATGCCAAGACTGCCATGAAGGTCGAGATGACCGATGCCGCGGCCAAGCGGATCGCCAGGATCGTTGCCGGCGAACCGGGCAAGACGGCGTTGCGCGTCTCCGTCGAAGGCGGCGGTTGCTCCGGCTTTTCCTACAAATTCGATCTCGTCGGCAGCCGCAACGATGACGATGTCGCCATCGAGAAGGATGGCGCGACGATCCTGATCGACGACCTGTCGCTGGTTTATATGGGCGGCTCGGTGATCGACTTCGTCGATGACCTGATGGGCCAGTCCTTCCAAATCAGGAACCCCAACGCTGTCGCCTCCTGCGGCTGCGGCACCAGCTTCTCCATATAACCCAATGTCTGCCGTCGGCGCGGTCCGTCAGGTCGCGCTCTCGGCTGGCCGCGATCTCGATGCGACGCTTGCTTTCTGACGCGACGTGCTTGGTCTGAACCTGCATGCCCGCTACGACCCGCCCGGTATTGCCTTCATTATGGCCGGTGATGTACGCCTGCTCTTCACCGACGGCGTTCCGGCCGGAACCGTCTATTTCGACATCACCGGCCTCGAAGCCTTCTACGCGGAAGCGAAAGCCGCGGGCATTCCCTTCACCGCGCCGCCGATGCTCGTCCACCACGACACCGAGGGGCAGTTCGGCCCGGCGGGGGAAAGCGAATGGATGGCCTTTCTAAAGGATCCCGCAGGCAATACGATCGGCCTGGTCGAACGCCTGCCGTCCGAAGAGCTTTGAGGTCCTCATGAAGATCGTCACCTGGAACATCAACGGCGTTCGCGCCCGCATCGGCAACCTCACCCACTGGCTGACCGAAAGCGCGCCGGACATCGTGTGCCTGCAGGAGATCAAGACGGTCGACGACCAGTTCCCGCGCGCCGAGATCGAGGCGCTGGGCTACAATGTCGAGACCAACGGCCAGAAGAGTTTTAATGGCGTCGCTCTCCTGTCGAAGTTTCCCTTCGACGAGGTGAATCGTGGCCTGCCTGGCGACGATGCGGATGATCATGCCCGCTTCATCGAAGGCGTTTTTTCCACCGACCAGGGCGCCTTGCGTGTCGCTTCGCTCTATCTGCCGAACGGCAACCCGATCGACGATGAGAGGAAGTTTTCCTACAAGCTGGCGTGGATGGCGCGGCTGGAGCGTTGGGCGCAGGAACGGCTGCGGCTCGAGGAGGCGCTGGTGCTGGCCGGCGACTACAATGTCATCCCCGAACCCGCCGATGCCCGGTTTCCCGAAAACTGGCTGGGTGACGCGCTGTTCCAGCCGCAGACGAGGCAAGCCTTCCGCCGGCTGAAGAATCTCGGTTTCACCGAGGCGGTGCGCACCGTGACCGACTCGGCCGGCGTCTACACCTTCTGGGATTATCAGGCCGGCGCCTGGCAGAAGAACAACGGCATCCGCATCGACCACCTGCTGCTGTCACCCGAAGCCGCCAACCGTTTTGCGTCCGCCTCGGTGGAAAAACATGTCCGCGCCTGGGAAAAACCGTCCGACCATGTGCCGGTCGCCATCGAGCTCAGCCTGCAGCCCGCCTGAGACGTTGCCAGGCTCCCGGACCCCAGTATCGCCACAAATCCAGTCTTTGATGCGGGCTTGCTGTGGGGGTTGAATGGCGATCCGATTTCTTTTTGGGCCGATCGGCCTTGCCTTGGCGCTTGCCGCGCCGACGCCGTTGCTGGCGGCGCCAACCTGTCTTGCCAACGGCAAATCCTTCAACGTCGGCGAGACGGCGTGCCTGACGCTGGCCGGCGAGAGCCACCTCGCCCGCTGCGACATGGTTCTCAACAACACGTCCTGGACCAGGATCAAGGACGAATGTCCGGGAGACGCGCCAAAACCCCACCCGACGTCGATGTCGACCCCGACGCCCGGCCCTGCGCCGACGGAGCCGACCGAGGACTGAGGCTTCGTTGATCTCCCCACCATCCAGGTTACGCTATGCACACATCTTCTGTGACTGGCGCGACTGATCGGGCCGAGGCTTGATTGCCACGTGGTTCCCCCAATCCGTCGCTGCTTCGCAGCGCCACCTTTCCCCCCTCCGGAGGGAAAGGAAGGGAGCTTTGCCGGACGAGCATTGACGGCAAAAAGCTTGGCACGCCTTCCTCTACCCCGTCGATCGGGGGAGAGGTGGCTCGGCGAAGCCGAGACGGAGTGGGGGTCGACCAGCGCTGCATTAGCCATTGCATGCGCCAAGCTGCCATGCACGCTATCGCCAACCTGCGCTTACTGGTCGCCGTTGTTGCCCTTGGTCAGGATATCGTCGGCGAGCGAGATCGCGGTCCGGCGATCGGCCTCGCCGGCCGCGGCGAACGCCTCTTCCTGCATGTTGCGGATCCAGGGCTGGTCGGCCGCCGGAGCCCGCTCGAGTGCGGCCGTCATCATCGCCAGGCCGCGCACCACCTTGCCGCTCTGGAACAGGAGGTTGCCGAGCGTCGCCTGCGCGCCGGCATGGCCCTTCTCGGCCGCGAGCTGCAGCCAGCGGCCGGCTTGCTTGACGCTGGCCTTCACGCCGCCCTCGCCCTTGAGGAACATCTGGCCGATCTCGAACTGGGCGTTCGGATTGCGGTAGTTGGCGGCGGCGCGCATGTAGTATTCCTGCGCCGCGACGTCGTTCTCCTCGACCGGCGTGCCGGGAATGCCCTTGCGCAGATAGTCGCCCAGCGCCACCAGCGCGTCCGACACATAGCTCTCTTCCGGCGAGCCGGGCTCGACATCCTGATCAACGATTTCCGAGAAGAACTTGAAGGCGGCGTAGTCGTCGCGCGTCACGCCGTCGCCTTCGGCATACATGCGCGCAAGCTTCCAGGTGGCGCCGATCTGGCCGTTCTCGGCGGCGTATTTATAGGCTTCGACCGCCTGTTCCTTATGGCCGCTCTTGTAGGCGGAGAAGCCGAACTGGAACACCGCCCAGGGGCTCGACTGCGGCTTCACGCCGGTCTTGTCGTCGAACACCTTGTCGTCGAAGGCCATGGCCTGCCCGACGGCGCCCAAGGTCGCGCCAAGACCGGCGATCACGACCAGTGCCGAAAAGACAGACGACCTCAACACCTCAGATGTCCGCATAGCAGTGCGTTTCTTCTGCGGCGCCCGGATGGGTCACCGCGCCGTCGCGGGCCGGCCCTACGGCCTGCGCATATTTCCAGATCGCACCGGACTGATAGTCGGTCTTGCGCGCCTTCCAACTCTTTGCCCGGGCCGCCAGTTCGGCGTCCGACAGTGCCACTTCGATCGTGCCTTTCACGGCGTCGATCGAGATCAAATCGCCATCCTTGATCAGCCCGATCGGCCCGCCGACCGCCGCCTCCGGCCCGACATGGCCGATGCAAAAGCCGCGCGTGGCGCCGGAGAAGCGCCCGTCGGTGATCAGCGCTACCTTGCCGCCCATGCCCTGGCCGTAGAGCGCGGCCGTCGTCGACAGCATCTCGCGCATGCCCGGACCGCCGCGCGGCCCCTCATAGCGGATGACGAGAACCTCGCCTTCGCGGTAGTTGCGCTGCGTGACCGCTTCGAAGCACTCCTCTTCCGAATCGAAGCAACGCGCCGGACCGGAGAATTTCAGTTCCGACATGCCCGCGACCTTCACGATCGCACCTTCGGGGGCAAGGTTGCCCTTCAAGCCCACAACGCCGCCTGTCTTGGTGATTGGCCGATTGGCGGGACGCACAACATCCTGGCTCTCATTCCAGGCAACGTGCTCCATATTTTCGGCCAAAGTGCGGCCGGTGACCGTCATGCAGTCGCCATGCAGATAGCCATGGTCGAGCAGCGTCTTCATCAGCAGCGGAATGCCGCCGGCCTCGAACATGTCCTTGGCGACATATTTGCCGCCCGGCTTGAGGTCGGCGATATAGGGCGTCTTCTCGAAGATCGCCGCCACGTCGAACAGGTCGAACTTGATGCCGGCCTCATGCGCGATCGCCGGCAAATGCAGCGCCGCATTGGTCGAGCCGCCGGTGGCCGACACCACGGTCGCCGCGTTCTCCAGCGCCTTGCGCGTGACGATGTCGCGCGGCCGGATGTTCCTGGCGATCAGCTCCATCACCTTTTCGCCCGAGGCGAAATTGAAGCGGTCGCGCATCTCGTAGGGCGCCGGCGCGCCGCAGGAATAGGGCAGCGCGAGGCCAATTGCTTCAGCAACGGTCGCCATCGTGTTGGCGGTGAACTGGGCGCCGCAGGAACCGGCGGAAGGACATGCCGCCTGCTCGATCTCGAGCAATTCGGCATCGCTGATCGTGCCGACCGAATGCTGGCCGACCGCCTCGAACACGTCCTGCACGGTGATCTGCCGGCCGCGATAGCTGCCGGGCAGGATCGAGCCCCCATAGATGAAGATCGAGGGCACGTTGAGACGCACCATCGCCATCATCATGCCGGGCAGCGACTTGTCACAGCCGGCGAGCCCGACAAGGGCATCGTAGCAATGGCCGCGCATGGTGAGCTCGACCGAATCGGCGATCACCTCACGCGACACCAGCGACGACTTCATGCCCTGGTGGCCCATGGCGATGCCGTCGGTGACGGTGATGGTGCAGAACTCGCGCGGCGTGCCGTTGGCGGCCGCAACGCCCTTCTTGACGACTTGCGCCTGGCGCATCAGCGAGATGTTGCAGGGCGCCGCTTCGTTCCAGCAGCTGGCGACGCCGACCAAAGGCTGCGCGATCTCGGCCGCCGACAGGCCCATGGCATAGAGGTACGAACGATGCGGCGCGCGCGCCGGACCAACGGTCACGTGGCGGCTGGGCAGCTTGGCCTTGGAGATTGCCTTGGCGTCCATCATCGTCCTTGCCGCACACCCCGCGGCCGGTCCCCTCGCCGCGCCAACCTGGCACGCATCCCGGGACATATCTCGGGTGCTCCGGGTTTATGGCGGGAAATGGGCAGTTCCCTCTGTCTGACTTCTACAGCAGGGGTTGTTCAGAAAGTGTTGCCGAAACGTCACAATCGCATCGGGCGCCGGTTCGCGACGAATCTGCAACAGCGGGTTGAAGGGGCGAAGCCGAAGCATCATTGACACAACAAAAAAGGCCGAGCACTGCTCGGCCTTTTTGATGAATTTTCAGAAACTTAGAACTTGATCTTGATTCCGCCTGAAATCGCCGTGATCAGATCATTGCCGACGTCATAGGTAGCGTCTTCGCCTGCGGTATAGCCATTCTCGTCGGTAAGCGTGCCAGAATGGCCACTGGTCATGACGCCGATAGCACCAGCCAAGCGTAGCTCGATGTTTGGGCGAGGCGTGTAGGCAACACCGCCGCCGAGCGTCCAGGTATCGGTTTGGACGCCATAGCCGTGCGACGTGCCGCGATCCCAGGTAAGCTGACCAGCGGCGCTCCATTCATCATTGAACTTGTGACCTATGCCGCCGGAAACGGTCCAGCCGTCGCGATACATCAGGTCAAGAGAGGTAAGCCGAACCGGAAGGGGAGAAACGGTTGTACACGCAGCCAAACCTTTGGTCTGTTCGGAACAGATCGGAACACTTTGCAGAGTGCTCCAGTTAACCCACTTGATCGAACCAAAGGCCAGCCAGCCGGGAGCGATACCCGACTGCAATTTCAACTCGACCGAGTCAGGCATGTACTGCGTCGAGCCATAGATTGGCGTGGCTGTGGTCCCTCCCAAGCCGTCCGGCAAAGTCAGCGTTCCAGAGATGTTGTCGAGCTTGACCTGCGAATTGTAGACCAAGCTGGCCCGAAGCGCGATCTCAGGGATTTCGTAGGCAACACCGGCTCGCCAGCCCCAGCCGCTGGCCTCTAGGTCGACGCGACCAATCGGTGACGGCCCAAATGGATTGAAACCCACCAAGCTTTCCTTGAAGCCTGAAATGTCCTGATAAAACACGCCGCCGATAAAACGTAGCTGGCCCTTACCGGCATCAAACTTGAAGGAGCATGTACCGGCGTAGTTATTGCTCTTGATATCCGTTTCGACGTTCGAAAAAGCGCCGTTCCACGACGCGCCAGGGGCGGTGTGGGCGCCCCAAGGCTGTGAATAGTCGACCATACAGTCGACGCCTTGAACAATTTGGGCTTTGACCCCAATGCGCGGTACCCAATAGGGCTCGGCCCCATCTGCCGTGGAACTGAAAAAGTTGAAGCCCCCCGGACCAGTCGCATTCTTGTACTTGCGATCCGGCATCACATAGGTCGCTTCAGCTTCCGTCGCGACCTGCGAAGGATCGAAAAGCAGGTCGATGTCGTAGCCGCCGCGCTCCAGGCCGCCGGCATGCGCGGGATGCATCACCGCGCCGATCAATGCGATCGAAAAGCAGCCTGCCCCCGCCAGAGCTTTGAGCCGCAAGATGTTCATGGAAATCCCTCCCCGAAATACAAGTGGCTCAAGCTAGAACCAATTCGGGTTAACGACGCAACAACGATTTCAAGAGCTGTACATGTACATCTTGACAGCACGTATTTTCGCCATGGTGGCTGGCACCGCAATCGGCGCCTGAATCGCGCCAGCCGGGGTCGAACGGTCGAAAAAATCCGAAGAAACTACCCAAAACAGGGCAAAAACAGCCGATTTTAGCGCTCGCGGGCCCCATTGTTACATTATGGCAACAATGGGGCGCAAACTTTCCGTTTACGTCAAAATTAACGTAGCGGCACGCCCATTTTCGAGGCAGCTAACGTACCGGAAAGCGCCTTTGGAGCGAGGCCGAATCTTGCCGCTCAGCCGGCGTCGCGGACCCTGGTCAAAGCCACCGAAAGCTTCTCCTGCGCCTCGCGATATTCGGCGAGTTTCTCACGCTCGGCGCCGACCACCTCTTCCGGCGCGTTGGCGACGAATTTTTCGTTCGAGAGCTTCTTGTGCAGCCGGGCGATCTCCTCGGTCACCTTCGCCAGTTCCTTCTGCAACCGCGCGGCCTCGCCCTGGAGGTCGATCAGGCTGCCGAGCGGCAGGCTCACCGTCGCCTCGTTGAGCACGATCTGGGCCGAACCCTTCGGCGGTGCATCGGCGAGCGCGATGTCGCCGATGCGCGCCAGCCGCTTGATCGCCTGGGCGTGACGCTCCAGCCGCTCTTGCGTCAGCGTGTTGGCGCCGATCACCATCAGCGGCGCGATCGCCGCCGGCGGCACATTCATTTCCGAACGCACCGAGCGGATGCCCGAAACGAGGTCGACCAGCCAATTGATGTCGGCGGCGGCCTCTTCGTCGCCGAAATCGGGCGACGGCCAGGCGGCGTGGCAAAGCAGCGACGAGCGCTGCTTGCCCTCGCCGGCGGTCTGCGCCCACAGTTCCTCAGTCATGAACGGCATCATCGGATGCAGGAGCTTGTAGATCTCGTCCAGTACGAAGGCAACGCATGCCCGGCTCTCGGCCTTGGCGGCTTCGTCCGTGCCCATGAACACCGGCTTCAACAGTTCCAGGTACCAGTCGCAGAACAGGTTCCAGACGAACCGATAGGCCGCGCCCGCCGCTTCGTTGAACCGGTAGCTGGTGATGCCTTCGGTGACAGCGCGCGCCGCCCGCGTCAGCTCGGTCAGGATCCAGCGGTTGACCGGCAGCTTGGCGTCGTTCAGCCAGAACTCGTCGTCGCGCGCGACCTCGTTCATCTCGGCGAAGCGCGTGGCGTTCCACAGCTTGGTGCCGAAATTGCGGTAGCCGGCGATGCGGGCCGGATCGAGCTTCACGTCGCGCCCTTGCGCCGCCATGACGGTCAGCGTGAAGCGCAGCGCGTCGGCGCCATATTCGTCGATCAGGTCGAGCGGATCGATGACGTTGCCTTTCGACTTCGACATCTTCTGCCCGTTCTTGTCGCGCACCAGCGCGTGCACATAGACGGTGTGGAACGGCTCCTCGTCCATGAACTGCAGGCCCATCATCATCATGCGGGCGACCCAGAAGAAGATGATGTCGAAGCCGGTCACCAGCACGTCGGTCTGGTAATAGGTCTTGAGCTCCGGCGTCTGATCGGGCCAGCCGAGCGTCGAGAACGGCCACAGCGCCGACGAGAACCAGGTGTCGAGCACGTCCTCGTCGCGGGTCAGGATCTCGCCCGGCTGGAAGTTTTCCAGCTTGTCCTCGACCCAGGCCTTCCACGGCCCTTCCAGCGCAAGGTAATATTCGATCGCCGCGGCTAAAGCCTCTTCCTCGGTCTTTTCGACGAAGACATGCCCGTCCGGCCCGTACCAGGCCGGGATCTGGTGCCCCCACCAGAGCTGGCGCGAGATGCACCAGGGCTGGATGTTCTCCATCCAGTCGAAATAGGTCTTCTCCCAGTTCTTCGGCACGAAATTGGTGCGGCCTTCGCGCACCGAGGCAATCGCCGGCTTGGCGAGCTCGGCGGCGTTGACATACCACTGGTCGGTCAGGAATGGCTCGATCGGCACGCCCCCGCGGTCGCCATGCGGAACGGCATGGCGATGCGGCTCGACCTTTTCCAGAAAGCCGCCGGCCTCCATCAGCTCGACGATCTTCTTGCGCGCGGCGAAACGGTCGAGCCCGTCCAGTTCGTCCCACAGGGCCTGGCGCTCCGGCGTGACCTCGAGACCGGCGAGGAAATCCTCATTGTCCTTGAGCTTGACGGCCGCCTCAACCGTCAGGATGTTGATCGCCGGCAGCTTGTGGCGCTTGCCGACCTCGAAGTCGTTGAAGTCATGCGCCGGCGTGATCTTGACCGCGCCGGAGCCTTTCTCCGGATCGGAATACTCGTCCGCGACGATCGGTATCTTGCGGCCGACGATCGGCAGCACGACGTTGCGGCCGACCAGACCGGTGAAGCGCTCGTCATCGGGATGCACAGCCACGGCTGTATCGCCGAGCATCGTCTCGGGACGCGTCGTGGCGACCGTGATAAAGGTCTTCGGGTTCTCAGGGTCGAACGCCTCGCCTTCGATCGGGTAGCGGAAGTGCCAGAGATTGCCGTTGACCTCATGCTGCTCGACCTCGAGGTCGGAAATGGCGGTAAGCAGCTTCGGGTCCCAGTTCACAAGGCGCTTGTCCTTGTAGATGAGGCCTTCCTTGTAGAGCGTGACGAAGACTTCCAGCACCGCCTTGGACAGGCCTTCATCCATGGTGAAGCGTTCGCGCGACCAGTCGGCCGAGGCGCCGAGCCGCTTCAGCTGGTTGAAGATCGCGCCGCCCGATTCGGCCTTCCACTCCCAGACCTTCTCGATGAACTCTTCACGCGTCAGATCGCGGCGGTGGATCTGCTTTTCCATGAGCTGGCGCTCGACCACCATCTGCGTTGCGATGCCGGCGTGATCCATGCCGGGCTGCCAAAGCACGTTCTTGCCGCGCATGCGCTCGAAGCGCACGAGAATGTCCTGCAGCGTGTTGTTGAGCGCATGGCCCATATGCAGCGAGCCGGTGACGTTCGGCGGCGGGATGACGATGGTGAAGGCTTCCGCCCCCTCTTCCGCGCCGGCGCCTGCCCGGAAGGCATCCGCCTCTTCCCAGATTTTGGCGATCTTCGGCTCGACGGCTTTGGCGTCGTAGGTCTTATCAAGCATGGAGGAGGTCCGAACTGTCGGGAACAAGCGTCCGGTGTAAATCGGAAGGTCTTGGCCGAGTCAACCGCGAGAACTGCGATCGCTCTTACAGATAGGCATGCCGCGACCGGCGACAATCCCGGCCGGTGCCGCAATGGCGGCTCGCCTGATGCATGTCGACTGCAAGGGCGCAGCGGGTCCCAAAGCAAAAGCGCCGCCCGAAGGCGGCGCTTTTCCGCGTGCGTGTTGCGGCAGCTTACTGCGCCCCGCGCGCCACGCGCTCGATCTCCTCGCGCACCAGCCTTTCGACCAGCGTCGGCAGGTTGTTGTCGAGCCAATCCTGCAGCATAGGCCGCAGCATCTCCTCGGCCATCTCGTCGAAACTCTTCTTGCCGCGGCTGGCAAAAGCATCGGAAAGCTCGCCGAAAGCCGCGGCAACCTGCCGGCCCGTATGCTCGGAAAGGATCGCGGGCCGGGCCGGCTGTGTCTCCGGTTCGGATGCCCGGGGAGCGCTGGCATGCGCGGCAGCTTCAAACGCCGGCTCTTGCTTCTCGATCTCGACCCTCGGCGCGGCTTCCGGGACCCGGACGGCCGGTCTCGCGGTAACCGTGCTGCCGCCGACCGCCGCTATTTCGCGCCGCCAATCGGCGACGATGGTCTCGGCCGACTGCGTCGCATTTGCCGCGGCCGGCCTGCTCGTGGCCGCTTGCGCGCTCGGCTCGGTGCCCTCGGGATTGGCCGTGGCCGGAGCCTCCTTGACCGGCCCGGGACGAGCCTCGACGCGTGCGACCGCCGGATCGGCCGCAGCCAGCTGGGCCTGGACCTCCGCCAGCGTCGCTGGCTTGCGCGGGCCGGCGTCGGCATGCAATTCGGAACGAAAGGCGTCGACCTCGACCGTGGGTACGCTAACCGCGGCCGGCTCCAGATCCTGGCGCAGTTCACCAGCCTCGGCCGGCTGCTTGCGCCCGGTGTCGCTGTCTTCGATGATCCTTCGGATGGAAGCCAGTATCTCTTCCATGGAAGGTTCGCGCTGCGCGCTGCTTGCCGTCGCCATCGTCACATCCGCCGCCCCAGTGACCTGCCCAAGAACTCGACCCTGTCCAAGAACTGACCCGTTCAAGAACTTGACCCATTCAGGAATTCCGTTCCTGCCCGGGTCGGAATTCGAATCAATGGCGACAGCGTAACCGACCTATCGTCATCCGAGAATCCCCAATCTGGGGACGCGTTGGATTTCAACAGATTAGGCGGTTCGCGGCCCGACGAGCCCGTGCCATCGACAAAGAAAAACGCCGCGCGTCCATCGGACACGCGGCGCTTGCTGGAAGTATACCGGAAATCAGCGTCCGTCGGGCGTGCGCAGTCCGAACCACTTGTCCTTGACGGCGTTGTAATGCTCTTCGGGCCTGTATTTGGTGACCGCCAGCCCAAGACGATCGACCGACAGCCGGCCCATCGCCGACAGGATGGCATAGCTCGCCACGACCACGTCGCGTTCGGAGCTGGCCTGGTTGATCTTGGCGGTGATGACCGCGTTCTGCGCGTTCAACACATCCAGCGTCGTGCGCTGGCCGACATTGCGCTCTTCGATGACGCCGTTGAGCGCCAGTTGCGCGGCATCGATCACCTGCCTGTTGGCATCCACGCTTTGGCGCGCGGCGACATATTGCGTCCAGGCCGAGACCACGGCCTGGCGCACCTGGTCGCGGCTGACATCGACCTGGATGCGCGCCTCGCCCAGTGATTCCTTGCTCTGCCGCACCAGCGCCGAGGTCCGGCCACCCGAATAGATCGGAATGGTGAGCGAAGCGCCGATATTGGCCGATGTCGAACTACCGTTGGGGCTGCTGATGGAACTGGGAACGGTGTGGCTGTAGTCGTCCGAAACGCCGGCCGAGGCCGTCACCTGCGGCAGCAGCGCGCCTTCCGACGACTTCACCGAAAAGGCGGCGGCATCGACGAGATGCTGTGTGGCCAGAATGGCGGGATGTTCGGCGGAAGCGATGGCCAAGGCCGAATCGACGCCACCCGGCAGCAGCTTGCCAAGCGGCGAGGCTGCCTTGAGCTTGCCAGGCTCGTCGCCGACGATCTGGTGGTAGGTTGCGGCGCTTGCCAGCGCCGTCGCGCGGGCGGCGCTCAACTGCGCCACGGCCGTCGCGCGGGAGGCATCGGCCTGGGCGACGTCGGTGCGGGTGCCCTCGCCGACCTCGAAGCGCGAGCGGGCGGCGCGCGCCTGCTCGGTCAGGAACTGCAGGTTCTGCTCGGTCAGCACCGCGATCTGACGGTCGCGAATCACGTCCATATAGGCGCTGGCCGCGTTGAACAGGATGTTCTCTTCCGTGTTGCGCAGGCTTTCGACCGAAGCCTTTACTTGCGATTCGGCGGCGGCGACATTGTTCTTGGTCTGAAACCCGTCGAACAGCGTCTGGTTGATCTGCACGCCGAAGCTGCCCGTCGTTATTCTCCTGCTGGTGCCAAAGCCATGTATATTGGTGTAGTCGATGTTGGCCGAACCGGTGACGGTCGGACGCCAGCCCGACTTGGCAATGGCTACGCCCTCGTCAGTGACGCGCACGCCAGCGCGGGCAGCATTCAACTGGGAGTTATACTGGTAGGCTTTGGCGAGCGCGCCCGTAATGGTTTCAGCGGAGGCGGCCAACGGCGAAAGCGCGGTGGCCGAAACAAGGATAGCTACTAAAACACTCTTGCGTAGAGGCGGCACGTTATTTCCCTCATTCGTTTTGCATGGGAACCACGCCACGTCAGCCTACCCATACGGATCGGCCGGCGCCGCGTTGTTTATCGTTCCCCCGCTGTCGGCCTCCCGAAAACACCCGGTTAACCAAATCAGCAACGATTGTCAGGCGCAAGCGATCATGACAGCGCATTCGCTGCAAGGCAAAAACGCTCAGAATTCAAACGCGTGAGCACGTTCGAAGCCCGGTAGTGGCTTAATTGCCGCATTAAAGGCCCTTCTTCCGGTTACAACCCCTCCTGCCTTGAAAAACAGACGGGCCACGCCAGAGTTGCCCCGCCCTTCGACCACAACCAGGCGGCCTTCTTCCGCAAGCTGGTCGAGCAATGCCGGCGGCACTTCCTCGACGCTGCCGCCGATGAAAATGGCGTTGTAGGGCCCCTTGGCGGCCTGCCCCTGCGGCAGCGGCCCGGTGACCACCGTGACGTTCTGGCAGCCAAGACTGGAAAGCGTGGATTTGGCGGCCTCCGCCAGCGCGGGATCGCTTTCCAGCGCGACGACCGAGCGCGCGAGCCTGGACAGCAACGCGGCGGAATAGCCGGTGCCGCAACCGACATCGAGCACCGAATCGCTCGCGTCGATTTCAGCCAGCTGCAAAAGCTTGGCGAGCGGCGACGGCTCCATCAGGTAGCGTGCGCCGCCGCCATTCGCGCCATCGGAAATGCGGATGTCTTCGTCGATATAGGCCAGATCCCGCTGTCCGGCGCCGACGAAGGCCTCGCGCGGGACAGTCAGCATCGCCTCGATGAGCGGCGCGCTGGTGACATCGGTGGTGCGGACCTGGCCGTCGACCATCTTCACACGGCGTTCGGAGAAATCAGCGTTCATGTCCCAACAATCCGCTCCCCGCGCCAGGCGCGCGGCCAAAACTTCGACTGGAACCCCGCTCCGGCGCGGTTGCGCTGGAGCCCGCAAGCATCTGGAGGCCTCGCCCGGAATCGAACCGGGGTGCAAGGATTTGCAGTCCTCTGCGTAACCACTCCGCCACGAGGCCTCGCAATGCTCCCGGCGTTCCGAGCGAACTCATTATGTTGGCGCTCAAAGGTCGTCAAGCGCTCGCGCGTCATTCCCGACGCTTTCGCATGGAGCAGCCAAAGTGGTGATTACCAATCGGTTGTCATGGGTCCGGCATCGCCGCGGCGGAGCCGCCGCAGGCGCTCAGTCGGGCCGGCGCCGGCGTTCCCACCAGACGACGAAACGCCGCCGGTGGCGCCGGATCATGGCGAATTCGTAGGACAGCACCAGGAGACCGAGCGGAACCATCCAGAAGCCGAGAACCGGCAGAAAGCCCAGAATCCCGCCAAGAGTGAGCAGCATGCCGATCGCGATTCGCCAGCCGCGCGAGCGCGGCATGGTGAACTCGCGGCCGAAAACCGAAATCTTCCGCGCCGGGGCACTGTCGTCGTCAGCTGCCGTCATTCAAAATCAAATCCCATCTGCCGCCAATGCCATGTCAAAGGCCAACCGGCCGCTTTGTTCCGTGCCGGTGTGAAGCCCTTCATATGTGGGCATGTTGAACGATGGCACAAATAGCCGCATTAAAAACTGGAGAAAAATTGCGAATTGCTGCTTTGCAAAGCCGAAAGGTGTTTGCTATAGCCTGCGCCACTCACGTCAGAGCCTCCGTTCCCCGGTAGCTCAGTGGTAGAGCAACCGGCTGTTAACCGGTTGGTCGCTGGTTCGAATCCGGCCCGGGGAGCCAAGTTTTCCAAGGGATACAGAGTTTTCAGGATTGGCCGAAAAATGGCTGATCTACAGCATATCTACACAACTCGACTCCGCTAGGCGCCGATCTACGCGAAGGAGAGAAATTCCGATGGACCACGTTTTTGACGAGCTGATCAACCTGCAGAGAACTCTGCCGAGAGGCAATTGGCGCGCCGCCGCGATATCCTGCACGCTCCGCTTGGCCGGAAACTTGACAACCGGCATCGCGATCGGCGTCGGGGTTTCGGTCGGTCTAGCCCTGGGCTGACGAAGCAAATACGATTTCAGCCCTCGCTCCTTTGTCTGCCTTGATCGCTGCGTGGCAGTCCTTCAGCTTCTGAGATGCGCCGCTACCGGCAGTCAGACCAGCCCCGTCATACGGATGAGCCGAAAAACCCCATGGCCGATCGCGAGCACGAATTCACCATCATTGGCGGCCAAATCCCAGCCGAAGAATGCAGCCCAACAAAAGAGCACCAGGGTGAAACACATTAGAGAATTCTAATACACGGTGGTGGTTGACCAAACGTTTACCCGCGTCGATGAGGGGCAAAGTGACGGTCAATCTCGGCGTGCCGGTCACTGTGAACGCCGATAAGGTCAGACTGGTGACCGCCTACGTTCCGCCGAAGAGAAAGACGCCACTGGTCGACAAGCCGACATGATCCAGAGACGATGGGTAGTGTCTCAGTTTGAAATTTGCCCTCCCGTACTCCCGTTTGATGACATAGGCGCTTGCCCGCCAGGCACAGGCCGCACGCCCCCCACACCCCGTCCTATTTTGAGGCGGCTCAGTTCATGACGCCCGATCTCGGGGCAGCTCGAGCGCGGCAGCGGCAAGCAGTCTGAGTTCCTCACTTGTCAGGGTTATCTCGTAGCGCTGCTTGGATTTCTTTGTGTAGATGTCATCAGCAGTCACAGAGATTATAACAACGCCTTCCTCTTCCACCTGCACACTATCGATCGGTAGTGGCCCCGAAAATATGCATTTCGACGCGCCAGCCCTTCGGCTCGGCCGAGTATGTATCCGCATCTCGTCATCCCTTTCCGCTCTCGAAAGGGTCCAATGCAGGAAAGATGCCAGATCGTGGCTATTTCAACCTTGGGCCTCAACACCGTCCACGCCTTCGCGGGCTGAACATTAGCAACTGCTTGTATTTGTCCTACCGCAGGCAGATAATGCCATTCGGGACTTTGAGGGAGGTTCCGATGCGCTGGCCCCTTATCGTGATCGCGTTCATCACTGGCTTCATCCTCTGGGACCGCTTCGAAAACGACGGCACCTATACCGCCGACGTCGAGCGAAGTTTCCGTGAGGCATCCTTGGATATGCCGGGCGGGTGGAGGCCACCTACCATCACCATCAATCGCGATTTGCTAAAGCGATAGCCGAGGGGCCATCGTCTCGCTCCGGCCCCTTTTCATCACAGGAATGAAGCCGCAGCCACCCGCTTTAGATTGCTGCCAGCGCGGGTGTGTATCATTTTAATACAATCCTCAATTTGTAGACTCCTGCGATTTATTGGCGGCCATTGGCCTCGGTCCGCTTTATGGAGGGAAAGCCCCCGCGGGAGGAATACCAATGACCATCCAAAAGGAAGACTATCGAACCAACAGAGCCGACTATGCCATCGCATCGATGCAAGGCCAATCGGCCGCTTTTGATGCTCGCCATGAGAGACGGGAAAGCAAGAAATCCCTGTGGCTGAGAGATCGGCGGCTCGCCAGATTGGCCGAAAATCCGTGTGAAACCGTGCCAGGATCAAGAGCCAGACGGCGCGGGAATTAGCGCGCTGGTTGTCGTTAGCCGGTGCCGTGTCTCGCCCCCGAGACCCATCGGCTAGGCCCGGCGTTTGCTGGCAGCTGCCAGCCTGCCGGGCCGCTTCCTGCTGTCCTTTGCTCATCGCGCCAGATCACCCGCTTCTCCCGCCGGATTTCGACAAGCCGCCGAAAGCGGATCGTATGGGCCTGCTCGCCGGTCGCGTGAAATAGCTGCGCGCTCATCCACTCTCGGCTGCCGCACTTCTGACAGCGGCTAAAACTGGGGAAAATGGCAGCCCAGGGTTTTTATGCGCAGCCGCTAATATTACGCTACGACTCAGCCGGCCTCCAGCCCTTGGCCGGTTAGGCCCGGCGGCCCGTCCGCTTCCTACCCCAACAGGCTGTCGGGCTGCTTCGTCGGAAAGATGCATCAGATACTCACAATGAAGGAAGTGACGCATATTCCGGGGCGCGCAATCATCAACATCCTTCCGGGCGCGGGAACTACGGCTCGCCTGAGCCCGCGTTCAGCGGAAAAGAGCAGGGTCCGCACCTGCGTAGCGTTTTGGTGCGGACCTTTTCCACGCCAGCCATTTCTCTCAGCGGTGACCCGGCTAATCTTCGCGGAATCCCGCAGTGAGGCGTGGCGCAGCATCTCCTCGCTCTTCCTTGGCGAGCCACTTGGGTGGCGGCGCGCCGGTCTTGCCCTGCACCCTGTTCCCAAAGCCGCTCTCGAATCGCCAAGTCATCTGGCATGTGCAGCCGGGGCATAAGCCCACTCGAGATCGATAGCTAAAGAAAGACCCGCCGACCGAAGCCGGCGGGCCATCTCCCTCATGCTTGCGCCCCTAGTTCCAGACGGTCCGCCGTGTCCAGGAAACCCTACGCAACCTCGTTTGTAGAACAAAATCCGGATGCTGCGCTGTAGCTCTGCGGCAACACTCGCCTCAGATGTGTCTCGTTTCGGGACGAAAGAGCCGGCACGCGAGGCTGAGGGAATTACGGTGACACTGCACCTTTTCCTTTTGCAGCCGGCCTCGGATTGCTGGATCCAGGAGCGCTGGCTTTGATCATTAGCCACCGCAATTCGCCAATCCGACGACGGGCATTTCGATTGCTCATGAGTTGAAGACAAACAAGGGTAGAGACCGACGTTAGGCCCAACGGAATGGGCATTCAGTCCAAATTGCTGGTCTTCACGACGCCAAATAACCTCCCCAAAGGAAGGCAGGGGCACATGGCGGGAAAACGGGCAATTGCAGTCAAGGACTGGTCGTGCGCCATGAGTGACGAGATTGGCCGCGTGGTCTTGGCCATAAACTCGACCGAAGGTGAAACGACCTACGTTCTTATGACGGTCTTCCAAGCGGCAAAGATGGCCCAGGAACTGCGGTCGCCGAAGTTGGTCCCCCGATACGACATGTAATCATCTCTGGCAAAAACATTGAGCAGCACATGGCGGGGAAATCTGAACCGGCGGCCAATACCCCGCGAGGCGCCCAGTTGGGCCGCCTCATTCCTCCCCACTATTCCGCCTCCGTGCAGCAAGCTACAATCGCTCCTGCTTGCGATAGGCTGCGGCCGTGGGGATAGCTTGGGAAAATACGAGGGCGCCAATCAAGCCGATCGTTGGCGAAAACGCATGAGACAAGGTCGCCGCTGGCGCCTGTCCGCAAACATGGTGATTTGGACATTCATCGTGCTTTTGATGACGGTCTCGATCGTGCTGATAGCGAATAAAGCTGGCTGGCCCCGCTAGTCGAGAGAAGAGAGCCTAGTCGGCCGCCGCCTCCACACCCGCATGGGCCAAATTCCCATAGTCATTGTGCCGGCGAATTTTGCTTTGCGGGTTGGCCGCCCTGCCTTAGCCTCATTGCGGAAAACCTTGCGGACAAGCCGATAGCCGGACCTTTATGCCGTGCCCCTGAAAGCCACCGCCCATATCGAGGCCATGTCCGCTTTCGCGCTGGCGAATTTCGGCGGGTATGACCGGCCGACGCTGGCCCAGAACGAGAGCGCCTTCCCGCCCAGCCCCAAGGCGATCGAAGCCGGCCGGGACGCCGTGGCGCGCAGCCACCTTTATCCGGACCCGGACTGGACCTTGCTGCGCGATGCGATCGCCAGGGCCTATGGGGTCGATCGCGATCTTGTCCTGTGCGGCGCCGGCTCGATGGAGCTGATCGCCTGCACCTTAGCGGCCTTCGCCGGTCCGGGCACGCAGGTGCTGGGCACGGACTATGCCTATAATTTCGCCGCCTCGGCGGCCGCGCGCGTCGGGGCGACCTACGTCAAGGCCGCGGAGCGCGGCTTCGAGGTGTCGATCGATGCCATCCTTGCGGCTCTCACGCCGGCAACGCGCATCGTCTTCGTCTGCAACCCGGGCAACCCGACCGGCACGCGCATCAAGAACGCCGAGCTGCTGCGCCTGCGCGCTGCACTTCCCGGCAACGTTCTCCTGGTGATCGACCAGGCCTATGGCGAATTCGACGACCAGGATCCGCAAGCCGTCTTTGCGCTGGCCGGGCGCGGCGACACCGTGGTCCTGCGCACCCTGTCCAAGGCCTACGGGCTGGCCGGCGCGCGCATCGGCTGGGGGTTGTTCGCGCCGCAGGTCGCCGCCGAAGTGCGCAAGATGCAGAATTCCAACCAGGTCTCGACGGTGAGCCTCGCCATGGGTGTCGCGGCGGTCGAGGACCAGGCCTATACGCGCGGCATCGTGGCGCGCACCGCCGATATCCGCGACCGCTTCGCGCAGGGCTTGCGGGCCGCCGGATACGAGGTTCCCGAAAGCCGGACGAATTTCGTCCTGGTCCGCTTTGCCGACGCGGCGACAGCCACCACCGCCGACAACGCTTTGCGCGGCGCCGATATCATCACGCGCGGCCTCTCCGGTTACGGCCTGACCGACTGCCTGCGCATCACGGTCGGGCCGCAGGATGTCATGGACCGCACGCTGCGCGCCCTGACCGCCATGCGCGGCCGGCAATGCTGGTAGGGCTCCATCCGAGGGGATTTTCAAGACGTGACGTCACATATGCCGTATCTGCCTGCCCGCGATTTCATCGGCTATGGCGAGCAGCCTCCGCAGGCTGAGTGGCCCGGCGGCGCGAAACTGGCGCTCAACATCGTCGTCAACTATGAGGAAGGCGCCGAATACAGCATCGGCGAAGGCGACGGCGTCTCCGAAGCGATCCTCTCCGACCTTGCCGTGGCGCCCGCCGCACCCGGCCTGCGCAACCGCAACATGGAATCGCTTTACGAGTACGGTTCGCGCGTCGGCGTCTGGCGGCTGATCTCGCTGTTCCAGGACAAGGGTGTGATCCCGACCTTCTACGTCGTCGGGCGCGCGCTGGAGCTCAACCCGGCCGCGGGCAAGGCGATCGCGGCACTTGGCAGCGACATTGTCTGCCATGGCTGGCGCTGGATCGACTACGCGCCGCTCAGCGAAGAGGAAGAGCGCCAGCATATAGCCATGACGGTGGATGCGGTCCGCAAGGTCACCGGCATCGATCCGCAGGGCTGGTACACCGGCCGGCCAAGCCTCAACACGAGGCGGCTGGTGGTCGAACATGGCGGCTTCCTGTTCGACTGCGACGACTACAATGACGACCTGCCCTATTTCGTCGACGTCGGCGCCAAGCGGCACCTTGTCGTGCCGCACAGCTTCGACAACAACGACAGCCGTTTTTCGCGCGGTTCAGGCCTGGAGACGGGCAGCCAGTTCTTCGAATATGTCAGCGACGGCGTCGACTGGCTTCTGAAGGAAGGCCAGAAGACCCCGCGCATGATGACGGTGTCGCTGCATTGCCGGCTGGCGGCGCGGCCGGGTCGCATGATCGGGCTGGAGCGCTTCCTCGACAAGGTCACGTCCAATCCGGACATCTGGGTCTGCCGCCGCTCCGACCTCGCCCGCCACTGGCTGGGCCGGTTCGGCGGCTGAGCCGTCGGCGGCACGTCGCCGCCGGCCAATTCTCAAGCAGCGGCCACTACGACCGCAGCCGTTTGCCTTCCGGGTCGAACGGCGGATGCGCGAGCAGCACCGCGTCATGCGGCCGGCCAAGGATTGCGACGGTCACCTTGTCGCCCGCCTTGGCGGTTCCCGCCTTGACGTAGCCCATGGCCAGCGACTGATCGACGAAATAGCCATAGGCGCCGGACGACACCTGGCCGATCGGCGTGCCGTCCGGCAGGAAGATCGGCTCGCCGCCGGTGGCGTCGGCGTCCTTGGCCGAGACGGAAAGCATGATCAGTTCGTCCCGCGCCGGCTTGTCGGCGACGGCGAGATAGGCTTCGCGGTTGAGGAATTCCTTGTCCGTCTTGATCAGCCTGTCGAGCTTGACCTCCTGCGGCCAGTATTCCGGCGAATATTCGCGGCTCCAGCTGCCGTAGCCCTTCTCGACGCGCAGCGACATCAGTGCCCGCGAGCCGACCGGTCCGGCGCCGACTTCCGCGCCTGCCTTGAGCAGCGCGCGATAGAGCTCGACCTGATCGGCTGCCTGGCAATGCAGCTCCCAGCCAAGATCGCCGGTGAAGGAGACCCTCAGCGCCACGACATCGACGCCGGCGACCGCAATCTGGCGCGAGCGCATGAACGGGAAGGCCTCGTTCGACAGATCGTCATTGGTCAGCCGCTGCAGCAGTTCGCGCGATTTCGGCCCGGCGACGTTGAAGCCGCCAAGCTCCTCCGTGCGCGAGCGGAAGGTCGTGCCCGCCGGCAGCGGCACGGACTTGAAGAAGCGCTGGTGGAAGCGCTCGGCCATGCCCGACCCGATCACCATGAACTCGTCGTCCGCCAGCCTCGTCACGGTGAAGTCGCCGGCGATGCCGCCACGCTTGCCGATCAGCGGCGTCAGGCAGGAGTTGCCGACCTTGCTCGGCATGCGGTTGGCGAAGACCGCATTCAGCCAGGCTTCCGCGTCCGGCCCCTTCACCTCGTATTTGGCGAAATTGGAGATGTCGATGATGCCGGCATGCTCGCGCAGCATGCGGGCTTCGCGGCCGACCGGCGCCCACCAGTTCTGGCGCGTGAAGCCGATCGTCTCCTCGCGCGGCTCGCCTTCCGCGGCGAACCACAGCGGATGTTCCCAGCCGAAATTGAGGCCGAACACGGCGCCCATTTGCTTCTGCATCTCGTAGACCGGACGGGTCCGCACCGGACGGCCGGCGGCGCGCTCCTCGTTCGGGAAATGGATCTTGAAACGGTGGCTGTACTGGTCCTGCACGCGGGCCTTGGTGAAGGCCTTGCCGGCCCAATGGCCGAAGCGCGCCATGTCCCAGCCGAACATGTCGAGCGTCGGCTCGCCCTCGATCATCCATTCGGCCGCAAGCTTGCCCATGCCGCCCGATTGCGAGAAGCCCGGGATGATGCCGTTGCAGCAGAAATAGTTGCTGAGCTCCGGCACCGGCCCGAACAGCACCGCGCTGTCGGGAGACCAGATCATCGGGCCGTTGATCACCTTCTTGACGCCGGCGGTAGCGGCGGCCGGGACACGCTGGACGGCGCGCATCATGTTTTCCTCGATGCGGTCGAGGTCGTCGGGAAACAGCTCGTGGCCGAAATCCATCGGCGTGCCGTCCTCGGCCCAGAACTTCATGTTGCGCTCGTAAGCGCCGATGAGCAGCCCCAGGCCTTCCTGGCGCAGGTAATACTCGCCGTCGCGATCGGCGACCGACGGCAGGCGCCGGCCCATCGAGGCGATCTCGGGAATGGTCTCGGTGACGAAATACTGGTGCTCGGTCGGGATCAGCGGCAATTGCAGCCCGGCCATGGCGGCGACCTCCCTGCCCCACAGGCCGGCGGCGTTGACCACCCATTGCGTGCGGATGTCGCCCTTCGGCGTACGCACGATCCAGCTGCCGTCCGCTTGCGCCTCGGTCGCCGTGACCGGCGTGAAGCGATGGATCTCGGCGCCGCGCTGGCGGGCCCCCGCGGCATAGGCCGCCGTCACCCCCGACGGGTCGACATTGCCGCCCTCCGGCTCATACATGATGCAGCGAATGCCGTCGAAATCGACCAGCGGATGCAGCCGCTCGGCTTCATCGCGGCCGACTTCGTAGAAATTCATCTTGTAGCGCCGCGCCTTGGCTTCCTGCAGCCTCAGCTGATGCTCGCGCGCCTCCGTTTGGGCGAGATAGAGCGAGCCCGGCTGGAAGATGCCGCAGCCCTGGCCAGTCTCGGCCTCCAGCTCCTTGTAGAGCGCCATCGTGTAATGCTGCAGGCGGCTGATGTTGGTGGAATCATGCAGGCCGTGGATGTTGGCGGCCGCGTGCCAGGTCGAACCGGAAGTCAGCTCGCTGCGCTCCAGGAGGACCACATCCGTCCAGCCGAACTTGGCGAGATGATAGAGGATCGAGCAGCCGATCAGACCGCCGCCAATGACAACGGCTTGTGCATGAGTACGCATATCGAGGTTTCTTCCCTTTGTTCGGCGACTTGTCTCGCGTTCTTTCGAAACGCTCTGCGAGTTGGTTTAGCCGACTGGGCAATCACTGTCGCCGGCGAATTCAGGGGCGCAACACGCCCCTGAGATACTTGTCGCGATTGACCGCTTCAGGCCTTGTCCAGCCAGACCTTGTCCAGCTGCAGTTCAAACGTCTGATGCATGCCAAGGTTCTTCACATAAGCGGCGTGGTGACGGTAGAGCGAGCGCCAGAACGCCTGGACGAGGATGCCTGAGTCCTGCAGGATGAACTCGACGTCCTTCATCAGTTCCTTGCGCTTGGCCGGGTCGGCGATGGCCATCGCCTCGTTGAGCTTCTTGTCGAAGTCCGGATTGGCGTAGCCGGACTCGTTCCAGGCCTCGCCGCTGCGATAGGCGATCGCCAGCACCTGCACGCCCAGCGGCCGCATGCCCCAGTCGGTGGTCGACCACGGATATTTCGTCCAGTCGTTCCAGAACGAGGAGCCTGGAATGATGGTGCGCTTGACCTTGAATCCGGCGTCGCGCATCTGCGCGGCGACGACGTCGGCCGGATCTTTCACATAGTCGGCGTCATAGGAAATGAGCTCGAACTCGTGGTCTGTCTGGCCGGCCTCGGCCATCAGCGCCTTTGCCTTGGCGAGGTCGCGCGGGACTTTCGGCAGCGCGTAATACTCCGGATGGATCGGGCAGACATGGTGGTTCTCGGCAACCTGCCCGAGGCCGCTATAGCCGAGCTTGAGCACGGTCTCGTTATCGACGGCGAGCTGGATGGCGTTGCGCACCCTTTTGTCGTCGTAGGGCTTGTTGGTCACGTTGGTGCGCAGCACGATCGTGCCGGCGGTGACCACCTGCTCCTTGACCAGGCCCATGCTGTCATAGAGGTCGACGGTGCCGCCGACGGTCTGGTAGTTGCAATCGATCTCGCCGGCCTCGAAGGCGCTGCCGATGGCGGGGTTGGATGCATCCGAGCCGTAGTCGGTCCAGTCGACGCCATCGAGATAGGGCTCGCCGCCGAACCAGGTGAAGTCCTTGCGCCGCCGCACCGAAGCCGACTCGCCGACCTTGTAGGAGATCAGTTCATACGGGCCGGTGCCGGGCGTCTTGAGCATATCGGCGCCGTTCTTGTCGAAGTCGCGATGGACGATGACCGCCGGATAATCGGAAAAGCCCGGGATGATGGTGACGTCCGACTGGTTGCATTTCAGCTTCACCGTATGGTCGTCGAGCTTGGTGATGGCGCCGGCGGCCGCCTTCTTGGTGGCGGGATCGATCAGCGAGCCCATGCGGCCGGCCATCGAATTGCCCTCGGCCGCCTTGTCGCACCAGCGTTCGATATTATGGACGATGTCGTCGGCGTTGAAGTCGTCGCCATTCGACCATTTCACGCCCTTGCGCAGATGCAGCGTGTATTCGGTGGCGTCGTCGCTCACCTCCCAACTTTCGACCAGATGGCCCTCGAAGGTGAAATCGGTGGTGTAGCGGATCATGTAGTCGTTGCACTGGCGCATGACATTGGCGATTTCCGACCAGTCCCAGGCGCGCGGATCCTTCATATCCTTGATGATCATCTGCATCTTCAGGATGCCGCCCTTCTTGCCGGGCACGATCGCGGCGGCCTTGGCCGGCTCGATCCCCGCCATCGAGTAGGCGAGCGCCGTGGAAGCGCCCATCACGCTCGCCATGGCCAGGAATTCGCGGCGGTCCATCCGGCCGCTTTTGACTTCGGCTGCGTAGCTTTCGATGACCGTCGGGACGCGGTCACCGTTGCTCTTGAACATTGTCATCGTTGTTCTCCGGTTCAGGGCTTTTCCGCCCGTTACATTCCCCTTGCGGATACGCATGTTAGGGGCGATGCAAAAATCCCGGAAGGGCTCGGCCTTTCCCAAACCGCAGAAAGCCGGCCTTAAAGGCCTAAAAAAACAATGCCATTGGCCCGTCAAATTTTTGAAGGCGATGACGCTGCCGCGTTCAGGCAGCGTCTTCCCTGGCCCTGGACAGTATCCATTCCTTGACCGTGCGCGCGATGTTTCCCTTGGAAAGCTGGCTCTCGGTCAGATAGTAATTCCAGGGGCTTGGCGGCCGGACCGGAAACGGCTCGACGAGCAGCCCTCGGCGCATATAGGCATGCGCGAGCGAGCGCTGCGTGGCGACGAGGCCGGCCCCCATGGCGGCAAGCTCGAGCGCGATGTTGGAAGCATTGGTCGACAGGCCCTTGTCGTGGTCTTCCAGGTCGACGCCGAGCGCATCGGTCACCACCTGCCAATATTCCTGGCGGCCATGCACGAAGATCCAGTCCACCTTGAGCATATCCTGCGGCGTCTTCAGCGCATGCTCGCCCTCGAGCACGGCGGGAGCGCAAAGCAGGACCAGTTCGTCGTTCCAGAGCGGGATTGCCGAAGGCGGCCTGTCGTCGAAGCGCCGCGTTGAGATGGTGATGTCGGCGATCTGCTCGCTCAAGTCTTCCCAGATCGTGCCGTGCAGCACGATCTCGATCTCGGGGTGCTTCTTGCGGAAGGCGGCCATGCAGCCGGCCAGCCAGTTCTCGGCAAGGCTCATCGGGCAGGAAACGACCACCGTGCGGTTGCGCGAGGACGCGACGATCGCCTCGGTCGCCTGGTCGATCTGGTCGAGCGCCTGGCGCAAGGTCGGCAGGAACGCCTCCCCCATCTCGGTCAGCTTCAGGCTGCGCGGATAGCGAATGAACAGCTGCCGGCCGATATAATGTTCAAGGGCACGCACATGCGTGCTGACCGCCGCTTGCGTGTAGCCCAGTTCCTTGGCCGCCGTGGTGAAGCTCAAATGGCGGGCCGAGCTCTCGAACGAGCGGATATAATTCAAGGGGGGCGGCGGCTTCATCCGGGTCTCCTGCTCTAGAAGCGCCATAGCTATCGCATCGGCAACCGGCCATTCAATCGCAGACAAGCGACATGGCATCAATATTTTTGGTCAAAGCCGCCAAACTAATCGCGTGCTTGCGCGATGAACCCAATTTATTGATGTTGTGGAGAGACAGGGGAGATAAGCGCGTGGCTGTGCCGTCATACCGGCGTGAGGGGCCTGTCGTCAGTTCCGATACGTTCACGCGCCTCGCCGATTTCGTGCTGCGGCGCCCCGCTTCCGTCTTTCCCCAACCGGTGCTGGCACAGGCGCGTTACCTGCTGCTCGACACACTCGGCATCGCCATCGCGGCCGGGCCGATGGACGCGGGCCGGATCGCGCGCGACGCCGCCGTGCTGCTCTATGGTTCAAGCGATCCGCAATATTCGGCCCGCATGCTGTTCGACGGACGCCGCGCCAGCATTGCCGGCGCGGCCTACGCCGTCGCCACGCAGACCGACAATCTCGACGGCCACGACGGCTACAGCCCGACCAAGGGCCATATCGGCGTCGCGGTCGTGCCGGCGCTTGCCGCGCTCGCGGAAGCGAGGCCCGACCTTGCCGGGCCGGAGGCGCTGGCGTCCCTGGTCGTCGGCTACGAAGTCGCCGGCCGGGCCGGCATCGCCTTGCATGCGACGGTGAGCGACTACCACACCTCGGGCGCGTGGAATGCCTTGGGCGTGGCCGCCGTCGCGGCACGCCTGCGGCGGCTCGACGAAGCGCAATTGCGCGAGGCGCTCGGCATTGCCGAGTATCACGGCCCGCGCAGCCAGATGATGCGCGAGATCGCCACGCCGACGATGCTGCATGACGGCTCCGGTCCCGGCGCCCTCATCGGCCTTTCGGCGGCGGTGCTTGCCGAGCGCGGCTTCACCGGCGCGCCGGCGATCACGGTGGAGGCGCCTGACGTCGCGACGCATTGGCAGGATCTCGGCGTCTTCTGGCAGGTGCTGCACCAATATGTAAAACCCTACCCGATCTGCCGCTGGGCGCATGCGGCAATCGACGCGGTGCGCGGGCTCTGCCTGGCGCACAATCTCGCTCCGTCCGACATCGCCCGCGTCCAAGTCAACAGCTTCCATTATGCGGCCACGCTGTTCGACGGCATGCCGGACACGACTTCGAAGGCGCAGTACAGCCTGCGCTTCGCCGTCGCTACCTTCATCATCCATGGGCGCATCGGACTGGAGCATATTTCCGGCACCGGGCTCGCGGACGCCGCGGTCGCCGACATGCTCACCCGCATCACGGTGACCGAATCCGAGCGCCACAGCGCCCGCTTCCCGGCAGGTCGCTGGGCCGACGTCGTCATCTCGACCACGGACGGACGCGTGCTGGCGTCGGGCGACGTGCATGCGCGCGGCGGCCCTGAGGCGCCGATGACGGCGCAGGACGTCGAGGCCAAATACATGGAGTTCGCCGCACCAGTGCTCGGATCCGGCCGCGCCGCGGCGATCCGCGACGCGGTGCTCTCCCTCGACGACCGCGACAGCCGCTTCTCCGATCTCTCGGCGCTGCTCTACGATCCTCCCAAGACTTTGAGCTGAGCCGTGCAATGCCCCTCAGGCTTCTGAAATACGGTCTCAGCAGGGACTATCCGGTCAGCGGCGACATCCCCGCCACGCCCGAGCTGAAGCCGGCCTACGACGTCGTCATCATCGGCGGCGGCGGGCATGGACTGTCCTGCGCGCATCATCTTGCCAAATATCACGGCATAAAGAGCGTTGCGGTGCTGGAGAAAGGCTACCTCGCCGGCGGCAACACGGCGCGCAACACCACCACCATCCGCTCCAACTACATCACGCCTGAAGGCATCGCCTTCTACAAGGAGGGCGTCGAGCTGTTCGAGCGCCTGTCGCAAGAACTGGACTTCAACGTCATGTTCTCGCAGCGCGGCCAGCTCACGCTAGCGCATAGCGAGGCGACGATGCGCAGTTTCCACATGCGCGCCGAAATGGGCAAGCACATGGGCACGCGTACCGAGGTCGTCGACCAGAAGGGCGTCGAGGAGCTCTGTCCGCTGCTGAATATGGACTATGGCGGCCCGCTCGAAATCCTCGGCGGGCTCTGGCATGCCGACGGCGGAACGGCGCGCCACGATGCCGTCGCCTGGGGCTACGCCGCCCAGGCGTCGCGGCGCGGCGTCGAGATCCACCAACGCACCGAGGTGCAGGGCTTCGAGGTCGTCGGCGATCGCGTCCAGGCCGTCAAGACGAACAGGGGCCGCATCGCCTGCGGCCAGCTGCTGATCGCCACCGGCGGCATGAACTACGACGTGGCGCTGATGGCCGGCGTCGAGCTTCCCATCCGCTGCTATCCGCTGCAGGCGATGGTGACCCAGCCCCTGAAACCCTGGCTCAACACGCTGGTCTCGTCGGTGTCGCTGCACACCTATCTCGTGCAGTCGTCGCGCGGCGAGGTCGTCATCGGCGGCGGCTCCGATCCCTACCAGCTCTATTCGACGCGCTCGACACTCGACATGAAGGAGCACCTCGCCGAAGGCGCCGTCCACCTCTTTCCTTTCCTGCAAGGCGTGCGCCTGCTCAGGCAATGGGCCGGCATCACCGACATGACGCCGGACTACAGCCCGATCATGGGTGCGAGCCCGCTCGCCAATCTGTGGCTCGACTGCGGCTGGGGCACATGGGGCTTCAAGGCGACGCCGGTCGCTGGAAAGCGGATGGCCCAAACCATCGCCGAAGGTCGCGTGCCCGACATCCTGAAACCATTTGCATTGGAGCGGTTCGAGACCTTCAGGCTGCTCAACGAAATGGGCGCGACCGCGGCGAGCCATTGACGATGAAGCTTTTGACCTGCCCGATGAATGGCCCGCGCAACATCGACGAGTTCCAGTCCTTCGGACCGGTGCGCGCGAGGCCGGATCCGAACGACACCGCAGACAGGGAATGGTCGCGGCACCTGTTCCGCGCCGAAAACCGCAAAGGCATCGTGGTCGAGTGGTGGCGGCATGTGCCGAGCAACTATTTCTTCCTGGCCGAGCGCGATCTCGTCAGCAACGAGATCATCCGCACCTTCGACGCTTCCGAGCAGCGGGACCGCGCATGAACCGGCTGCCCGCCCCTTTCGGAAGCCGGATCGATCGAAGCCGCCGCATCCGCTTCACCTTCGAGGGCAAGCCCTTCGAGGGCTACGAAGGCGACAGCATCGCCAGCGCGCTCGCCGCTTCCGGTCAATGGGTACTGTCGCGCTCGTTCAAATACCATCGCCCGCGCGGCATCCTGTCGATGACCGGAGCCGACGCCAACGCGCTGGTGCAACTGCCGTCAGAGCCGAACGCCGCCGCCGAGCGCACGCCGATCAGCGAAGGGCTGCGGGTCAGCGCTCAGAACGTCAACGGCTCGCTCGAACGCGACCGCGACGCTGTGATCGACAGGTTCGGCCGTTTCCTGCCGGTCGGCTTCTACTACCGCGCCTTCATGGGTCCGCGCCGCGACAGCTGGCTGAAATTCTGGGAGCCGATCATCCGCCGCAAGGCAGGCCTGGGCGTGGTCGACACCAAGGCTCCGCATCGGCATTTCGACAAGACGCACCTGCATTGCGATGTTCTCGTCGTCGGCGCCGGCCCGGCGGGACTGAGCGCCGCGATTGCCGCCGCAGAGGCAGGAGCCGATGTGGTGCTGTGTGACGAGAACCCCGAGGTCGGCGGCTCGCTGAGCTGCGGCCGCTGCGATCCAGCCACCCTCTCCGGCCTGTCGTCGCGGTTAGAGCTGCTGCCCAATCTCAAGGTGCTGACCGGTACCGTTTGCAATGGCTGGTACGAAGACAACTGGCTGCCGCTGATCGAGGGCAATCGGCTTCATCGCACGCGTGCCCGCGAGGTGATCCTGGCGACCGGCGCCATCGAGCAGCCGGCTATCTTCCGCAACAACGACCTGCCGGGAATCATGCTCGGCGGCGCTGCCCAGCGGCTGATCCGGCACTATGGCGTGCGGCCCGGTCACAGCGCCGTGGTGCTGGCCGCGAATGAAGACGGCTACCGGACGGCGCTCGATCTGCTGGACGCAGGCGTATCGGTCGTCGAGCTCGTCGATCCGAGACCGGTCGGCGATGCCGGCCCGCTGGAGGCCGAACTCCGCGGCAAGGGTGTCGCCATCCGGAAAGGCGCAACCGTCGAGGCGGCGGAAGGCATGGCCGGAAACCGCCATCTTGCCCGCGTCCGTGTCGGCGGAAGCTGGATCGCCTGCGACCTGCTGGCTGTTTCGACCGGCCAGGCGCCGGCATGGCAATTGCCGTGTCAGGCCGGCGGCAAGGTCGGCTACGATGCCGGCACGCAAACGATGACGATCACGCTCCCGGAAGGTCCCGTCCAACTCGCCGGCGCCGTTGCCGGAACGGACGAGTTGCAGGACGCCATCGCCAGCGGCCGGCATGCAGCTGCAACCGCGCTTTCGCGGATCGGCCATGGAGTTGCGGTAGAACCTCCGGTCACGCCGAAGAGCGTTCGGCCGCGCTATGTGCAGCCGATCGCCGCCGATCCCAAGGGACGCGACTTCGTCGACTTCGACGAGGACCTCCAGGTCAAGGATCTGCAGAACGCGACCAAGGACGGCTATCGCGAGATCGAGCTGGTCAAGCGCTTCACCACCGTCGGCATGGGCCCGAGCCAGGGTCGCCATTCGGCCCTGGCGACCGCCCGGATCGTCGCCGAGGCAACCGCCCGGACGGTCGGCGAGATCGGCATCACCACGGCGCGTCCTCCGGTGGGGCCGGAAACGCTCGGCGTGCTCGCCGGCCACCACGAGGTGCTGGAACGCCGCACGGCGCTGCATGCGAAGCATGTCGCGCTGAACGCCGCGATGAAGCCGGTGGGCGCATGGTGGCGGCCCTATTATTACGGCGCTGCAAGCAGCGCCGAGGAAGCTGTCCGCGAGGAAATACTCGCCGTGCGCGAAGGCGTCGGCCTGCTCGACGTCTCGACGCTCGGCAAGCTGGAGATCCGTGGGCCGGACGCCGGTGAATTTCTCGACCGCCTCTACACGATGGCGCATGCCAACCAGCCCACCGGCCGCGTCCGCTACTGCCTGATGCTCAACGAGATGGGCTCGGTGATCGACGACGGCGTCGCCTACCGGATGGCTGAGGACCGGTTCTATGTGACGGCGACCACCGGGGCCGTCGCGCGCGTCTATGCCGACATGCTTTTCTGGAACGCCGAGTGGCGCCTGAAGGTCGATGTGCTCAACCTCACCGGCGCATTCTCAGGCCTCAACGTCACCGGACCCAAGGCGCGCCTGGTGCTTGAGGCGCTGGACAGCGACATCGATTTCAGCCGCGGCGCCTTCCCCTATCTCAGCGGCCGCGAAGGCATCGTCGGCGGCATCCCGGTGCGGGTCATGCGCATCGGCTTCACGGGCGAGCTAAGCTACGAATTGCATTGCCCTTCGAGCCTGGCGCCCAGCCTTTGGGACGCGGTGACGGCGGTGGGAAGACCACATGGCCTGCGTCCCTACGGACTGGAAGCGTCGCGCATATTGCGCCTGGAGAAAGGCCATATCCTGATCGGCCAGGACACGGATGCGATCACCACGCCCGACGAGCTGGGCTTCGGCTGGGCGATCTCGAAGAAGAAACCGTTCTTCGTCGGCAAGCGCTCCATCGAGATGCGCGCAAGGCTCGGGCAGACCCGCAAGCTGGTCGGCCTGCAATTCCCCGCCGGCAGTCGCAACATTCCCGGCGAGAGCTGCCTGGTGCTGCGCGGCGGCGCCCCTGTCGGCCAGATCACATCGGTCGGATACTCGCCGTCGCTCAGACGCCATATCGCGCTCGCCTATGTCCATGTCGACGACCAGGCGGAAGGCAGTCGCGTGACGGTGAAGTGCCGCAATGGCGAGCTGGTCGAGGCCCCGGTCGTCGCTCACACCTTCTTCGACCCGACCAACGCGCGGCAGGAGATCTAGATGGCCGCCGGCACCGCGACACGCGTCTACCCCTTCATGCCCGGCGGCGCGGCCGACGGCACGAAGCTGATTTCCGGCGCGGCCGCGCTGAGCGATCTTACAGACAAGCCGCGCTTCGGCCTGAAAGGCGGTGGCAGCGCCGCCTGGCTCGCCGCGCAAGGGATTCCGCTCCCGGCCGTCAATCGCATCGGCGACCACCGCGGCATGCGGGTCCTGCGCCTCGGCAACGAGGACATCCTGCTTCTCGCGGAGGACGCCGGCGAGACGGTCGCCGACTTCAAAAACACCTGGCACGTCGCGGCAGCGCCGAAAGGCTACTCCTCATGGCGCGAGGAAGGCTGGGCGTGGATGCGCCTTTCCGGTCCTCGCCTTGCCGAAGCGATGAGCGGGCTTTGCGCGCTGGACCTGAGGGCCGAAAAATTCGGCGCCGACGATATCGCGCAGACGCGCGTCGGCCATATCGAGGCCGTGACGTTTCGTTCGCCGGCAGGTTTCGACATACTCTTCGACATCACCGCCTCGGCCTACTTCGCCCGCGCCGTCGCGGCGATGGCCGGCCACACAGACCAGCATAGAGGACATTCATGACCCGCCCGCAAGGAACCATCGCCCCGATCCTGACGCCGTTCGAAGACGATGGCCGCATCGCGCGCGATCTCTGGATTTCTCATGCCAAATGGGTGCTCGGCCAGGGCGCGCATTTCCTGTCGCCCTTCGGCACGACGGGCGAAGCGCTCTCGGTTTCGCTGCGTGAGCGCGTGCAAGCGCTGGAATGGCTGGTCGAGGCCGGCATCGCGCCGGACCGGCTGATGCCCGGCACCGGCGTCACCGCGCTGCCGGAAACGGTCGAATTATCGGCCCATGCCGTTGGCCTCGGCTGCGCCGCGGTCATGGTGCTGCCATCCTTCTTCTACACCGGCGCCGGCGACAACGGTCAGGCGCGCTACTACAGCGAGCTGATCGAGAAGGTGGCAAAACCTTCGATGCGCATGATCCTCTATCACATCCCGCAGAACTCGGGCGTGCCGGTCAGCCCGGCCCTGACGGCAAGGCTGAGCAAGGCCTTTCCGGACACTGTGGTCGCCTACAAGGACAGCGCCGGCGACTGGAACAACACGGCCGCCGTTATCGCCGCCGCGCCCGGTATTTCGGTCTTTCCGAGTTCCGAGGCGCAGCTCACCAAGGGTCTGGCGAGCGGCGCGGCCGGCTGTATTTCGGCGACCGTCAATCTGAACGCCGCCGCCATCCGCCGCCTCTATGACGCGGCCCGGATGGGCGAGGACGTCGCCGAAGCGGATGCCGCCATCAAGGCGTTTCGGAAGGTGATCCAGGATGCCGGGCTGATCCCGGCGATGAAGGCGGTGCTTGCGGTCAAGTCCGGCGACCGGCGCTGGCTGAACCTGCGCGCGCCGCATGAGAATGCGACGCTGGAAAACGGCCAGGCGCTGCTTGCCGCCCTCGGCAGCGCCGCCGACCATATCGGCCGCAAGTGAGGTCGCGATGTCGGCGCGCCCAACCGTCATCTTGCACACCGACAAGCCGGCCGGCGCGCTTGCCGTGCTCGCCGAAACGCATCCGGACCTCGATATCCATGCCTGCGACACTTATGCCGGCCTTCCCGCGCTGATCGAGCGGACCGCCGCGGAAGTGGTCTATTCGATCCGTTTCGACGGCACGCCGCGCTATCCGCGCCAGGCGCTCGTCGAGAGCCCGACGGTGAAATGGGTGTCGATCGGCGGCTCCGGCACCGACCATCTCGGGCGTTGGGATCCTGCGCACGTGACCGTCACGAATTCAGCCGGCGTCGCGGCCGGCATGCTGGCCGAATATGCGCTCGGCGCAATGCTGTCCTTCTCGCTCGACCTTCGCGGTTTCGAGGGCCGGCAGCAGGCCCGCCAATGGGGCGGCGGCCGCGTCGAGCCGATCGAGGGCAAGACCGTCCTCATCCTCGGTCTCGGCAAGACCGGCGAGGCCGTCGCGCGCCGCGCGCAGGCGATGGGTATGCGCACGCTCGGCATCCGCGCGCGGCCGAAGCCGATGCCCGCGCTCGACGAGGTGCATGGCCCCGATGCGCTGCTGGCATTGGTTGGCCGTGCCGATTTCATCGTCTGCTGCGTGCCATTGCTGCCCACAACGCGCGGCTTGCTTGGCGAGGCCGCCTTTGCCGCCATGAAGCCGTCCGCCGTGCTGATCGACATTTCGCGCGGCGGCGTCGTCGAGGAAGCCGCACTGCTCGGCGCGCTCGACTGCGGGCGGATCAAGGGCGCGGCGCTCGATGTCTTCGCCACCGAGCCGCTGCCGGCCGGGCATGCTCTCTGGGCCTACGACAACGTCGCCGTCACGCCGCATTGCGCGGCGGTCTATGACGGCTGGGACATCAAGTCGGTGCGCATGTTCGCCGACAATCTGGCGCGCTACCGCAAAGGCCAGCCGCTGGAAAACGTGGTCAATCCGGAACGCGGGTACTGAAGCCGGAAGGGAACAAACTTATGTCACAGGACAGGCGTGGCGGCGGTCGCCGATCGAAACTCGGGCGCAGCGGTGGTGGCATCGCGCAACTGCCTTGGCAGAGCGTGAAAAACCCCTACCCGCTCATGCAGCTTCTCGACGAAGAGCGCATGGAACAGCTGCACAAGACCTCGATGCGCATCCTGTCGGAGCTCGGCATCCGCGTCATGAGCGAGAAGGTGATGGACCTGTTCGCCGCTGCCGGCGCCATCGTCGATCGCGAGGAAAGGACCATCAGGATCGATGAAAGCCTGGTGACCGAGGCCCTGCGCAACGTGCCGTCGTCCTTCACGCTGACCAGCCGCAACCCGGAAAAGCAGGTCCATCTCGGCGGCAATTCGCTGGTTTTCGGGCTGGTCGCCGGCCCGCCCAACGTGCATGACCGCATCAATGGCCGCCGCCAGGGCAATCTTCCCGACTACCAGAACTTCATCCGGCTGGCGCACCACTTCAACGCCATCCACATCATCGGCAACCAGGTGGTGGCGCCGATGGAACTGCCGGCCAATGCGCGTCACCTCGACACTTACCACGCCAATCTGACGCTCAGCGACCTCTCCTTCCACTGCACCGCGATCGGCCGCGCCAGGGCAATGGACGGCATCAACATGATGGCGATCGCCCGCGGCATCAGTGTCGAGGAGATGCGGACTTCGCCCGGCGTGACAACGATTATCTCGATCAACTCGCCTCGGCTGTTCGACGACGCGATGGCCGAAGGCCTGATCGCCATGGCTGAGCACGGCCAGCCGGTGACCGTCACGCCCTTCACGCTGATGGGCGCGATGACGCCGGTGACGTTGGCCGCAGCACTCTGCCAGCAGAACGCCGAAGCGCTGTTCGGCGTCGTGCTGACGCAACTCGTCAATCCCGGCACACCGGTGATGTACGGCGCCTTCACCTCCAATGTCGACATGAAGTCGGGCGCGCCGGCTTTCGGCACGCCGGAGAACGCCAAGGCCAACATCATCGCCGGACAACTCGCGCGGCGCTACAACCTGCCCTACCGCACCTCCAACGCGAACGCCTCCAACGTGGTCGACCTGCAGGCCGCCTACGAGACCGAGATGGCCACATGGGGCGCGGTGCTCGGCGGCGCCAATTTGATCTACCACGCGGCCGGCTGGCTGGAGGGCGGGCTGACGGCGTCCTACGAAAAGCTCGTGCTCGACGTCGAGATCCTGCAGAACATGATGGAGTTCCTGCGGCCGCTGCCGTTCCAGGAAGACGATCTCGGCTTCGAGGCGATCAAGTCGGTGCCGGCCGGCGGCCATTTCTTCGGCGCCGAGCACACCATGTCGCGCTACACCACCGCCTTCTATCAGCCGATGCTGTCCAACTGGCAGAACCATGGCGCCTGGGAAGAAGCGGGCGGCAAGGATGCGCTGGAGCGGGCGACCGAGCTCTGGCAGCAGGCCCTGCACGACTACGAGGAACCGGTCATGGACCCCGCGATCCGCGAAGAGCTCGACGCCTATGTCGCGCGCCGCCGCGAGGAGATCGCCGCCAACCCGGAAAGCTAGGAAAGCCGCCCAATGCCGTATGATCTCCTCATCCGCCGCGCGACGCTGATTTCCGGAGACGGTTCTGACCGCTTCGAGGCAGACATCGCCGTCACGATGGGCCGGATCGCCGCCATCGGCCGGCTGGACGATGCGCAGGGCATCGAGGAAATCGATGCAAAGGGCAAGGTGGTCGCACCTGGCTTCATCGACGTGCACACCCATGACGACGGCGCGCTGCTGGCACCGCGCGGCATGGATCCGAAGACCAGCCAGGGCGTGACCACAGTGATCGCCGGCAATTGCGGCGTCAGCCTTGCACCGCTGCTGCTCGACAGGACGCCGCCGCCACCCTTCACGCTGGTCGGCGGCCGCGAGAACTTCCGTTTCGACCGCTTCGCCGATTATGTCGCGGAGCTGAAGCGGCGCGGCATCGCCACCAACGCCGCCCTGCTCGTCGGCCACACGACCTTACGCCAGCGTTGCATGCCGGTGACCGATCGGCCGGCCAATGAAGCGGAAACGGTGGCGATGCAGGAAGCGGTCGCCGCGGCGATGGCCGAGGGCGCCTTCGGCCTCAGCACCGGCCTCGACTATCCGCCTGCCGTCAACTCATCGACCGACGAAGTAAAGGCCTTAGCCGCCACGGCGGCCGGCCTCGGCGGTCCCTATGTCACTCATACGCGCAACTATTTCGAGACGATGGACGAGGCGATCGAGGAAGCGATCGACATTGCCGACCATGCTGGCGGCAAGCTGTTCATCTCGCACCACCAGTGCACCGGCCGCGCCAATTTCGGCAAGAGCCGGCCCTCGCTGGAAAGGATCGACAAGGCGCGCGAAACGATGGACATCGGCATGGACGTCTATCCATACGCCGCGAGCTCGACGGTACTCCGGCTGGAGCGCTGCGACACCGGCTTGAAGATCCTCGTCACCTGGTCCGATCCGCATCCGGAGATGGCCAGGCGCGAGATCGCCGACATAGCCCGGGAATGGAACTGCACCGAGCGTGAGGCCGGTGAGCGTCTGCTGCCGGCCGGTGCTGTCTATTTCCAGCTCGACGAGGACGACGTCCGCAACATCATCGCGCATCCGCGCACCATGATCGGCTCCGACGGCCTGCCGCACGACATCCATCCGCATCCGCGGCTGTGGGGCACCTTTCCACGCGTGCTCGGGCACTACGCGCGTGACATCGGGCTATTCAGCCTGGAGGAAGCCGTATTCCGAATGACCGGCCTGCCCGCGCGTGAATTCGGCATCCAAGAGCGCGGCATCCTAGCGGAAGGCAATTTCGCCGACCTCGTCATCTTCGATCCCGAGACGATCATCGACAGCGCCACTTTCGAGGAGCCGCGCCGACCCGCCGCCGGCATCGAACATGTCTTCGTCAACGGCGTATCGGTCTGGCGTGGCGGCAGGGCGACCGGAGCGCTGCCGGGCGCGGTTCTCAAGCCCTCGGCTTCAAAGACGGTCGTCAGAGGCGCGTGCGGCTGCGGCGCCGATCACAGCGCCTCGTAAATCCGATCGACGCTCTCCAGCGTGTAGGCGAACTCCACCGGCCGCGTGCAGCGCCAGCCATCGAAGGACTGGCCGGCCAGCGCCTTCAGGGCTTCGGGCAGATGCAATATACCGCCGCCATAGAGCCGGTTCGCCATGTCGAGCATGCCGGTGCGGTGCATCGCCTCCGTCATGCTGCCGCAGGCTTCCTTGACCAGCCATACACGGAACCCTTGGTAAACCGCGTCGAACACGCTTTCGGTCACGCAGCTGTCGGTCAGCACGCCGGCGACGACGAGGTTTTCGATGCCGAGCACGGCGAGCCGCTGCGAAAGCTCGGTGCGGCGAAAGGCGCTCGGCCAGTGCTTGTGGATGACGATGTCGCCCGGCTGCGCCGCTACCTCGGCGCAGATCGCGGCGCCGTCGCTGCCTGCGACCGCAGAGCGGAATTCCTCGGTGAGTATCTCTTCCTGCCGGGCATAGCCGTCGCGTTCCTCCGGCTTCACCCAGGCCTGGGCGTGGATGACGGGCACGCCCGCCTTGCGGGCGGCCTCGATCAGGGCGGCAGCGTTGGTGAGCACGGCGTCGTAGCCGACGACCGGCCAGGCCGCGCCGGGACGGTATTCATTCTGCAGGTCGATGACGAGCAAGGCAGTCTTGGCGAGGTTCATGGCTGGTCCGGTGAGTTGTCGAAATCGGTGACGAAACGCAGGAGCAGCCGGATCGCCGGATCGAGGTCGGCGATCTCCATGCTCTCATGCGGATTATGGCTGCCGTTCTCGTTGCGCACGAAGAGCATCGCGGTCGGAATGCCGGCGCCGGCGAAGGTGGCCGCATCGTGCCCCGCCCCGCTCGGCACATGCGGCGCGCGCATTTGCAGTTCGGTGGCAGCACGGTCGAGCCTGCCGATCAGGTCCGGCGACATGGTCGCCGGTTCCCAGGTGAAGCGCGGCCCGGGCTCGAAGGTCACGCCGCGCGTGGCGCCCACCTTGGCGAAAATGGTCTGAAGCCGATTTTCGACCCACTCCAGAACGGCCGGCTCGGCGCTGCGGACATCGAGCGTGAAGCCAAGCTCGCCCAGCACCCGGCTGCCGCCATGCTGTGTCGGATCGGACTGCACGCGGCCAAAGGTGATCGTCGCCTCGTGGCCATCGCGTTCGAGCGCGTCCCACTCTGCCTCAAGGCCCGCAATCAGGTCGGCAAAGCCGAGCACGCTGTCATGGCGGGCAAAGCGCGGCTCGGCGCCGGAATGGGCATAGGCGCCAAGGCATTTCGCGTCGACATAGCGGAAGCCGCCGGCGATCCCCGTAACGATGCCGACCGGCGCTCCGGCGGCGACCAGACGCGGTCCCTGCTCGATATGCACCTCGACGAAGGCAGCGATCCGGCCTGCATCGATGCCTGGCACGCCGCGTCGGACGGCGTCAGGGTCGAAACCTTCCTCGCGCATGTGGTCGGCCAGCGTGCGGCCGCTATCCGAACGCCTGGCTTCCAGCGCCTGCGGATCGAGCAGGCCAAGCGCCGCCTGGCTGCCGGGATAGGAGAGCGGAAACCAGACCGCTTCCTCGGCGCGAGCTGCCAGCACGATGAGATCGCGCGCCAAGCGGATATTTTGCTCGACCAGTTCGGCCATTACCGCGAGCCCTGCCACGACGCCGGCGGCGCCATCGAAATTGCCGCCATGCGCCACGCTGTCGAGATGCGAGCCGATGACGATCGCCGACAGGTCAGGGTCACGGCCTTTCAGCGTCAAATAGAGATTGCCGGCGGCATCGACGCGCGCGACGGCGCCGAGTTTTTCCCCCTCGTTGCGCACGAAATCGTGGGCGAAGCGCTCGCCCGGTCCGTAAGCGACGCGCGTGATTCCCGGTGCATCGGTGGTGGCTTGCGCGAGTGTCTTCAGGAGACGCCCGGCCAGCCGGCCGCCGGCCGTCAATGCGGCGTTGCTCATGAGGCGGCCAGCCGAGATTGAGCACCGCGCAGCCGATGCGGCGTGAGTTCCGCAAGCGAAACGCCTTGCCTCGCGACATCGTCCGGCAGGCCGCCGTCGGCGATCAGGCTGGCGCAGACGCGCGACAGCGCCGGCGAGGTCTTGATGCCGTAGCCGCCCTGCCCGACCAGCCAGACGAAATCCGGCAACTCGTCGTCCGGACCGACCACCGGCGAGCCGTCGGCGACGAACGTTCTCAAACCCGCCCAGGAGCGCGACACGCGTTGCACCTCGATCGTCGTCGCCCGTTCGAGACGCTCGGCGCCGATCGCCACATCGATGTCTTCGGCAAAGGCGTCCACCGGCGCCGACGCTGTCGCATCGGCCGGCGAGACGAAGAGCTGCCCGGCATCCGGCTTGAAATAGAACTCCGCGCCGACATCGTTGACCAGCGGCCAGTCGCTAATGTCGAGACCGGCCGGCGCCGGAATGTTGAAGGCGGTGCGGCGCTTCGGCTGCAGGCCGACCGGACGCACTCCGGCCATCGCCGCGATCTCGTCGCCCCAGGCGCCGGCCGCGTTGACGATCAACGGCGCAAGGAATGTTTCCGCTTCCGTCTCGACCCGCCATTGCCCGCCCTGCCTGCCGATGGCTCTCACGCCGGCCTTGGTGACGATGCGGGCGCCGCGCGCCCGAGCGCCGCGCAAGAACCCCTGGTGCAGGCCGTTGACGTCGATGTCCATCGAATGCGGTTCGATGTAGGCGCCGGCGAGATAGTCCTCGCGCAGCACCGGCACGCGCGCGATCGCTTCGGCCGGCGTCATCGCCACGATCGATGGCACCAGCGCCTGCGCCGCCTCCAGATCCTCGCGCAGCAGGTCGAGCTGGTCGGCCCGCGCCACGGTGATCATGCCGCGCTTGCTGAGCAGCGGATAATCGCAAAAACCTGTCGGCGGCTCGGTAAGAAACGCCCGGCTTGCCAGCACGATGCGGCGGATGACGCCATTGCCGTAGTTCTCGGTGAAGCTTGCGGCCGAACGTCCCGTGGTGTGGTAGCCGCAATGGCTCTCGCGCTCGAGCAGCACGACTTTCGAAGTGCGCGAAATCTCATAGGCAGCACCGGCGCCGGCCATGCCGCCGCCGATGACGATCACCTCGGTCTGCTCGCTCATGGTTGCCCATCCTTTGAAACTGTTTCGCGCTGCACAGCAGGCGGCTCGCCCAGGCGGCCGCGCCGGGCTCGATCGCGGGCGCCACGTCCCTCGGCCAGATTCTCGGCCGCTGAATTCTGTGACGCGCATTCGCGCAAGGCGAGACCGGTGACGAAAGGCACCGGCTTGCCGGCGATCTCCATGCCCTTCAGCCGCGCCCAGACCGCGCGGCGTTTGCGCACCTGATGCGACTGCAACTCGCTGATCTCGGCGATCCCGCTCTCCCGCTTGATCTGCACCGCGCCGGCCTCGACAGCCGCGTCGAACAGCTCCCGCCCGCGCTTGGTGCGCACGATGACACCGTTGAGCGGCTCATCCTCGACAGCCGGTCCGCCATTCAGCCAGGAATCCGATACCGCGATATCCGCCACCTGGCCGATCGCGTCGGGGCAGATCTTGCAGCGCGGCTGGATCATCCATTTGTCCTCGTCCTCCCAGAGCTGCCGGTAGCTGATCTCGAAGGCGCGGCCGTCTTTGGTTTCGATGCGGTTGAGTCCGGGATTGCCATGGCCCCGGTAGCGGAACAGAGCAAGCTCCTCCTCGCCGAGGCCAAAACGCTGCAGCACCTGTTCCGACTTGGTCAGCTCCGAGGCGCCGCCGCAGACGAAGGCGAGCGCATAGCGCATCTGCTCGTCGACGCGCGGATCGAGCCGCGCCAGATTGCGCACGGCGGTGATGTCGCAGGGCTTGGCGATCAGCGCGAAAGGCTCGCCGCGGTCGAGAATGGCGTTGAAATCCACCAGCGTCGCCGCCGGCCCATAGCGCGAGCCGGCGCCTTCGAGCACGGAAGCGGCGTCGTAGCTCAGCTTGCGTTCCGTGCGCATCGGCATGGAACGCGAGGCCGCGACATGCAGCACGAACTTGACCCGTCCCGAACTGAGCAGGAACTGTCCGAGCGCCGTCAGCGCCCCGCCGCCGGAGCCAATATACCGCACTGTGGGATTTCCAGCGGAGCCAAGCACAAGCCGTTCGACCGATCCCCAGACCGTGTCCGCCAACGCGGCGTCATTCATCTGCGCCGGTGGCGGACCGGCGATGCGCGTTCCCGGGCAGATGGCGTTGATCTTCGCCAGTGTCGACTTGTTCAATTCCTGCAACGCCACGGGCCGCTCGCGCCCCTCCGGCGTCATCACCATGTCGACGTGGCCCGCACCTGCGATCGAACGGCAGAGGCCACAGCCGATGCAAAGGCCGTTTCCGACGATCTCGCCGAGCGTCAGCGGATCGGTCGAGGGCGGCGGTGTGCCTTGGCGTTGGCTTGTTTCGACGAGGCCCATCGCGGTCTCAGACCGGTTCCGAGATGCGCTTGTATTGATCGGGGCGGCGATAGAGCGCGAAGTTGAAATTCACTTTCCGGCAGGTCTCGATCAGGTCCAGATCGGCGCGATGGACGATGACTTCGTCGTCGAGCGACATTGCCAGTGCCGCGATCTCGCCGGTCGGCGCGATGATGCAGGAGCCGCCGATCAGCGCCTGCCCGTCTTCCAGACCCGCCTTTGCCGCGGCGGCGACCCAGAGCGTGTTCTGGTAGGCTCCGGCCTGCATCGGCAGATGGTTGTGGAACATTCTCAGATGCGCCAGAGCCGGCGCTTCGTCGAGCAAAAGCGGCGTGTTGTAGCCGAGCAACGCCACCTCGGCGCCGTTGAGACAGAGCATGCGATAGGTTTCCGGCCAGCGGCGGTCGTTGCAGATGGCAAGCCCAACACGCACGCCGCGATAGTCGAAGACCGGAAAGCCGAGATTGCCCGGCTCGAAATAGCGTCGTTCGAGATGCGTGGTCGTGCCCGCCTCCGGCTCGCTCGAACCCGGCACATGCATCTTGCGGTAGCGGCCGATGAAGGCGCCGTCCGGCCCGACCAGATCCATTGTATTGAAATGGCGCGTGCGGCCCTCTTCCTGCACCAGCTCGCAATAGCCCAGCGCGAAGCCAACCTTCAGGCGCGCGGCGGCATCATAGAGCCGCCGCGTTTCCGGCCCCGGCATCGAGGCTTCGAAGAAGGCGTCGATCTCGGCCTGGTCGTCGATGCGCCAGCGCGGGAAGAAAGTGGTGAGCGCCATTTCGGGAAACACCGCGATCTCGGCGCCGGCGGAAGCAGCCTTCTCCAGGAGATGCACTAGGCGCCCGACCGTCTCGGCGCGCGTGGCGCTGCGCTGGATCGGTCCGGTCTGGCAAACGGCGATGGTCAGGCATCGAGCCATGGTGTCCAATCCTCGACTGGTTTTCTGAGATGCGCCGGATCGGCGGCGGTCCGTGCCACAAAGCGCCCGAAGCCCGGTTCGGCCTGCAGCTTGCCGTCGGCGACCACCGGCACGCCGCGCACCAGGACGGTGGTTGGCTTGCCGGTGACAACCCTGCCCTCGTAGGGCGTGAAGTCGACGCGCGAATGCAGCGCCCTGTGCCCGAGCGTCCAGCGCGCCGTCGGATCCCACAGCGTCAGGTCCGCGTCGAGCCCGATGGCGATGCGACCCTTGCGATCGGCGAAGCCGTAGATCGAGGCTGCATTGCGCGAGGTGAGGTCGAGATAGCGCTCGAGCGTCAGGCGGCCGGTGAGCAGCCCTTCCGAAAACAGCAGCGGCAGGCGTGTCTCGATGCCTGGAATGCCGCTCAGTGTCGTGGTGAAACCGGGTGTCTCGGACTGCCCGATCTTGTCGGCGAAATAATATGGCGAATGATCGGACGACCACAGGTCGATGCCGCCATTGATCAGCTCTTGCCACAGATGCTCATGGCTGCGCGGCGACCGCGGCGGCGGCGAGAAGACGAAGCGCGCCGCATCGATTGCCGGGCGATCGAGATCGGCCGCGCCGAGAAAGAGATATTGCGGGCAGGTCTCGGCGATAGCGTCGACGCCGCGCATCTTTGCCCGCGCCACCTCCTCGGCCGACTGCCAGGACGAGACATGCACGATGGTCATGCGCGCGCCGGTCATCTCGGCGAAGGCCAGCGCGCGATGCGTCGCCTCGCGCTCCATCGTCTCGCTATGGGCAACGACATGATAGCGGATATCGATGCGGCCGAGATCGATCAGCCGCTGGCGCGTGCGCCGGATCGCGGCGTCGTTCTCGGCATGGACCATGACGATCCAGCCCAACCGCCTTGCCGTATCGAGAACCTTGAAGAAGAGGTCGTCGTCGACGGCGAAACCCTGATAGGTCATGAACAGCTTGACCGAGGCAGTGCCGCGCTGGGCGAGCGCGCCAAGCTGAGCCTCGACATCCGCGCCGGTGCCCATGGTGACCACGGCATGCAGCCCGTAGTCGATCACCGCGCGTCCCGCCGCGCGCTGCAGCGCGCGGTCCATGGCGCCGACAGTCGTCATGTCCTGCCCGGGCATGCCGAATGGAACTATGCAGGTCGTGCCGCCAAATGCGGCGGAGATCGTGCCGGAATAGAAATCGTCGGCATTGCCGGCTCCACCCCAGACCGGCTGATCGAGATGGCAATGCGCGTCGATGCCGCCGGGCATCACCCAGCGGCCGCCGGCGTCGATCGCCTTCTCGGCGGAAAGACCCTTGCCGATGGAGGCGATGCGGCCATCGTCGATACCGACGTCGCACTCGGCCCAGCCGTCGTCGAGCGCCACGCGCCCGCCCTTGATCACCAGCTCATGCATTGGCGTACCCTCGCCGGCCGGCTCAGCCGACGGCCGCCGTCACCATGATCTCGACGCGATACTGGTCGCCGGCAAGCCGCGCTTCCACCGTGGCGCGCACCGGCATGGCGCTCCTGTCGATCCAGGCGTCCCAGGCCGTGTTCATCATCTCGAAGTCGGCGATGTCCCTGAGCCATATCTGCGCGCTGAGCAGCTTCGACTTGTCGCTGCCGGCCTTGGCGAGAAGCGCGTCGATCTTGGCAAGGATCTGCTTGGTCTGGCTGGTGGTGTCGCCCGAAAGATCGTCCGCGGTCAGCCCCGCGACATAGACGGTGCCGTTATAGCGGAGCACCCGGCAGAAGCGCTGTCCGTTTTCCAGGCGTTCGATCGTCATGATGTTCCCTTCCGCTGGTTTCCAGATTTTGGTTTTTTGCCTATGGTAAGGAGGGTGCAAAACCGCTGTAAAGCCCACAGCGCGCCGAGATGCCGCTTTCCCTCGCCAGCATGGCCAAAAAAATTTGAGCCATAGCCGCGCCAATCTTCGTTTGTGGCAATCGCCACAAAGTGTAGCTTCTGGCCGGGCTGCCGTCGGTCAACGGTGCCGCCAGGGAGCCGCCGCAGCCGCATTCATGAGGTCGATCGCTCAATCCGCGACGCGGCTCTGGCAAAATGCAGAGCGGTCCCGTGCCCTGCTGCCGATCATGGTCGGCATCTGCCTGGCCTGCATCGGCAGCGCCATGCTGACCACCGCCGTGTCGCTGCATCTTGGCAAGCCCGGCATTTCTCCCCAGGTCGTGCAGATCGTCTTGACGGCCTATCCCGTGGGCTTCCTCATCGGATGCCTGGTGACCCGCCCGGCCGTCGCCCAATACGGCCATGAGCGAACCTTCGTTGCCATCGTCGTCGTCGCGCTGCTGGCGGCTTCCGGTTTCGTCTTCACCGACTTCCTGCCGAGCTGGATCTGCTTTCGCCTGCTCGGCGGCCTCGCGATGGCATCGCTGTTCGTCGTCTGCGAAAGCTGGATCAACCTCTATGCCGAGCACCACAATCGCGGCGCGATGTTTTCGATCTATATGCTGACGACGGCAATCGCCGTGCTGCTCGGTCAGGTTCTGGTCGCGATGGTCGGCCCGCAATCGCCGCATCTGTTCCCGGTGGCGGCGGCGACAGTGCTGCTGGCGCTGATCTCCAAATTCGCCGGTGGGCGCTGGCCGGCGCTGCCTGCCACCGATCCGGAGCACGCAAGTTCGGCAAGGCCGGTCAAGCGCCTCGGCCCGCTGGCGCTTTTCCGGCTGGCGCCGGTGACAGTCGTGGCGATCTTCCAGGGCGGCATCACCAATATGAACATCTTCGTGCTGACGCCGATCTACGGCACGCAGATCGGGCTGTCGGCGGCAACGACGGTCGGGCTGGTCACGACCATCAGCATCGCCGGCATGCTGGCGCAGACGCCGGTCGGCTGGCTGTCCGATAGGTTTGAGCGCAGGATCATACTGCTTGTCCAGGGTATCCTGTCGGTCACGCTCTGCGCCGCGATCGCCTGGCTCGGCAACTTTTCGGTCCCGCTGCTCTTCGTGCTGTTCTTCCTCTATGGCGCGACGGCGCTGACGGTCTATCCGGTGGCGATGGCGTTCGGCGCCTCGCAATTGCACAGCCGGCACATGGTCGGGGCCTCCGGCACGCTGCTCCTGCTCTATTCGATCGGCAATGTCGCGACGCCCGGCATTTCGGCCGGCCTGATGGAGCATATGGGCGCGCCGGCCATGTTCCTGCTTCTGGGCGGCGGCGCCGTGTTGGTGACTTTAGCCGCCTGCTACAATTTGTTGCGCCGTCCGGTCACGCTGGCGGCCATGCCGGCATTAGAGGAGCAGGCCTGATGACAGCGCCAGACATGAGGCGTCTCGAGGGCAAAGTCATCCTGATCGCCGGCGCCGCCAGCGGCATCGGCACGGCGATAGCGCGCCGCTGTGTTGCCGAAGGCGCTAAGGTCGTCTGCGCCGATTACGGCCCAGAGCCGGCCACCGAGCTTGCCCAGACACTCGGGCCTTCGGCTGCCGCTTGCCAATGCGACGTGACGGATATCGAATCCGCGGAGGCGGCCGTCGCATTTGCCCGGCAAAACTTCGGCCGGCTCGACGGATTGGTGCACAATGCCGCGGCGCCCTCGACCAGCGCCACCGTCGTCGATCTCGACGAAAGCGCCTGGCGGCACGAGATCGATGTCGGCTTGACCGGCGCCTTCCTGATGAGCAAGTTCGCCGTGCCGCTGATCGCGGCAAGTGGCGGCGGTTCCGTCGTCTTCATCGGCTCGCAATTCGGACGCGTCGCCACCACCAGGGCCGTCGCCTATTGCGCCGCCAAGGCCGGCCTGATCCACCTCGCCAAGGCGATGGCCGTGGACCACGCGCCTGACAGGGTCCGCGTCAACAGCCTGTCCCCCGGCGCGGTGGCGACGACGCGGCTGCTGCGCCGGTTTGCCGATTTCGAGGCCGCCAATGCCGGCCTTGGTCCCGCCCATCTGCTCGGCCGTATCGCCGAGCCCGACGAGATCGCCGCGGCGGCGGCTTTCCTGCTTTCGTCCGACGCATCCTTCGTCACCGGATCAGACATGCTCGTCGATGGCGGCTATGCGACGCGCTGAGGCAGCAACCTTTCCAGAGGAGTTTCCATGACCTTGCTCGTCACCGGCGGCACCGGCTTTGTCATGAGCGTGGTCGCGCGCGCATGGCTGGACCGCGATCCGCAAGCCCGCGCCGTGATCCTCGACCGGTCGGGCCTCGACGCGGCGGCCGAAAAACATTTCGCTCCGGTGCGCGACCGGCTGACCGTGATTGCCGCCGATATCCTCGACCCACAAGCCTGGTCCGAGACGCTCGACAAGCAAGGCATCACGGCAATCGTGCATGGCGCGACGATCACGCCGATCTCGCGCGGCAGCGCCTCTGAGGCAAAGCGCCAGCCGGAGGCCGCAGACCCGGCCCGCATCGTCGACGTCAATCTCATGGGCACCGTGCGCATGCTGGACTGGGCGCGCGAGAGGCCGGACGTGAAACGCTTCGTCTATGTCAGCTCCGGTTCCGTCTATCGCCACAACGGGCCCGACTGGGATGGCGAGCCACTGCCGGAAGACGGTCATGTCGCGCCGCTGACGCTCTACGGCATCTCGAAATTCGCCTCCGAGATGGTCACCAACCGCTATGCCGATCTGTTCGGCCTGTCGGCGGCCTCGGTGCGGCTCGCTTCCGTCTACGGTCCGATGGATCGCGCCACCGAGAGCCGCAACTTCCGCCATGTTCCCAACCGCGTCGCGCATATGGCCCTGGCCGGCGAGACGATCAGGCCGAACAGCCTGGAGCCCGTCGGCGACTACGTTACCTCGACCGACGTTGCCGCCGCGATCCTCGCGCTGATCGACGCGCCGCGCCTCAATTACCGCCACTACAATATCGGCTCCGGTTCCAGCCAGACCATCGGCGAGATCATCGGCTGGGCAAGGGAACGCGTCCCGGGCCTGAAGGCGGAGGTGACGCCTGGAGACGACGCCAACATCGTCCAGGATGTGAGGCTGAAAGGCGGCATGTGGGGCGCCTATGACATCGCCCGCATCATGCGCGACACAGCATGGCGGCCGCGTCCCGGCAAGGAAGCGTTCCACGACTACATGGACTGGATTGTCGCCAACGAGAGCTAGAGCAATTCCAGGAAAAGTGTGAGCGGTTTTCCGTTCGGAATTGCGTAAAAACAAAGAAATGGAGAACGCAAGATGCCGACCGATTTCCAGCAGCCGCGCGATTTCGTCGGCTACGGCCCGCACCCGCCCTTCGTCACCTGGCCGGGCGGCGTCAAGCTCGCCGTCAACCTCGTGCTCAACTATGAGGAGGGCTCGGAATACTCCTGGCTCGAAGATGGCCGCAACGACAATTGGGGCGAATACAATCTCAGCGGCAGCATGCCGGTGCGCGATCTCGGCACCGAGACGCATTTCGAATATGGCAGCCGCGCCGGCGTCTGGCGCCTGGCCAGATTGTTCGACCGCTACGACATCCCGGTCACCTTTTCCGCCTGCGCCGTGGCTCTGGAGCGCAACCCGCCCTTGGTCGAATGGATGAAGAACCGCCGGCATGACCTGATGGGCCACGGCCTGCGCTGGATCGACCACACGACCATGGAGCGCCGCGAGGAAGAGCGTCATCTGCACGAGGCGATCGCGCTTTACGAAAAGCTGCTGGGAAAGCGGCCCTTGGGCTGGAACTGCCGCTCGCTGCCGAGCGTCAACACGCGCGACCTGCTGGTCGAGGAAGGCGGCTTCCTCTACCACTCCGATCCCTGCAACGACGACCTGCCCTATTTCCTCGATCACCGGGGCACGGAAATCCTGGTCGTCCCCTACTCCAAGACGCTCAACGACAGCCGCTATCTGGTGGCTCCGGGCTACAGCAATCCGCGCGACTTCGCCGAGGACTGCCGCGCGGCCATCGACTATATGCTTGGCGAAGCCGAGGAGACCGGCGGCCGCATGCTGACCATCGGCATCCACGCCCGCTGGACGGGTCAGCCGAACCGCGCCTCGGGCCTGCGCGAGGTCATCGAGCATGTCCAGAAATCCGACGGCGCCGCCTTCATGCGCCGCGAGGACATCGCGCGCTTCTGGCACGCGAACCATGCGCGCTTCGAGCAGCGCGGCTGAGGGGGAACCGTGTTCGAGACGCTGATCCGCGGCGCAACGGTTGTGAACGCCGATGGCCTCGGCCGGGGCGATATAGGCATCGCCGCGGGCAAGGTCGCCGCACTCATCGCGCCCGGCGAAGCCGCGGAAGCCAGCACGCTCATCGACGCCGCGGGTTGCTTCCTGCTACCGGGCCTTGTCGATGCGCATGCGCATCTGCGCGACCCCGGGTTGACGCATAAGGAGGATTTTTCCTCCGGTACGCATGCGGCGGCGCTCGGCGGCGTCACCACCGTACTCGACATGCCGACCGATGAGCCATGGACGGCCACGCCCGAGCAACTTGCAGACAAGATGGCGATTGCGAAGGGCCGCATCCATGTCGATGTCGGCCTGCAGGCTGTGGTCAGCCGTGACCTGTCGCTCGTCCCTCGCCTCCTTCGTCTCGCACCGGTCTCCTTCGAGCTGTTCACCGCCGACGTGCCGGATGCCTTCCTTTTTGCCTCGCTCGATACCGTTGCGGAGGCGCTGAAGGCTTTTGCCGGCGCCGACACGACAATCGGCATCTCGCCCGGCGACCAATCGATCCTGGCCGGCAGCACGGCGCGGGATCGCTCCGGCAGCGTCGCCGCCTTCCTGGACAGCCGGCCGCCGCTCGCCGAAGCCAATGGCATCGCCCGCGCCCTTGTCGCCGCAGCGGCGACCGAGGCGAGGATCCACGTCCGGCAGATCAACTCCGAGCTCGGTGTCGAGACCTGGAGCCGGCTGCGCGGCATGGCCGACGCCAGCGTCGAGACCACGCCGCAGAACCTGTTCTTCACCGCCGACGATTACGAAACGCAAGGCGCCAAGCTGAAGGCTTCGCCGCCCTTGCGCTCGCCACACGACGTCGACGCGCTGCGCGCAGCTCTCAGCGCGGGACTGATCGACATCGTCGCCACCGACCACGCCCCGCATACGCCCGCCGAAAAGGCGGCGCGCTACGCGGCTTTCGCCGACATCCCGGGCGGCATGCCAGGATTGCAAACGCTGCTTCAGACCATGCTGAAACTGGTCGATGAAGGGCTCATCGCCCTGCCCGATCTGGTGCGCATGTGCTCCTGCAACCCAGCAGAACGCTTCGGCCTCGGCCGGCGCAAGGGTCGCATCGCCGTCGGCCACGATGCCGATCTGCTGATCCTCGACCCGCGCCAGTCCAGCACCATCGCCAATGCCGATCAGGTATCGCGGGCGGGCTATACGCTCTTCGACGGCTGGACCGTGAAAGCGCGGCTGACCAGTGTCTTCCTGCGCGGCCGCGAGATCGTGCGCGACGGGCGACTGGTCGGCGCGGCGCAAGGAAAGATCGTCACCCGGGAGAGCTGAACATCATGGCCCTGCTCGCCAACAAGACAGCCATCGTCACCGGAGCGAGCTCCGGCATCGGCCGCGCGATCGCTCTGAAATTCGCCACTGAAGGCGCCAACATCGTCGTTGCAGACATGGTGGAGCAGCCGATTGAGGGGGGCCAAGGCACTGTCGACATGATCCGTTCGGCCGGCGGCGCTGCCATCTTCCTCAAGACCGACATCTCTGACTGGAGCGCCGTCGACGCGCTGGTCAGCGTGACGGTCGCGCAATTCGGGCGGCTCGACGTGATGGTCAACAATGCCGCGATCTACACCAGCACCAACCTGATCGAGACCACGCCGGAACAATGGGACTACGTCATCGGCGTCAATTTGACGGGCTTCTTCCACTGCAACAGACGCGCGGTCATGCAGATGCTTGCCCAGGCGCCAGTCAATGAGGTGCGCGGGCGCATCATCAACATCTCTTCGCAGCACGGCATGGTCGCCTGCCCCGGCGACCTGCCCTATTCGGTCAGCAAGGGCGGCATCGTCCAAATGACGCGCCAGATCGCCGTCGACCATGCCGACGACCTGATCGTCTGCAATGCGATTGCTCCGGGCAAGATCATCACCGGCAAGCCGGGCGTCGCCAACGACCCTGATGCGCTCGACTATTCGCGCCGCCGCACGCCCTGGCCACGGCTCGGGCATCCGAACGACGTGGCGGGCGCGGCGCTCTTTCTCGCCAGCGATATGGCGAGCTATGTCACCGGCATAAACCTGATGGTGGACGGCGGCTGGATGGCGGGCTGACGCTGCCAGCCGAGCCATGGCCGCATCCGAGGGCAGGAACCTTTGCGGAAACCGCCCGTTGACCCTGCTGCGAGGGGGCCAACGATATCTGGGACCCGTTGCCTTGGACGCAAAAACTGAAAGAAAAGAGCGCGAAACCGCTCCCGCCGAGGAAGCGCGGGTTCAGCCCCGGTCCGATCGGCAGCAACGCCCGCCGGACGCCGAAAAGCGCATGGATAACGAGCGCGACGGCGAGCGAGCGCAAGACTCGCAGTCGAATGACAGTCCGTCGGACGACAACAAACCCGGCCTCATCAGACGCCATCCCTACATAGCGGCGATCGTCGCCATCCTCATCCTGTTGGTCATCGCGGCCGTGGTCATCTGGTGGATCAACGCGCGGCAGTATGAATGGACCGACGACGCCTTCATCGACGCCCGCACGGTGACGATCGGCGCGGAAATTGCCGGACGCATCACCGATGTCGCCGTCACCGACAACCAGGCGGTCGAGGCCGGCGCCATGCTTCTGCGCATCGACGACAGCGATTATCAGGCCTCGCTCAAACAGGCACAAGCCGGCGTGGTTGCGGCGCGGGCCGACATTGCCAATGTGCAGGCCCAGACCGAGGCGCAAAACGCCAAGATCGATGCGGCCGAAAGGCAGGTGGCGCAGGCGCAGGCAGCGCTCGAATTCGCCAAATCCGAGGACCAGCGCAACCGTGAGCTCCTGGCCAAGGGCACGGCGACGCAACAGCAGGCACAGCAGGCCGCTTCGACCTTGCGCCAGGACCAGGCAGCGCTCGATACCGCCAACGCCAATGTCGAGGCGGCGAAAAGCCAGGTGGCTGTTCTGCAGGCACAAGGCAAGAGCGCCGAGGCCAAGCTTCGGCAAGCTGAGGCCACCGAGAACCAAGCCAAGATCACCCTCACCCGCACGACCATCACGGCGCCCGTCGCCGGCCATGCCACCAACATCACGGTGGCGAAAGGCACCTATGCGCAGCCCGGCCAGGTGCTGATGATGTTCGTGCCCAACGACGTCTGGGTGAAAGCCAATTTCAAGGAGACACAGCTCGACCTGATGCGACCGGGCCAGCCCGTCGATATCGCCATCGACGCCTATCCGGAAAAGACCTTCCATGGCCATGTCGACAGCGTTCAGGCCGGCAGCGGCACGGCCTTCAGCCTGCTTCCAGCCGAAAACGCCACCGGCAATTTCGTCAAGGTGGTGCAACGCGTGCCGGTCAAGATCGTGTTCGACCAACCGCCCGGCGTCTATCTCGGTCCCGGCATGTCGGTGGTGCCGACGGTCAAGGTACGATGAGCGATGCCGCAGCAGCCCAGGGTAACGAAAGCCGGTCGGCGGCCGGCGGGCGCAACCCCTGGCTGATCGCGATCGTCGTCTCGATCGCGACCTTCATGCTGGTGCTCGACACCTCGATCGCCAATGTCGCGCTGCGCAACATCGCCGGCAGCCTCGCCGCCGGCATGGACGAGAGCACATGGGTGATCACCACCTATCTCGTCGCCAACTCCGTCATCATCCCGGTCAGCGGCTGGCTTACCAGCGTCATCGGCCGCAAGCGTTATTACATGATCTGCGTGGCGACCTTCACGCTGGCGTCACTGCTCTGCGGGCTGGCGCCCAATCTGCCGACTCTGATCGCCTTCCGCATCCTGCAGGGGCTCGGCGGCGGCGGCATGGCGCCGAGCGAGCAGTCGATCCTGGCCGACACTTTCCCGCCTGAGAAACGCTCTCAGGCCTTTGCGCTCTACGGCATCGCGGTGATCGTCGCCCCGACGGTCGGGCCGACCATCGGCGGCTGGCTGACCGACAATTTCTCCTGGCACTGGATCTTCTTCATCAATGTGCCGTTCGGCATCATGTCGCTGGCGCTCGTGCAATGGCTGGTGATCGAGCCAGACATTCTCGAACGCGAACGCCGCGAGCGGTTGAGCAAGGGGCTGAAGGTCGACTGGATCGGCTTCATCCTGGTGGCGATGGCGCTCGGCTGCCTCGAAGTCTTTCTCGACGAAGGCCAGCGCAACGACTGGTTCGCCTCGACCTTCATTACCACTTTCGCCGTGATCTCCGCGGTGTCGTTCCTGCTGCTTGTTCCGTGGGAGTGGACAAGGCGCGACCCCATCGTCGACATCCGCCTGCTTTTCAGCCGGCAGTTCGGCATGTCGTTCCTCGTCATGATGGCGGTGGGCGCCGTGCTCTTCAGCACCACGCAGCTCTTGCCGCAACTGCAGCAGACCACCTTCGACTACACCGCCACCCTTTCCGGTCTGTCGATGATGCCGGGCGGCATCGCCATGCTGATGCTGATGCCGATTTCGGGCCTTGCGGCCGGTGTCGTTCAGCCGCGCTATCTCATCATGATGGGCATGTCGGTGATCGCGGTCGCGCTTTGGCACATGACCTCGCTGACGCCCGACGCCAGCTTCGGTTTCTTCGCCTATGCGCGCATCTACATGATGATCGGCCTGCCGTTCCTGTTCATCCCGATCTCCACCGCCGCCTATGTCGGCCTGCCACCGCAAAAGACCGATCAGGCATCCTCGCTGATCAATGTCGCCCGCAACATCGGCGGCAGCATCGGCGTGTCGCTGTCCAACACTGTCATCGCCCAGAACGCCCAGTTGCATCAGTCGGTGCTGGTCGGCCACACGGCGCAGTCGAGCGAGGCCTATCAGCAGACTCTCCGCCAGGTGATGGACCATTTCGTCGCCGAGGGCTCGCCGCTGATCGAGGCCAGGCAACAGGCCGTCGGCTGGATCGGACAGGAAATCGGTCGCCAGGCTTCACTGCTCGCCTATGTCGACGTCTTCTTCTATTGCGCAATAGCGACGGCGCTGCTCGTGCCGTTCACCTTGCTGCTCCGGGCGCCGAAGCCCGGGCCTGGCAAACAGCAGGACAGCCCCGCTGCGTGACAGAGCCGCTTGGAGTGTTTCACCGCAACGTGATGGCGTGCTCATCAAGCGCCACTCCCGGTAACGACAAAGTGTCCACCCCGCGCTGCGGCTCGGCACGGTGGAGCCTCAGTCCGATGCTAGCCCCCCGCTTGGGGGAACTCGAAACAATGGAGATCGCAATGAAAGCCGCAGCACGTGTTCTTGCCTCTATCGCTCTCGCGGGATTTGTCACCACCGGAGCCATGGCGGCGATGTCGACAACGACAACCACGCCCGCCGCCACCACGACAACGACCATGGCGCCAACCACGAAGAAGCCGAAAGCCGCCATGACGCCCGAAAAGACCGCGATCTCGAAGCAATGCTCGACGCTCGCGGATCAAAAAGGCCTCCACGGCAAGGATCGCGAGAAGTTCCGCTCGGACTGCAAGAAGAACGGCGGCAAGGCACCGAGCTGATCCGCCGGATCACCTTCCCGGCACGTCCCTGATTTCCATCGCACAGCGAAATAGCCGACCGAGCGGCTGAGGCGATGATACAGTGCTGAGGCCCCGGTATGTCCGGGGCCTTTCACGTCTTCCAGAGCAGCTTAGACCGCAGCGCCCGAAAATTCGGCGCATGCAAAAGGATGCTTGCGCGTCAATTTCCGTCGGGCGATGGTGCGGCAACTTTGGAGGGGACCATGCGCAACATCACGATATCGGCACTGCTGGCGATAGCCACCGTCCATGTGACCGCAGCCAACGCGTTGGACAGCAGCAATACGCCGGTCTTGGTGACGACGTTGGCATCGAAGACCACGACCGCGTCGGGCCAGCCGATCACGCTGCCGCAGAAGAACGTCGAGGTTCAGGTCTCGTCCTACCAGATCGCTCCGGGGGCGACCTTGCCTGTGCACAAGCACCCCTTCCCGCGCTACGCCTATGTCGAGCAAGGCACGCTCAAGGTGACCAATGTCGAGACCGGTGCTGCCAACACCTACAAGACCGGCGACTTCATCGTCGAGATGATCGGGCAATGGCACCAGGCCACCAATATCGGTGCCGATCCGGTGAAGCTTCTGGTGATCGACCAGGTCGAGCAAGGCGCCAAGAACACGATCCTGAAACAGTAGCCGGCGAAGTGCCGGCTTCGAAGCGGGCACCCCCCTCCTCTCGCCTCACCCCCAGGCGCCTACCGGTTGCCGCGTGGTGGCGTTCAGCCGGTTGAACGCATTGATCAGCGCGATCTGGATCACCAGGGCGGCGAGCGCCTTGTCGTCATAATGGCGCGCGGCCTCGTCCCAGACCTCGTCCGGCACCGCGTCGGAACGATCGGCCAGGCGCGTCGCGGCTTCCGTCAGCGCAAGCGCCGCACGTTCGGCTTCGTTGAAGTACGGCGTCTCCCGCCATGCCGACACGGCGAAAATCCGCTCGTCCTTCTCGCCGGCCTTCTTCAGCTCACGCGCATGCATGTCGACGCAGACGGCACAGGCGTTGATCTGACTGGCGCGCAGATGAACGAGCTTGCGTGTCACATAAGGCACGTCGCCGGCTTCGGTCGATTTGTCGAGCGCCAGAAGCGCCTGCAGTGCGCCGGGAATCAGCATCACCGGGTTCTTCAATCTTGCTTCCATCGTCGGTCTCCTTGGCCAACAGGGCTCGCACCAATCAATAACTTTTCAGTTATGAGTTATCCATAACCTTGCAGTTATGTATTGTCAAGCACCTCCATGGCTGGACCGATCGTTGCGGCTTTCGCGGCGGCCCGCCCGATGCTAGGGCTGCGCATCTCGTCGAAAGCATGGATGGAAACCGGTGGCGGACACGCAAAAACCCCTGATCGAAATCTGCGTCGAAGGCATTGACGGGCTGCTTGCCGCCCAGGCCGCCGGCGCCGACCGGGTCGAGCTCTGCGCCAGCCTCATCGAAGGCGGCATCACGCCGAGCATGGGCACGGTGCGCGCCGCGCTCCAAAGCGCGACCATTCCCTTTCATGTCATCGTGCGTCCGCGCGGCGGCGATTTCCTCTACAGCGAGGCCGAATACCGCTCGATGCTCGCCGATGTCGAAGCGCTTCGCGAGCTCGGCGTGGCCGGCGTCGTCGTCGGCTGCCTCACCGCCGACGGCGCCATCGACGAAGCGCGCATGAGCGCGCTGGTTGAGGCTGCCGGCCCGCTCAACGTCACCTGCCATCGCGCCTTCGACATGACGCGCGATCCGGTCGAGGCGCTCGAAGCCTTGATCCGCTGCAAGGTCGGCCGCGTGCTGACCAGCGGCCAGCGCGATACGGCGGTCGAAGGCGTCGAGCTTCTGGCGGAGCTCGTTCGCCAGGCGGGCGCGCGCATCATCATCCTCGGCTGCGGCGCCCTCGCGCCCGACACCATCGGCGAGGTGCGCGGGCGGACCGGACTGACCGAGATGCATTTCGCAGCTCTGGCGGACGTGCCGAGCGCCATGCGCTACCGCAACCCGAATGTCGGCATGGGCGGCGCCGACCTCGATCGCGAATACCGCAACACGGTGACCGACCAAGCCAAGGTGGCGGCGACGATCGCGGCCGCGAGAGCCTGATGGCGAAGACGATGAGCAAGGAATTGCTGCCGATCGAACAGGTCTCGCCCGCCGATGAGGCCGCCATCCTCGCCCTCAACAATGAGCATGCGGCGGAGTTGTCCTGGCTCGAGCCGGAACGGCTCTCATTCCTGCTCGGGCAAGCTTTCTACACCCGCCGCATCGGCGCGCTGGAAGCCTTCATCATGTGTTTCGACCAGGATGCAAGCTACGACAGTCCGAACTTCCTCTGGTTTCGCGAGCGCTATCCGCGCTTCGTCTATGTCGATCGCGTCGTCGTGGCCGCGGACGCCCGCGGCCGCGGCCACGCCCGCCGGCTTTATGAGGACCTGTTCGAGCAGGCCCGCCTCGCCGGCCACACCATCGTCACTTGCGAGGTCAATGCCGATCCGCCCAACCCGGCCTCCGACGCCTTCCACGCCGCGCTCGGCTTCGCCGAGGTCGGCGACGCGGTGATCCATGGCGGCAAGAAATCGGTGCGCTATTGGGCGAAGCCCATCGCCGCCTGAACGGCGCTTCCGAACGCTGCCGGCCAGGAAAACAAGCCGCAGCTAATATAGCCGCTCCGCTGGCTGGGGGCGACATCATGGCGAGCAATGTCTTCCGCTTCGACGAAAGCTGGGACATCCCCGAAGGCACGCCGCAGGAACCTGATCTCACCAGTTGCGGTTGAGCCAGCCGCGTGCGGGTTTTTCGACGATGTAGTAGCTGGCCAGCGCGCAGGCGAATACAGCCGCCAGCATCGGCATCGGCGCGCGACCGTGTTCATCGACGAATTTGTAGAAAGGCTGCTGCCAGAGATAGAGCGAATAGGACCACAGGCCGAGCATCACCATCGGCCGCGACGACAGCGGCCCCGTCAGGTAGCCGCCCGCGAAGTCGAGCGTGTTGACGGCGAGCGCCAGCAGCGGCACGCCGACAAGATAGTGGATCGTGGTCGGCACCGGATCGAGGAACAGCAACAGGCCGCCAACCGCCGCCGCCAGCGCCACATGCTGGCTTTGCAGGAAAGCCGGCAGGCGCCCGTCGGCCTTGAGCAGGCAGATCGCGGCGGACAGCAGGATCGAGGCGATATGCACGTCGGTCCGCCAGTAGGTGGTCTCGTAGCCCATGCCGAGAACCCCGTACGAAATGGCGCCGTTGGCCATTGCCAGCAGCGCCAGCACGACCAGCAGCCGCACGACGTTCGTTCTTCCGGTTACCACCACGCTGATCAGCGCGAGCAGGATATAGGAATGCTCCTCGACGCAGAGCGACCAGATGTGGTCGAGCGCGCCGGCGCGGGTGATCAGGATGCCGGCGTAATTGTAGGTGAAGGTCAGCGCCGTCAGCGCCGCCTTCCACTTGAAGGCGATGAAGGTCCCTGTCAGGCCGATCATGGCGGCAATCACGAACACCAGCAGCGCTGGATAGATGCGCGAGAAGCGGCGCTTGAAGAATTTCTTCAGCGGAAAGCGCTCGATGAACAGGATTTCGCCCATCAGCCGGCCGCTCAGCACGAAGAAGAACTCGACGCCGAGCACGCCGAGATTGAGTCCCGGGACCGGAAAGAAATGGCCGATCAGCACCATCGCGATCGACAGGCCTCGCCAGCCGTCGAGATAGGCCAGTCTTGTCCTGGCTTCCCTGTCGATTGCGGCCCGCGGCAGGACAACGGACGCTGCGGAGATGTCGGTCATACCGTGCCTTCGCAACTCGAGATCCGGATGCGAAGCGTTGCCCGCGTCTCGGACCGTCTGGTATTCCCGCCGGAGTCATTTTGCAGTGCGGGATATTATTGTGCAAGTGCGAAACCGCGAATACTCAGGTAATTCCCGCCAAGTCGTTGCGAGTACAAAAGAAAAAGGGGCCGCGGGGGCCCCTTTCCTTCACCCAGGCTGAGAGCGTTCAGGCGTTGGCGGCGGCCACGGCACGCTTGGCCATCACCGCGATCAGATTGGCGCGATAGTCGGCGGAGGCATGGATATCGCTCATCAGCCCCTTTGCCGACACTTTGAGGCCGCCGAGCGCCGCGACATCGAAATTCTTCGCCAGCGCCGCCTCGATTTCCTTGGAGCGGAAAACGCCGTCCTCGCCGGCGCCGGTCACCGCCGCCCTCACGCCGTCCTTGCCCTTGGTCACGAACACGCCGACGATGGCGTAGCGCGAAGCCGGGTTGCGGAATTTCTGGTAGGCCGCCTTGGCCGGAGCGGTAAAGCTTACCGCGGTGACGATCTCGCCTTCCTTCAGCGCTGTCTCGAACAGGCCCTTGAAGAATTTGTCCGCCGCGATCTCGCGCTTGTTGGTGACGATCATCGCGTCCAGAGCCAGCAGCGCGGCCGGATAGTCGGCGGCCGGATCGTTGTTGGCGATCGAGCCGCCGATCGTGCCTTTATAGCGCACCGCCGGATCGCCGATCAGGGATGCCATATGCGCAAGCGCCGGGCAGGCCTTCTTCAGCTTGTCGTCGGTGGAGACGTCGTAATGCGTCGTCGCGGCGCCGATGGTGACCGTCTTGCCGGACACCTTGACGCCTTGCAGGTCCTTCAGCCGCGAGACGTCGACGAGGTCCGAGGGCGCCGCGAGCCGCGTCTTCATGGCGGGGATCAGTGTCATGCCGCCGGAGAGCAGCTTGGCGTCGCCGTTCTTGAGTTGCCTGGCGGCGTCGGCGACGGAGGAAGCGCGATGGTAGCTGACGGAATACATGCTCGTTCCTCCTCAGTGCTTCGTCGCGCGGATGGTTGCCCACACCGTCGCGGGCGACGCCGGCATGGCGATGTCGACGACGCCGAGCGCATCGGTGATGGCGTTGATGACCGCCGGCGGCGAACCGATGGCGCCGGCCTCGCCGCAGCCCTTGATGCCGAGCGGATTGCCAGGGCATGGCGTGTTCGAGGTCGAGACCTTGAAGGACGGCAGGTCGCCCGCGCGCGGCATGGTGTAATCCATGTAGCTTGCCGTCAGAAGCTGGCCGCTTGAGTCGTAATGCGCGCCTTCCAGCAACGCCTGGCCCACGCCTTGGGCGATGCCGCCATGCACCTGCCCCTCGACGATCATCGGATTGATGATGTTGCCGAAATCGTCCGCCGCGACGAACTGGACGATCTCTGTCGTGCCGGTTTCGGGGTCGATCTCGACCTCGCAGATGTAGCAGCCGGCCGGGAAGGTGAAGTTGGACGGATCGTAGAAGGCCGTCTCCTTCAACCCGGGCTCCATGCCCGCCGGCAGGTTGTGGGCGGTGTAGGAGGCAAGCGCCACCTGGAACCAGGGCAGGCTCTTGTCGGTGCCCGCGACCTTGACCTCGCCATTCTCGATGACGATGTCGCCCTCGTCCGCTTCGAGCAGGTGCGCGGCGATTTTCTTGGCCTTGGCCTCGACCTTGTCGAGGGCCTTGACGATAGCCGACATGCCGACGGCGCCGGAACGCGAGCCATAGGTGCCCATGCCCATCTGCACCTTGTCGGTGTCGCCATGCACGATCGAGACCGAGTCGATCGGCACGCCGAAGCGCTGGGTGACCAGTTGCGCGAAGGTCGTCTCATGGCCCTGGCCATGGCTGTGCGATCCGGTCAGCACCTCGATCGTGCCGACGGCATTGACGCGCACCTCTGCCGATTCCCAGAGGCCGACACCGGCGCCGAGCGAGCCGACCGCCGACGACGGCGCCAGGCCGCAGGCCTCGATGTAGCAGCTCATGCCGATGCCGCGCAGCTTGCCCTGCTTGGCGGCGTCGGCGCGGCGCTTGGTGAAGCCGGCATAGTCGGCGGCTTTCATCGCCGCATCGAGCGAAGCGTTATAATCGCCCGCGTCATAGGCCATGATCACCGGAGTCTGGTGCGGGAAGGACGTGATGAAGTTGCGGCGTCTGAGTTCCGCCGGCGGCACGCCAAGCTCGCGCGCTGCGGTTTCCATCATCCGCTCGAGCACGTAGGTGGCCTCCGGACGCCCTGCCCCGCGATAGGCATCGACGGGCGCGGTGTTGGTATAGACGGTGCGCACATTGGCGTGGATCGCCGGGATGTTGTACTGGCCCGACAGCAGCGTGGCATAGAGATAGGTCGGCACGCAGGACGAGAACAGCGACATGTAGGCGCCGAGATTGGCTATTGTGTCGACCTTCAGACCGGTGATGCGGTTGTCCTTGTCGAAGGCCATCTCCACCGTCGAGACATGGTCGCGGCCATGCGCGTCCGACAGGAAGCTTTCGGTGCGGTCGGCGACCCATTTGACGGGAACGCCGGTCTTCTTCGATGCCCACAGGCAGACGATCTCTTCCGGATAGATGTAGATCTTGGAGCCGAAGCCGCCGCCGACATCGGGCGCTATCACGCGCAGCTTGTTTTCCGGCGCGACATTGTAGAAGGCGCTCATCACCAGCCGCGCGACATGCGGGTTCTGCGACGTCGTCCAGCAGGTATAGTGGTCCTCCGCCTTGTCGTAGTGCCCGAGAGCCGCGCGCGGCTCCATCGCATTCGGCACCAGCCGGTTGTTGACGATCTTCATGCGCGTGACATGGGCCGCCGACCTGATCGCCGCGTCGGTGGCCTTTGCGTCGCCGAGCTCCCAGTCGAAGATCAGGTTGTTCTCTGCCTCGGCATGGACCTGCGGCGCTCCGGGTTGGATGGCCTTGGTGGCGTCGACGACGGCCTTCAATTCCTTGTAGGTGATCTCGACCGCTTCCGCCGCGTCGCGCGCCTGGCCCTTGGTGTCGGCGATCACGATGACGACCGCGTCGCCGACATAGCGCACCTTGTCGACGGCCAGAGGCGACCACGCGCCCATCTTCATCGGCGTTCCGTCCTTGGAATGGATCATCCAGCCGCAGATCAGGTTGCCGATCCCGTCGGCCTTGAGCTCCTTGCCGGTGAGCACGCCGACGACGCCGGGCATCGCTTGCGCCTTTTTCACATCGATCTTCTTGATCTGCGCATGCGCGTGCGGACTGCGCACGAACACGGCATGTTTCATGCCGGGGACCACCATGTCGTCGACATAGCGGCCGCCGCCGGTGATGAACCTCTTGTCTTCCTTGCGCGCCACGCGGGCGCCGACGCCTTCGATACCCATGGAAATTCCTCCGGAATTAAGGGAATAGGCAGTAGGGGTTAGGCAGTAGTGAGGGGCTCGCGGTCGTATCGCCGTTTGCCTTATTCCCTATTGCCTACTGCCTACTCCCTAAGCTGCCTGTCTCGCCCTGCCCTTGGCGCCCTTCGCCATCGTCTCCGATGCGGCGAGGATCGCCTTGACGATGTTGTGGTAGCCCGTGCAGCGGCAGATATTGCCTTCGAGCTCGGCGCGCACCGTCGCCTCGTCGAGGCCCTCGGGATGGCGCGCGATCATGTCGGTCGCCGCCATGATCATGCCCGGCGTGCAGAAGCCGCATTGCAGCCCGTGATGCTCCTTGAACGCGGCCTGCACCGGATGCAGCTCGGCCCCGTCGGCGAGCCCCTCGATGGTGACGATGGTCGAGCCAGAGGCCTGCGCGGCCAGCATGGTACAGGACTTCACCGCTCGGCCGTCGACATGCACGACGCAGGCGCCGCATTGCGATGTATCGCAACCGACATGCGTTCCGGTGAGTCCTAGATGTTCCCTGAGGAAATGCACCAGAAGCGTTCGGTCCTCGGCGTTCCCGCTGACCCGCCTCCCGTTCACAGTCAACGACACGTCCGACATGCAACCTCCCCTGGGTATCAACCTTGGTCATTGCCGAATGCCGCGCTTGTGCTTCGGCAGTGCGTTATTCAGGTAGCGTACAACGGGCAAAACAGCGCTGCCAGCGCCGGTTCCATTGTACTTTCGATCATGGCGAAAGCTATGTGCAGCGCAGCAACCGGCCCCATTGCCAAAACCGGGATTGAAGGCAAAGATGCCTTCGACGCGAAGCGTGCCTGACACGCATAAGAAAAGACACGCACAAAACAGCGTTGGAGGAAATTGCGGAGACGGCAGCTGGCCAGTTCGAGCACACGCTATGCATCGGGCCTTTCGGCGCTCACCACGGATGAGCCCGACCCGAATGCCTTTGCGCGGGCCATCGCGGCCGAAGCGGCGGCTGTCGACGCCGGCTTTGCGCTTCTGTTCTTCTCCCAAAGCCTGGTCGACGCGGCGGGGCTCGCGCAAGCGCTGAAGGTCCATGCGCCGTCGCTCGCCTATGCCGGCTGCTCGACCGCCGGCGAAATCACGCCGCAGGGACTGGAGGAAGGGCATGCCCTTGCCCTGCTTTTGCCGTCGGCGTCGTTTTCGACCGTCAGCACCATGGTCGAGAACCTCTCCTCCTCCGGCATGGACGGGATCACCGGCGAGGTCGTGGAGCTGCGGCGCCTGCTGCGCTGCCGCGCCGGCCAGGAGCGGGCGAAGAGCGTCTTCGCCCTCTGCTTCATCGACGGGCTTTCCTATGCCGAGGAAGCGGTGACCTCGGCCATCCACTGGGGATTGGACGACATCCCGCTGATCGGCGGTTCGGCGGGCGACGACCTGAAATTCGAGACGACCAGCCTGATTTCGAACGGCAAGGTCACGTCCGACAGCGCCATCATCGTGCTGGTCGCGACCGAGATCCCTTTCCACGTCTTCAAGACCGACAATTTCATTCCGACCGACGAGAAGCTGGTGGTGACGTCGTCCGACCCGGACCATCGCATCGTGCGCGAATTCAACGCCACCAACGCGGCGGAGGAATATGCGGCCTCGGTCGGCACTGTGGCGCAGGCGCTGACGCCGCTAAGCTTCGCCTCCCATCCCGTCGTGGTGAAAGTGGCCGGCGAATATTACTGCCGCTCCATCCAGCGCATGCATGTCGACGGCTCGCTGTCGTTCTTCTGCGCCATCGACGACGGCGTCGTTCTGTCCATCGCCCAGCCGAAGAACATGGTGGAGGCGACGCGCGCCGCGTTGCAGGACGCCGAACGCAAGCTCGGCGGCATCGACATGATCCTGGGCTTCGACTGCGTGCTGCGCCGGCTCGATGCGCGCAACCGCCAGGTCTACCGTGACATTTCGGAGCTCTACCGGACCAACAAGGTCATCGGCTTCGGCACCTATGGCGAGCAGTACCGCTCGATGCACCTCAACCAGACCTTTACCGGCATCGCCTTCGGCGAGCCCCAGGCAGCCGAGTAGCGAGATGCCGCTTCGCGACATCAACGACCTCGAAAGGCTGAAGAAGATCAACGCGGCCCTCGTCAGCCGCGTCGAGCGTTCGATGGACCAGCAGGGCAATGCCTTCTCGCTGTTCCAGACCGCCATCTCGCTGGAAAACCGGGTGCGCAACCGCACCGAGGAACTGCACGCGACGCTGCGCCGGCTCGAACAGTCGAACATCGACCTCAGCGAGGCGAAGGAGAACGCCGAACTGGCGAACCTCTCCAAGACCAGGTTCCTCGCCGCCGCCAGCCACGACGTGCTGCAGCCGCTCAACGCCGCGCACCTGTCGGTCTCGGCGCTGGCCGAGGTCCAGGCCAGCGAGGAAGGCAGGAAGCTTGTCCGGCAGGTCGAGCGCTCGCTGGAGACGATGGAAGACCTCTTGCGCACGCTGCTCGACATCTCGAAGCTCGACGCCGGGGTGGTGCAACCGGAAGTCGTCGACGTCAGCCTGGAAGCGCTGTTTTCCTCGCTGCGCTCGGATTTCCTGCCCGAAGCGGAAAAGAAAAGCCTGTCGCTGAAATTCAGGCCGGTGAACGTGGTTGTGCGCTCCGACCGCACGCTGCTCAGGCGCATCCTGCAGAACATTCTCTCCAATGCGCTGCGCTACACCCGCTCGGGCGGCGTGCTGGTCGGCACCAGGCATCGCGGCGACATCATCCGCATCGACGTCGCCGACACCGGCTGCGGCATTCCCGAAGACCAGCGTGAGGCGGTGTTCGAGGAATTCCACCGCGGCACCTCGACGCTTAACAATGCGGAACTCGCCGGCGGGCTCGGCCTCGGCCTCGCGATCGTGCGCCGCATGGCGGCGGCACTCGGCCACCCCATCACCTTTTCCTCGAAGGTCGGGCGCGGCACCATCTTCCATATCGACGTGCCGGTCGGCATGGCCACGGCCGAGCCGGCGATGGCCGCCGCCGACATGGAGCGGCCGCGCGGTTACGGCCTGTTCGGCACCAGGGTGCTGCTGGTCGAGAACGACATGGACGTGCTCTCCGCCATGACCTCGCTGCTCGAGCGCTGGCAATGCCTGGTGCGCGCCGCCACCTCGACCGACGATGCGCTCGACCTGCTCGGCGACACCGCCTGGGTGCCCGACATCATCATCGCCGACCAGCATCTCGACGGCGGCGACCTCGGCACCTCAACGATAGCCGAAGTGCGCGACTATCTAGGCCGCCCGGTGCCCGCGCTGATCGTCACCGCCGACGGCTCCGAGCTCGTCGCCAAAGCGGCGCGAGCAGCCGGCATCGAACTGATGCGCAAGCCGCTGAAGCCTGCGCAACTGCGCGCGCTGCTGGCGCATCTTCTGGCTTAGAAATGCCGCCTCAAAACCCGGCCTGGTCCCGAAACAGCTCCGCATTGTCGAGCTTCGACACCTCGATCACCGCTTGCGTGCGGCTGTAGACATTGAGCTTGCGCAGGATCTCCGAGACATGCGCCTTGACGGTGGTCTCGCCCACCTGCAGCTCGTAGGCGATCTGCTTGTTGAGCATGCCCTGGCGCAGCATCTGCAGCACCCTCAGCTGCTGCGGCGTCAGCCTGGCCAGGCGCTGTACCATGTCGGCGCGGTCGGTGCTGTCGGGATCGGGCGGCTGGCCCTCGTAATTTTCCGGCACATAGACCGCTCCATCCATCACCGAGCGGATGGCGGCGGCAAGATCGCTCTTTCGGGCCGATTTCGGGATGAAGCCGGCGGCGCCATAGGACAGCGCCTCCGAGATGATCTTCGGCTCCTCGTAGCCCGACACGATCACCACAGGCAGCCGCGGATAACGGGTCCTCAGCTGCAACAGCCCCTCGAAGCCATGCACGTCGGGCATGCTCAAATCGAGCAGCGCGAGGTCGAACGGCTTGGCGTCGGCAAGAAGCTCGATCGCTTCCGCGATCGAGCGCGCCTCGACCGTATCGACATCCGGATAGGCCATCTGCACGGCGCTGTGCAGCGCCTCGCGAAACAGCGGGTGGTCGTCGATGATCAGGAAGCGGGCGCGATCGCTGACGGAGGTCATTGCACGGGTTCAGGCTTCGGTTCGGTTTCAGCCGGCACAGGATAGTCCCGTGATCATGGCCAGATTATTGGCAAATAGTACACGCCCAATAGTACGGCGCATTGTCACTGAAACGACAGGCCGATGTGCAGGGACGTCGAGTCTTGCCCGCGGGTCGAAATCGGCCGAAGGTGCTAACGATTCATGCCAGCACAGAGAAAAATCATGCCAGAATTCGTCCTTCCGCCACCGGCGATTGCTTCGGTTGCCGTCGCGGGCGCGGCGGAGCGGTTTGCCGTGCGCCGCATCTTCTGCGTCGGCCGCAATTACGCCGCGCATGCGCGCGAGCTCGGCAATGACGAGCGCGATCCACCCTTCTTCTTCACCAAACCGGCCGACGCGGTGGTCGACAGCGGCGCCGAGATCCCCTACCCGCCGCTGACCTCGAACCTGCACCACGAGATCGAGCTGGTCGTCGCCATCGGCGAGGCCGGTTTCCGCATTCCGCGCGCCGAGGCGCTCGCTCATGTCTGGGGCTATGGCGTCGGCGTCGACCTCACCCGCCGCGACCTGCAGGATCAGGCGAAGAAAGCAGCCCGTCCCTGGGACTGGTCGAAAGCTTTCGACCAGTCGGCGCCTTGCGGCCCGCTGGTTCCAGCCGCGAAATCCGGGCATCCGGAAAAAGGCCGCATCTGGCTTGCCGTCAACGGCGCGGTGAAGCAGGATGGCGACCTGGCCGAGCTGATCTGGCCGATCGCCGACATCGTCGCGATCTGCAGCGAGGCGGTCGAGCTGCAACCCGGCGATCTGATCTTCACCGGCACGCCGGCCGGCGTCGGCGCAGTCCAGGCCGGGGACAGGATCACCGGCGGCGTCGACGGCATCGGCGAGATCGCAGTGACCATCGGGCAGCCGAGGCGATGAGCGACCTCGTCCTTCATAACTACTACCGCTCCTCCACCTCCTACCGAGTGCGGATCGCGCTGGAGATGAAGGGCCTGAGCTACACTTATGTGCCGCACCACTTGCGCCATGGCGAGCATCTCGAGCCCGCCTATCGCGCCGTCAACCCGCAAGGGCTGGTGCCGGCGCTGGTTCTGGACGGCGGCACGCTTTTGACCCAGTCGCTGGCAATCATCGAATATCTCGACGAAATCCAGCCCGAACCGCCGCTGCTGCCGAAGGATGCGCTGGGCCGGGCGCGGGTGCGGATGCTGGCGCAGATGATCGCCTGCGACATCCACCCCGTGAACAATCTGCGCGTGCTGACCTCGCTGCGCACTTTGTTCGGCGCCGGCGACGAGGACGTCGTCAACTGGTTCCGGCATTGGGTGAATGAAGGTTTCCAGCCGCTTGAGAAGATTCTGGCTTCGTCGCCCGAGACCGGCGCGTTCTGCCATGGCGACACGCCGGGCCTGGCCGACATCTGCCTCGCCGCCCAGGTGACCAACAATGCCCGTTTCGGCGTCGATATGGCCCCCTATCCGGTGATCGCGCGCATCAACGCCGCCTGCATGGCGTTGCCGGCGTTCCAGAAGGCTGCGCCGCGGAACCAGATCGATGCCGAGTAGGGAAGCCATAGATGCCGAGGAGGCCAAGGCACTCGCCGACATCGAAGAGTACGGCTGCCACATTCTCTATGTGCTGGAGGAAGACGAGCATCCGCCATTCGCATACTCGGTCGGGATAGAGCACAATTTTGGCGTCCCTGAATTGGTCGTTATCGGGCTCAAGCCGGACCTTTCGCTAACCATCATCAACGAGTACTGCAGACGCGTGCGCGGCGGCGAGAGGTTCAGCGTCGGTGCGCGGGCGTCGGGTTTCCTGGAGGAGGCTTCGATTGTCAGTTCGGTGCGGTCCATCCCGATCACTACCCGGAATATTTCGGTTGGGACATATGGTTCTACGACGGGCCGGATTTCCGGATCGTGCAGCTTATCTTTCCGACAACTTCCGGGATTTGGCCGTGGGATGTCGAGGCTGATGAATGGTTTCGCGAACGGCAGCCGCTGCTCGATACTCCGCCGCCATAACTAGCGCCCTACCCTCACCGTCGCGGCCCAGAACGCCAGCGCCGCCAGACCGATACCGGTGCCAAGCAGGCAGACGCCGGTCCAGCCCCAGGCGCCATAGGTGCTGGTCGAGGCAATCGAGCCCAGCGCGCTGCCCAGCGAGTAGAAGATCATATAGCCGCCGACCAGCCGACTGCGGGCGTCCGGCGAGCGAAGATCAGGCTTTGATTGGTGACGTGCACCGCCTGGATGGCGAGGTCGAGCATGACGATGCCCAGCACCAGCAGCCAGAGCGTTTCGCCCATGAAGGCGATCGGCAGCCAGGCAGCAGCCATCAGCGAGAGGCTGAGGCCGGTCACCAATTGGCCCTCTACGTTCTGGTGGCGCTGCCGCCAGCCAGCGGAGTAACTGATCGGTCCGCCAGTCGCGGCGCTGGCAGAATCGATTTCCGGTCGACCAGCGGTGGAATCGGCTATCGTCAACTCAAAACGCACCAATGGTGGGAGTTGCCGATGAAAGCCGTCGTCTTCGAGAAATTCGGTCAGGCGCCGACGATCCAGACCGTTCCCGACCCGAAGCCGGCCGCCGACGGGGTGGTCATCAAGGTCGAGGCGACCGGTCTTTGCCGCAGCGACTGGCATGGCTGGATGGGCCATGACGACGGCATCACGCTGCCGCATGTTCCCGGACACGAGTTGGCGGGCGTCGTTGTCGCCGCCGGCAAGCAGGTCAGCCGCTGGAAGGCCGGCGACCGTGTCACGGTGCCCTTCGCGGTCGGCTGCGGCCGCTGCTTCGAATGCACCTCCGGCAACCACCAGGTCTGCGAGCATCAGTCCCAGCCGGGCTTCAACGCCTGGGGCTCGTTCGCCGAATATGTCGGCATCGAGCACGCCGACACCAATCTCGTGCGCCTGCCGGAAGAGATGGAATTCGCTACCGCCGCCAGCCTCGGCTGCCGCTTCGTCACTTCGTTCCGGGCCATCGTCGACCAGGGCCGGGTTACGCCCGGCGAATGGGTGGCGGTGCATGGCTGCGGCGGCGTCGGCCTGTCGGCGATCATGATCGCCAGCGCCATGGGCGCCAATGTGATCGCCATCGACCTCACCGACGAGAAACTGGAATTTGCGAAGAAGATCGGCGCGGTGGCGACGATCAACGCCTCGACGACGCCGAACGTGGTCAAGGCGGTCAAGCAGATCACCAATGGCGGCGCGCATATGTCGATGGACGCGCTGGGACACCCGACCACGTCCTTCAACTCGATCGCCAACCTGCGCCGGCGCGGCCGCCACGTTCAGGTCGGCCTGATGCTGGGCGAGCACGCCCGGCCGCAGGTGCCGATGGACAAGGTGATCGCCTTCGAGCTCGAAATCCTCGGCAGCCACGGCATGCAGGCCTACCGCTACTCCGCGATGATGGAGATGATCCGCACCGGCAAGCTGAAACCCGAACTGCTGGTCGGCAAGAAGATCAGCCTCGAGGAAGCGCCCGCGGCCCTGATGGCGATGGGCGGTTTCGAGGGGATTGGTATCGGGGTGGTGACGAAGTTCTGAGCAATTCCAGGAAAAGTGTGAAACGGTTTTCCGTCCGGAATTGCGTCAAAACAAATCAGTAGGCGCCTACCGCGCAAACTTCTTCGCCCCGAACACGCAGGCCACGACGCCGAGCGTGACGACCACCATCATCGGGCTGACCTTTTCGTGCAGCAGGCTCGCCGCCAGCGCCAGGCCGAAGAAGGGTTGCAGCAGCTGCAACTGCCCGACGGCGGCGATGCCGCCTTGCGCGAGGCCGCGATACCAGAACACGAAGCCGATCAGCATGCTGAACAGCGAGACATAGGCGAGGCCGATCCAGGCGCTGGAACCGATGGCCGCAAAGGATGGCGGCAGCGTCGCGAAGCTCAACGCCAGCATGACCGGCAGCGACAGCGCCAGCGCCCAGCATATCACCTGCCAGCCGCCGAGCTTGCGCGACAGCTTGGCCCCTTCGGCATAGCCCAGCCCGCAGACGATGATGGCGCCGAGCATCAGGCCGTCGCCGACCGGCGAGGCAGTCAGGCCTTGCGACAGGGCAAAGCCCGCGACCAAAGCGCTGCCAAGGCACGACAACAGCCAGAAAGCCGGGCGCGGACGGTCGCCGCCGCGAAGCACGCCGAAGATCGCGGTCGCCAGCGGCAGCAGGCCGACAAAGATGATGGAATGCGCCGAGGTGACATGCTTCAGCGCCAGCGCCGTCAGCAACGGGAAGCCGACCACGACACCCAGCGCGACGACGACGAGCGAGATCAGGTCGCTTCGCTCCGGACGCCTCTCGCGGAACAGCAGCAGCATCGCAATCCCGAGCAGACCAGCGATTGCCGCCCTGGCCGCCGTCAGGAAGGTCGGGTCGAAATCCATCACCGCCACCCGCGTCGCCGGCAGCGACCCGCTGAAGATCAGCACCCCGATGAAGCCGCTGAGCCAGCCGTCAAAACTCTTTTCCATCATCTGCTCCGTTTGCGCTTCCGTACGAGGCAGATCATGGCGTTACCAGAGACAATGGGGTACAATTCCACAAAACTGTAATGGTATTTCGGGCAGTACGGATGACAGACCTAGTTCTTGAAAATGACGGCTCGCGCACGCTCGTCGAAAGCGTGATGGCGACGATCCGCCATCGCATCGCGGCACGCACGCTGACGCCCGGCGCGCGCCTGCCGTCGATCCGGGCTCTCGCCAAGTCCTTGCAGGTGTCGAAATCAACGGTGGTCGAAGCCTATGAGCGACTTGCGGCGGAAGGCGCGATCCGTTCGCGGCCGGGCTCGGGTTTCTACGCCGCCGGCCAGCTCGCGCCGCTGTCACTTGCCGAGATCGGTCCCAAGCTTGACCGGGCCGTCGATCCGCTCTGGGTGTCCAGGCAATCGCTCGAAGCGGGCGAGGAGATGCTGAAGCCCGGCTGCGGCTGGCTGCCCGCGTCCTGGATGCCGCAGGCCGCCTTGCGCCGGGCACTGAGGACCGCGGCCCGAGCGGACGACGTGGCGCTTGCGGACTACGGCACGCCGCTTGGCCTGCCGCCGCTTCGCCAGTTGCTGGCACGGCGCATGGCCGAGCACGGCGTCGAAGCCTCGCCCGACCAGATCATGCTGACCGATTGCGGCACCCAGTCGATCGACCTTTTGTGCCGTTTCCTGCTCGAGCCCGGCGACGCGGTGCTGGTCGACGACCCCTGCTATTTCAACTTCCACGCCCTGTTGCGCGCCCACCAGGCCAAGGTGATCGGCGTGCCGTACACACCTTCGGGTCCGGATATCGAGCTCTTCGCGCAGGCGCTCGCCGAGCACCGGCCGCGCCTCTACATCACCAATTCCGGCATCCACAATCCGACCGGCGCGATCCTGTCGCCTGTCACCGCGCATCGGCTCCTGAAACTCGCCGATCAGGCGGACCTCACCATCGTCGAGGACGATATCTTCGCCGACTTCGAGCACAGCCCGGCCCCAAGGCTCGCGGCCTTCGACGGGCTGCAGCGTGTCGTCCAGATCGGCTCCTTCTCCAAGACGCTGTCGGCCTCGGTGCGCTGCGGCTTCATCGCCGCGCCACCCGACTGGATGGAAGGCCTGACCGATCTCAAGATCGCCACGACATTCGGCGGTGCGCGGCTGTCCTCGGAACTGGTGCTGAGCCTGTTGAAGGACGGCAGCTACCGCAAACATGTCGAACAGTTGCGCACCCGCCTGTCGCGCGCCATGGCCGAGACCGCCGGCAGGCTGAAAATGATGGGCATCACGCCCTGGATCGACCAGCCTGCCGGCATGTTCCTCTGGTGCCGCCTGCCCGACGGCATCGACGCCGCCGACGTCGCCCGCCATGCGCTTTCGGACAATGTCGTGCTGGCGCCCGGCAATGCCTTCAGCCTGTCGCACACCGCCGGCCGCTTCATGCGCTTCAACGTGGCCCAGTGTGCCGACGGGCGTATTTTCACCGCCCTGGAAAGAGCGGTCGCCGCATCCCGCCGCAAAGCGGCATAAGCGCGACCGTCGGTTGCCCGAGCGGCCTTCGGCTGGTAGTGAAACCGCGAGCACGCATGCCAGCCGGCATGCGCATCGTCACCGGGACCGACGGCCATGGGATCCAGCAAGTCAGCAGACAAATAAGCCGCAACAGCGCTTCGTTGTTGCGGCAGTCTGTCCCGTCATTCCCGTGAGCAATTCCAGGAAAAGTGTAAAGCGGTTAGGCTCGGCCCTTCGCCGTAGCCTTCCGCCCGGAATTGCGTCAGAAAAGACTGAGGCAGATCGCCGCCGAATGTCACCATTTGAGCGGAACTCTCCTCATGTCTTCTCCGAACCAGCCGACATGGACCTTGTCCATGCCAGCAGCCTTGCTGCTTTTGTCTCCCTTCGACGTCCTGGCCTCCCTCGCCATGGATATCTACTTGCCCGTAGTGCCGATCATGCCGGGCGCGCTCGGCACCTCGACGGCCGTGGTGCAGCTGACGCTCAGCCTCTACATGATCTGTCTGGGGCTCGGCCAACTTGCTTTCGGACCGATCTCCGACAGGATCGGTCGGCGCCCGGTGCTGATCGGCGGCGCCCTGTCGTTCGCGGCCGCCTCCTTCCTGCTCGCCGTTACGTCGCTTGCACCGGTCTTCCTTGCCCTTCGCATCGCGCAGGCCCTGAGCGCCTCGGCCATGCTGGTCGCTGTCTTCGCCACCGTCCGCGACATCTATGCGCAAAAGTCGGAAGGCGCCGTCATCTACGGCACGCTCGGTTCGCTGCTGTCCTTCGTGCCGGCGCTGGGACCGATCGCCGGGGCTTTGATCGCCAACAGTTTCGGCTGGCGGGCGATCTTCGTCGCGCTCGGCATTCTTGCCGTGGCCGCCACGCTCAACGCCTGGCCAAGATGGCGAGAAACGCGCCCGCTGACCCATGGCCCTGCCCGGGCTGGTTTCGGGCCGATCCTGCGCAGCTTCGGCTTCTGGACCTACACGCTGGCCTTCGCCACCGCCATGGGCTCGTTCTTCGTGTTCTTTTCGACGGCGCCCAGGGTGCTCATCGGCAAGGCCGGCTTTTCCCAGATCGGCTTCAGCCTGGCCTTCGCCAGCGCGGCGCTGGTGATGATCGTCGCCACCCGCTTCGCCAAAAGCTTCGTCGCGCGCTGGGGCATCGAAGGCAGCGTCAGGCGCGGCATGGCGATGCTGCTCCTGGGTGCTGCCCTGCTGGCCATAGGACAGTTGTTCGCCGAGCCATCCTTCGCGAGCTTTGTCATGCCGATGTGGATCATCGCCATCGGCATCGTCCTCACCGCGTCGGTGACGGCCAACGGCGCGCTGGCGCCGTTCGGCGAGACCGCCGGCACGGCCGTCGCGCTCTATTTCTGCCTGCAGAGCGTGATCGTTTCCGCGGCGGGCACGCTGTTCATCATCTTCCTGGATGGCGACACGGCATGGCCGCTGGCCGGTTATTGCTCGCTGATGGCGGCGATCACGCTCGCCGCGCTCGGCGTATCGCTCAAACGAGCGGAAGCAGCCTGATCCAAGGCCACACAGGCGGAGAGGCCTCCCAATGCCAAGGCGTCTCCGCCTACCGCCGCTACGCGTATTTCTCGCCCTTGCTTGCCCGGCCTTTCCGACGAGTAGCCGGCAATTGACACGTATTTGTCTTCCGCATAGAAAGATACAGACCTGTCTCATCACCAATCACTTGCCATGACCGAACCGACCAGGACCGACAAGCGCCAGCACATCGTTGAAACCGCCTACGGGCTGTTCAAGCGCGTCGGCTTTCACGCCACCGGCATCGACCGCATCATCGCCGAAGCCGGCGTGGCCAAGATGACCATGTATCGTCACTTCCCCAGCAAGGACGATTTGATGGTCGAGGTCCTGACCTACCGTGCAGAGCGGTTCAATCGCCAGCTCGACCGCCTCGCCGAACAGGCGGCCACACCCGAGCAGAAGATCGGCACAATCTTCGACTGGTACGGGCGCTGGTTCCGCAGCGCCGATTTCCACGGTTGCCTGTTCGCGCATGCCCTGGCCGAGTTCGGCGATCCGGCGCACCCGGTGTTCCAGGCCGCCGTCAGACAAAAGAACGGCCTGAAGCGGCGCATGCGCCTGATCCTCGAAGAAACGATGCCCGCCGATGCGGCGGAAAGCGTTTCGGCCGCCCTGCTGATGCTGCTTGAAGGCGCAACGCTGATGGCGCGGATGGGCCGGCCCGACGCCGCCATTCGCGATGCCCGCAGTGCGGCAATGGCCATTCTCGCCACGCGGGAGAGACCGCAATGAGCGCGACAGTCATTAGCCTGGCATTGTTCGCCGCGATCCTGCACGCCGGCTGGAACGCGTTTCTGCGAACCGGCAGCGACAGGCTTTGGACCGTCACGGTCATGAGCTTCTCGGCAACGATCGCCGCCATTCCGTTGGCGATCTTCAATCCCCTTCCGGCGGCGTCGGCCTGGCCGTATGTCATGCTCTCGGCCTGCCTTCAGGTCGGCTACAGTCTCTTTCTGGTGGCGGCCTACCGCTACGGCGAATTGGGACAGGTCTACCCGATCGTTCGCGGCTCGGTGCCGCTTCTGGTGACGCTAGGCGGTTTCGTTCTGGCGGGCGAGCGTCTGAGCTGGCATCAGTCGCTTGGCGTCGTTCTCGCCGCGCTTGGCATCATGAGCCTTTCGCTTGGCAAAGGGCGCGCGGCAACGACATCAATCCTACATGCCCTGGCGACCGGCACGATCATCGCCGCCTATGCGACGGTCGATGCTGTCGGTGTCCGATCGGCGGGAAGTTCAGGCGCCTACACGGCTTGGGTGCTGCTGGTCTACGGCGTGCTGCTGCCGGTCACCTTCATCATCTGCCGCGGCAAGCTCACGGTTGACTTTCGTTCGCCCGATGCGCTGAAGGCGCTCGGCGGCGGGATTTTCGCCTTGGTAGCCTATGGCGCCGTGGTCGCAGCCTTCGCGCTCGGGCCGGCCGGTCCGATCACCGCCATACGCGAGACGAGCGTGGTTTTCGCGGCGCTGATCGGACGGCTGTTCCTGGGAGAGCCCCTGACGCCGAGACGTATTGCGGCTTGCGGCGTTGTCGCTCTAGGTGCGATCTGCCTCGGCTATCAAGGGTAATGCTGTTCCCGCCCCACTAAGCCCCTGCCCGCTTGCGGCGCTCGTACATCATCACCAGCGTTTCGGCCGTCAGCGCCGGCTTCTGCTCGCCTTCGATCTCGACGGTGTTGGCCGCCTTCATCAGATACTGGCCGGGACCACGGTCCTCCATGGAAAGCAGCGTGGTGCGCAGCCTGATGCGCGCGCCGGCTTTGACCGGCGCCAGGAAGCGCACCTTGTCGAAGCCGTAGTTGAAGGCGGCCTGGGTGTTCTCCGGCACGATGCCCATCTCCAGCGCCAGCGCGCCGATGATCGACAAAGTCAGGTAACCATGCGCGATCGTGGTGCGGAACGGGCTCTGCCGTTTCGCCCTTTCGGGGTCGACATGGATCCACTGATGGTCGCCCGTGCATTCGGCGAACTGGTCGATGCGCTGCTGGTCGACCGTCGTCCAGTCGGACACGCCGAGTTCCTGCCCGGACATCGTGCGCAACTGTTCGAAGGTCGGCGGCGTTCTCGGCCGTGCTTCCGTCATTCCGGCTTTCCCATCACTCTTGCCTGTCTCCCGACCATGAAGCGGCGGCCTCTGTCAATTCGCCGCCCCGCGATTTTCGCCGGTAGAGTTGATGCTTTTACGGCAAGCCGAGAACGCTCGGGCGACAGGGCCGGTTGCATCGCATGTCGGTCGATGGTGGGTCCGAAACCGCCGGATAGGCTATTTCTTTTCGTAACCGGCGCGGATCTCCGCCATCGCATCCCTGATCCGCTCGCGCAGTATCTCGACCGATTCGGTGCTGGATTTCCGCACAAGGCCAGCCACTTCGCTGGCATTCTTCAGCGTCGTCTCGAACGACCTGCGGGCAAATTCAGCCTGCTTGGTCATGAGGTCCTGCGGATTGCCGGGCGTCTGGTAATTCTGCGCCATCCGCGTGATCTCGTGCATGGCATTCTGCACCATCTCATGCTGCCTCGCCAGCACCGAGGATGCCCCTGCCGCACCCGCCCTTGCCGATTTTTCCAGGGCTTCGAGATTCTTGCGATGATGATCCAGGATCGCCTGGACATCGACATTCGGCAGCTTGAGGTCGCGGCCGAACCTGCTGAACATGTCGAGGAACGAATAGGATTCCGGTTGTTTTGCCATGCTCTGCCTCCCGTTTTGCCACGTTCGCGGCGCCCTCAAAAGCAATTCCAGGAAAAGTGTGTAACGGTTTTCCGCCCGGAATTGCTTAAGACCCAAGGCAGAATAGTGCGCCTTGGGCCGGCGTCAATTGACGAGAAACAGCCGCTCCGCCGTATAGAGCGCCAGCCCGGCAAGCCCGCCGATGATCATGCCGTTGAAGCGGATATATTGCAGGTCCTTGCCGATGTTCGTCTCGATCAGCCGCGTCAGCTGCGCCAGGTCCCAGCGCTTGACCTGGTCGGCGATGAATTTCGACACGCCGCTCTTCTGGCTTTCCACGAACGAAGCCAGCGCCACGACAAAACCCTGGTTCATGTCGGCCCTGATCTGGGCGTCGTCGGCCAGATGCCTGCCGACCTCGACGAACATGTTGGCGAGGTGCGCGCGGATCGTCGAATTCGGAGCATTGATGTCCTGCTCGATGAACAGGCGCAGGCTTGTCCACGCATCGCCGGCCAGCGCCCTCACCTCCGGACGGCCGAGAAAATCGCGCTTCAGCTTCTCGGCGCGCCTTGCATATTGTTTCGAGGTCCTGAGCCGCTCGATGAAGCTGAGCGCGAAGCGGTCGAATTCGGCGCGCATCGGGTGATCTGGATCGGCCCGCACCTCATCGAGCAGTGAGCCCGCCGACGCGACGATCTTCTTCAAGAGATAGGCATCGGCGCGAAATAGGTTGAACAGCGATGGCAACTCCTCGCGGATCTTTTCGCGCATCGTCTCGAGCGCCTGCTCGTCGTTGAGGAAACGCCCGATCACCCTGGTGAACTCGTCGAACAGCTTCTGGTGCCGGCGATCGTCGGTCAGCGCCGACAAAAGATCGGCCGCGAGCGGCGCCAGCGGCACCTTTTCGATCTGCTCCAGCATGCGGCTGGTGACGAAGTCGCGCAGGCCGGATTGCTCCACCGCCGTCAATGTCTGCGGCACCAGCCGGGCGACGAATCGCGACAGGCCGGCTGCACGCTCGGCATCGGCCAGCCAGTCGGCGACCAGGGCGGCGAAGTCGACCTCGGCGAGCTTTTCGCGCACCGGCTCCGGCGCCAGGAAATTGGCCTCGATGAAGCGGCCGAGATTGTCGGCGATCCGGTGCTGGTTCTCCGGAATGATGGCCGTATGCGGGATCGGCAGCCCGAGCGGCCGTCTGAACAGCGCCACCACGGCATACCAGTCGGCGAGCCCGCCGATCGTCGCCGCCTCGGCGAAGGCCGCGACGAAGCCGAGCCACGGATGTCTGCCCTCGAAGGACTTGGCGAGCGCAAAGGCGAGGATGCACGGCGCGAGCGCCGCGGCAGCGATGAACTTGGTCCGCCGCAACGCCGAGAGCTTCGCCTTGGCATCGGCGTCGAATCGAACCGGCGCGAAAGCCGGAGCTGACTGTGACATGGAAAGGCCGTTTCCTGTTTGCACCCGCATCTATCTAGTGGCTGCGCCGCCAAAACGCTCGCTCGAAGCGCAGGAGCGATATCCGGCGACTATCCGCGCCGGCTTGCACAAAAAGTTGACACGATTATTCAGCTATGTACCGGTCCAGTCTGGAATTGTTCCAAACTATGGGCCATATTCGGCTCAAGCTAATATTTCGCGAGGATACCATGCGGCTCACGCGCCAGACCAACTATGCGATGCGCATCCTGATGTATTGTGCCGCAAACACCGACAGGCTGAGCCGCATCCCCGAGATCGCCGCCGCTTATTCGGTGTCGGAACTATTCCTGTTCAAGATCCTGCAGCCGCTGGTCGAGGCCCGCTTGGTCGAAACCGTGCGCGGCAGGAATGGCGGTGTGCGGCTCGGCCGTCCGGCCGAACAGATCAACCTGTTCGATGTCGTGCGCGTCACCGAAGAGAGCTTCGCCATGGCCGAGTGCTTCGAGAACGACGCCGCCGAATGCCCGCTGGTCGACAGCTGCGCCCTGAATTCGGCGCTGCGCGAAGCGCTCAACGCCTTCTTCGCCGTGCTTTCCCGCTACACGATCGCAGATCTCGTCGCGGCGCGCCCGAATGTGCGCAGCCTGCTCGGCATCGACCTTCTGGAGCAGCGCGCGCCTGCTGCGTGATCAAGACCTGCGACCTGTTTCTCGAAGGCCACCGCCCACGGCTTCCCGGGTGTGGCGCCACCCTCGACTTCGTCATTCTAGGGCGGAGCAAGGAGCGCAGCGACGCAGCGCAGACCCTAGAATCCATTCCGTGACGTGCGAGCGCCGCAGCGATGCAGAACTGGCGGCGTAGGCGCCAGCGCTCCTTCTGGACCGCTGCTTTCTTCGGTTGATGTCACGGAATGGATCCTCGGGTCTGCGCTGCGTCGCTACGCTCCTTGCTCCGCCCGTAGATGACGAAGTTTGCCGCCAAGCCTACGCCGCCGACTGCGGCAATACGAACGGAATGCTTCCCGCAGGCAATATGCCGACCTTGAGCCGGCAGTCGAACACCTTCTCGATCAGTTCGTCATTGAGCACATCCGTCGGCGAGCCGGCGGCGGCCAGCTGGCCATGGGAGAGCACGAAAATGCGGTCGGCATACATGGCCGTCAGGTTGAGGTCGTGCAGGATCGCCACCACGCCGCCGCCGCGCCGGGCGAAGTCGCGGGCAATGTTCATGATGATGAGCTGGTGCTTGACGTCGAGGCTGGAGACAGGCTCGTCGAGGAAGAGATAGCGCGGCCTGCCCTCGAGCACCGGCGCCCAGACCTGGCAGAGCACACGGGCAAGCTGCACGCGCTGCTGCTCGCCGCCGGAAAGCTCCTGGTAGAAGCGGCCGGCAAAACCGTCGAGGTCGACGCGCGCCAGCGCCCGCTCCGGCAAACGCGCATCCTCGCCGGGCAGCACGCCGGAGCGCCCGCCGATGAGGCCAAGGCGAACGATCTCGCGCACGGTGAACGGGAAGGACAGCGTCGTGGCCTGTGGCAGCACGGCGCGCAGCGTGGCTGCCTCGACCGGCTTCATGGCCGACAGGTCGCGGCCGTTGAGCGTGACGGTGCCGGTATAGGCGAGCTCGCCGGTCAGCGCCTTGAGCAAGGTCGTCTTGCCGGACCCGTTCGGGCCGACGATGGCCGAGACCTCGCCGGGCCGTGCGGCGAAATCGACATGCGAGACGATGCGCTTGCCGCCGATCGCCACCGAGATGTCGCGCGCTTCGATCATGGCAAGCTCACAAATCGATGACGCCGCGCTTGCGCAGCAGGATCCACAGGAAGAACGGCGCGCCGGCAACCGCCGTGACGATGCCGATCGGCAGTTCGGCCGGCGCGACGATGGTGCGCGGGACCGCGTCGGCGATGAGAAGCAGCGAGGCGCCGAGCAGGGCGGAAGCCGGCAGCAAATAGCGGTTGTCCGGGCCGATCGCCAGCCGCAGGACATGCGGTACGACGATGCCGATGAAGCCGATGCCGCCGCTGACCGCGACCGAAGCGCCGACCGCCGCCGACACCGCGACGATGGCCGTGTATTTCAGCCGCTGCACCGAAATGCCGAGATGGCTCGCGGTCGCTTCACCCAGCGCCAGCGCGTTGAGGCCGCGCGACAGGAACGGCATCGCGGCCAGCGCCAGCACGATCACCGGCCCCACGGTGCCGATCTTCGGCCATGTCGCGCCGGCAAGCGAGCCGAGCTGCCAGAAAGTCAGGTCGCGCAGTTGCCGGTCGTCGGCCATGAAGATGAGGATGCCGGTGAGCGCCATGGCAAGGGCGCTGATGGCGATGCCGGCAAGCAGCATCGTGGCGACCGACGTCCGCCCCTGGCGCGTGGCGATGGCATAGAGCAGCAACGTCACCGCCAGCCCGCCGAAGAAGGCCGCGAGCGGCAGCGCGAGCGTGCCGAATGCAAGCGTGACGGGCGCAAGCCACGTGGTGCCGAGCACGATGATCGCCACCGCGCCGAGGCTGGAGCCGGCGGAAACGCCGATCAGGCCGGGATCGGCAAGCGGATTGCGGAACAGCCCCTGCATCACCGCGCCGCAGACGGCGAGCGCGGCGCCGATCAGCGCGCCGAGCAGCACGCGCGGCATGCGGATGTCGTAGACGATCAACTGGTCGCGCGCGGCCAGCGCCGCGTCGGCGGGCATGGCGCCCGTAAACCAGTCGTGGATGACGCGGACGGCGGAGGCGTCGGAGGCGCCTGACGTCAGCGACAGGAACACGCAGAGCGCGAGCGCCAGGCACAAGAGCAGGATGACAAGCCTTGCCCGGGCCGAGCGGTCGCCATCGGCCGCCATCACCCTGACCGCGCCGGCAATGGACTGTCCGGCCATCGCCGCTCAGTCCGTGACCTGGTTGCCATAGAGCGAGACGGCAAGATCATGGATGGCTTCGGCCGTGCGCGGGCCGAAGCCGAGCAGGTAGCCGCCCCACATGCTGATCATCTTGCGGCTCGTGCCCGCCGGTGTCGAAGCGACGGCCGGGTTGGCGAACAGCTCCTCTTCCGAGATCGGCGGTCCGCCGCCCTTCATCGTCAGGATGACATCCGGCCTGGCGCTGACGATCGCCTCGTCGGTCATCCCTTTGTAGCCGGAAAAGCCCTCGACCGCGTTGACCGCGCCGGCAAGCTTGATGATGCCGTCGGCCGCCGTGTCGCTGCCCGCGGCAAGGATCTTGCCGCCTTGCGTCGACAGCACGAACAGCACGCGCTTGCGATCCTTGATCGCAGCCGTCTGCTTTTCCGCCGCCCTCAGCTTCGCGTCCGTCTCCGCGGCGAGCTTCTCCGCCTTCGCCTCGACCCCCAGCGCCTTGCCGACGATGTGGATCTTTTCGAGAATGCCCTCATGATTGTAGTGGTCCGGCACCTCGATGAAGGGCACGCTCGACTTCTTCAGCACGTCGACCGCTTCTTTCGGACCGCTGCCGTGCAGCGCCAGGATTCCGGTCGGATTGACCGACAGGACACCCTCGGGCGAGAGCGCGCGCATGTAACCGACATCCGGCAGCTTCACCGCCGCCTCGGGATAGTTGCTGGTCGAATCGCGAGCCACGAGACGGCCTTCCTCGCCGAGCGCGTAGACGATCTCGGTGATCGAGCCGCCTATGGAGGCGATCCGCGAGGTGTCCGAAAAGACGGCCACCCCCTCGTTAGCGCCAGCCGGCGGCGCGGTGAACGCAAGCAGCACACCGAGCATCGGCGCAAGCGCCGCGCGGAAACTGAGAACAAAGCGCATTGGGTGCTACCTCATGCAGCGGTCGGATTGGGGATGCGGGGCAGGTTCTCGGCCAGGAGGCGCCAGTCTTCCCGCTCGCCTTCGCCTTCATGACGCTTGCCGAAGAACTGGATGATCATGTCGCCATTGGCGTCATAGGCCTCCACCGACGTGACATGACCGTCCTTGGTGGGCTTGCGCACCGCCCAGACCTCGTGGATGTGGTCGGTCCTCAGGTGCAGATGGAAGGTTTCGTCGAGCACGTTGATCCACGGCCCCATCGGCTTGACCGACTTGATCGGACCGGAATGAATCTGGATGCAGCCGCGGTTGCCCACGAAGCACATGATGGGCATCTCGCCTGCCGCCGCGTGATGGAACATGGCGCTCACCGCGTCGTTGTCGAGCAGCCAGGCATAGTCCTGGCCCACCATGCGCACCGCCTCGCGGCGGCTGAGCTTCAGCGTCTTCAGCATGCCGAAGAACTGATGCACGTCGGTGAGCCGGCTCCAGCGGTCGCGCAGATCGTCGATCGAGGCGACCGAACCCTGCCCCTCACCCTCTCCTTCCGCCGCGCTTGGGTGGATCGCGACGGTCGGCTCCTGGTTCGACGATTCGAGGCTCGCCACCAATTTCTGGTAGGCATCGAGATTGGATGCGGGCTTCAGATGCACCTTGTGCACCGCCTCGCCCGCCGCATCGAAGAACTGCAGGCTCCGGCGGATTTCGCCGCCGTCGCGTTTCTCCATGGCAAAACCATGCGCCCAGACCTTCGGGAAGATGCGCAGGTCGATGTTTTCGCCGAGCACCATGGCGTTGTGGTTGCCGGTGACGACCTTGTCGTAGACGCCGATCTTTTCATGCACGGCGCTTTCGTTGCGGGTCAGCGCCATCACCTCGCCGACCGCCTCGAGGCCGGTCAGCAGATCGTTGACGCGCGGCTCGACGCGGACAGCGCCGACGCCGCACTGCGCCGCGACCAGCTCCGCTTCCGAAATGCCCAATTGCGCCGAAAGATCGCGCTCCCGCATTTTCGGATTTTCTTCTCGCGCCCGCCGGATTTCCTCCGGCGACGGCTTAACGCGCTGGTCCATGACTTCCACCTGCAATGTCTTCCACCTGTGATGCCTGATCTGTGCTCGCCTGCCCCACCGCCGATCCTCACTTGTTGAGGATCAGCTTGCCCTGGCGGGTGATCTTCAGGCGGTAAAGCGCGCCGTGATGCTCGATGCCGATCTCGTGCTCACCCTGGAACAGCGTGTTGCTGGACAGCGTCCTCACCGCCAACGGCACCCTTTCGTAACGCATCTGCGTGTCCTCCGGGCGGCGGACGCGATAGCGAAAATCGTTGGGATTGTGCGTGTTCATCGGGTCGGTCCTTTTCTCTGACGGCCACCTTGGCCGCAGCCTCGTAAAATGCCGATTAAATTCTTGACTAGAATAATCATGTTTACTAGTCAGTGCATTACCGGACTAAATGAGTCAACATTTAAGACGCCGGACGTGATCAAAAATGCGAGCGAGCCACTGGCCAGCCAGCTGTGAGCCTGAATCTGGAGTTGGGGCATGGGGTTGGTGACTTGGGGACGGACGGGCCTGGCGGGCGACAGCGCGGGCCCGGGCTTCCGATCGTTGGCGCGGGCGGTGGCGATATTGATGGCCGGTTCGGCGGCGATCGCGCTTGGCGCGCCCGCCGCCAAAGCGCAGCAGGCCGCGCAGCCGGCGGCCGACCAGCAGCAGGCCGATCAGGAAAAGAAGGCTGATGAAAAGGCCGCGGCCGAAGGAACCCTGCTCGATAAGATCCTCGTCATAAGCCGCACGGGCGAAACGGCGATCCAGTCGCTGGCCTCGGCCAGCCATGTCGACCAGGAGCAGCTCGATCGCCGCATGGCGACCACGCCGAACGAAATGCTGCTCGGCGTGCCCGGCGTCGCCGTGCAGGCCGACGCGCGCCGCGTCAGTTCCAGCATCAACATCCGCGGCCTGCAGGATTTCGGCCGCGTCGCGGTCATCGTCGACGGCGCCCGGCAGGACTTCCAGCGCTCGGACCACGGCACGCAGTCGACCTTCTATGTCGATCCCGAGCTGATCAAGTCGGTCGACGTCGTCCGCGGCCCGGTCGCCAACACCTATGGCTCCGGCGCCATCGGCGGCGTCGTCTTCTTCGACACCAAAGACGCCGAGGATTTCCTCAAGCCTGAGGAGACATGGGCCGGATCATTGACCGGGCGCTATGAAAGCAACGGCAAGGGCTGGACCACCAGCGCCACCGGCGCCTACCGGATCAACGACAACTGGGACGTTCTGGGCAACATCGTCTACCGCGACTATGACGACTACAAAAACGGCGGCGGCAGCACCGTTGCCGGCACAGGGTTCGACGTGCTGAGCGGCCTGCTCAAGACCACCATCCGCCCGACCGAGAACAGCGAACTGAAGCTAGGCTGGGTCGGCTCCAAGGACGGCTGGACGGAAACCAGCGGCGGCGTGCCGGCCAATGACGTCGATCTGAAGTCGAACACCTTCACGGCCCGCTACAACATCACCGACGATGCCAAGAGCTGGCTCGACCTCCACATCAATGCTTCCTACAACAAGACAGTTCTCGACCTGACCACGCTCACCGCGCAGAATCGCTTCGACCCGACCACCGGCCTGCCCGTGGTGCTGCCGGCCGGCTCGCTATCCACTTTCGACGTCGGCACGACCGGCATCGACATCTGGAACACGTCGCGCTTCGAGACGGCGAGCGTCGCCCACGAATTGACCTATGGCGGTGACTGGGTCGGCGACGATGTCGAGACCGGCGGCACGGCCGGCGGCGACAGCTTCTACACGCCGTCGGGCAAGCGCAACGTCTCCGGCGCCTATATCCAGGACAAGCTGACCTGGGAGTGGCTCGAGGTCATTGGCGGCCTGCGCTACGACAATTACAGCCTGAAGGACGACACGAATGAGACCTCCGGCGACCGGGTATCGCCGCGCATCACCATCGGCGTCTCGCCCTTTGAAAGCGCCGGCCTGGCCGGCCTGCAATTCTACGGCACCTACGCGGAAGGCTATCGCTCGCCCTCGCTGACCGAGACGCTGATCCGCGGCAACCATCCGGCCGGCGTCAGCTTCCCGTTCCTGCCCAACCCGAACCTGAAACCTGAGACCGGCAAGACCGTCGAGTTCGGCGTCAACTACAAGCAGAACGATATCATCGAGGGCGGCGACGCGCTGCGGCTCAAGGCTGCCTACTTCAACAACAATGTCGACGACTACATCGACGGCGTGACGCTCTCACCCTTCGATCCAACCAGCGGCTGCCCGTTCGGCCCGGGCATTCCGATCTGCTTCCAGTACCAGAACTTTGCCAAGGCCAAGATCAACGGCTTCGAGCTGGAAAGCGTCTACGACGCCGGCTGGGGCTATGCCGGCCTGTCCGCCTCCATAATCAATGGCCACACCATCTCCTATGAAGGCGAGCGCGCCGACCTGGCCACCGTCCCCTCTTCCCAGGTGACGGCCCAGCTCGGCCTGCGCTTCCTCGAAGACAAGCTGACCGTCGGCGGCGAGGTGCAATACAACGGCAAGCCCAAGGGCAATCCGGTGGCCAAGGACTTCACGCTGGTCAACGCCTTCGCCAGCTACCAGGCGACGGACAATCTCAAGCTCGACTTCCACGCCGACAATCTGTTCGACGTCAAATACACCAACCCGCTCAACGGAAGCACGACCGCCGTTCTCTACGAACCCGGCGTCACGCTGAAGCTGGCGGCAACCATGCGCTTTGGAGGTTGAGGAAGACATGAAACGCTTGACGGCATCCTTTCGTCTGCTGACCTCGACGTTTGCGATGTCGCTTGCGATGGCGCCGGCGTGGGCCCAGTCGGCGCCGGCTCCGGCCCTGAACCTGGAGCTCAATGCGGCACAGCCTTCGGACAAGGGCTGCCGGCTGACCTTCGTCGTCAACAACGCGCTCGGCGCCGACCTGTCCAAGGCGGCTTTCGAGATTGCGCTGTTCAACGAGGCCGGCGCCGTCGACCGCCTCACGGTGCTCGATTTCAAGGACCTGCCGGCCGGCAAGACCAAGGTCACGCGCTTCGACCTCGCCGGCGCCGACTGCGGCAAGCTCAGCCGCGTGCTGATCAACAGCGCGACCGAATGCGCCGGCACCGGCGTCGAGCCGGCGGCCTGCATGCGCGGCCTGAAGACGTCGACCAGGATCGCCATCGCTTTCGGCGTATAGGGTGGGACTGCATCCGGCCTTCCCGCTTGACGCAATGGCGTCGCCTGCCTGCGGTCCACCGCCATGGGCGGCAACCGATCTTGATTTGACAATTCCTTGTCGCGTGCGGCAGGTCTCGGCGCGAGACATGCAGGATATCGATCACCCTTCCGATGCAGGCAGTGAACTGGCGATCAAGCCGGCCGAGCCACTCATGCGGACGCGGCAATCCGCCGGAGACCGCAGATGGACGGTGGCGATCATCGCCTCCGGCCTGCTCCATGGCGCCGCCGCGGCGGCGTTTCTGATCGCACCCGCGGGGACTTTCGACTCTGCGGACGCGATCAGGGCCGAGGGCGCCGACCAGTCCGGCGCCAACGTCATCGGCAGCGCCTTGGATGACCAGGCGTCCGGCGCGGTGGATGTTACCCTGGTGCCGGATCCGCAACCGGCAAAACGCCAGGCTGTCCAGCCCGCTCCGCCGGCCGAGCCGCCGCAGCCGGTAAGTGAACAGGTGACGCCTCAGCCTCCGCCGGAAGCCGTCAAGGAGCCGGCCCCCACGCCGGATATCCTGGCGGCCGCCACGCCGCGCCAGGATGATCGGAGCGTCCCCACGGACAGCAAGCCGACGCCCGCGATCGAGCCGCAAAGCACACAAGCGCCCCCTGCCGAGCCTGGGCAATCACCGGTCCCGAGCGCGACATCGAGCGCACCAGCCGGATCGGCGGGGCCAAGTGAAACCGTTGAACCGCGCGGCACGGCGGATGGCGATACGCACGATGCGCCGGTCATCGCCAGCAAGGGTAAGAAACAGGCCGCCGGCAATGCGCTCGAATCCCGCTACAGCGGTGAAATCCAGAAGAAGCTTGCCCGCGCCAACCGTCGCGTTTCGAAATCGATCCAGGCCAAGGCTCGCAACAATGCCAGGGTGGTTTTCGTCGTCGCGGCCGACGGCAGCGTCAGCGACCTGCAGCTCGCTGAAAGTTCAGGGTCCGCCGAGCTCGATCAGTTCGCTTTGACGCTGGTGCGCAAGCAGGCACCGTTCCCTCCCATTCCACCCGAGACCGGAAAATCAAGTTGGGTGTTCAAGGCGCGGATCGGCCCTTTTTAAACCTTCACCATTCTAAGAATTCGTCCATTTCGAAAGGAACCAGATGTATATCGCCATGAACCGCTTCAAGGTCCAGAACGGCTCGGAAGAAGCTTTCGAGGACGTCTGGAAGAACCGCGATTCAAGCCTCTCCGAAATGCAGGGTTTCAGGGAGTTCCACCTGCTGCGCGGCCCGGTCAACGACACCGAGGGCTATACGCTGTTTGCCTCGCACACCGTCTGGGCAAGCCAGGAGGATTTCGTCGCCTGGACGAAATCGGAGAACTTCCGCGCCGCCCATCGCAATGCCGGCGGCTCGAAGGTGCACTATCTGGGCCACCCGCAGTTCGAAGGCTTTTCGGTGGTCGAAGGCGCCTGAAACGCGCCTCCGCCAAAACGGCTGGTCTCGAGCTGACTATGCAGCCGCCAGCAGGCTGGCGTTACCGCCTGCGGCCGTCGTGTCGACGCAGACCGCGCGCTCATGCGCGTAAGCCGCCGGGTTGAGCACCTCGCTGACCAGCGGCACGATCGGACCGGAGCGCTCGGCAATCACCTTGCGCACGATCCGCGCCGCCTCCGGCGTGCCGGAGAAGGCGACGACATCGACTCGCAGCGAGCGCGCCTCGACCGGGTCGGGCCGGCCGTCGATGGCCGCCAGCGGCAGGCCCTTGCCGGTCAGCGCCGACAGCGCCGCCGGAGCGCCCGGCGCCACCGCCAGCACGGCATTGCCGGCCGCGAGCGCCTGGATCGTCTGGGAAAGCAGCGTCTCGGCATCCGGGCCGAGGCACAGCACCCTGCCGCGCGGCGACAGCGACAGCGTGTTGGCTTCGCCGGTCGGTCCCGGCAGGTCGACCTGGCCGAAATCGAGGCTTGCTGCGGCGGCGATCGCCGCCGCGCCCTTGCCGCGCAGATGCTTTCTCAGGATCGCCACGCGATCCGGCCGCGTCGACCAGCCGCCGAGCGTCGGATCCGGCAGATTGTCGGCAAGCTCCGTCGCGGTCACCTTGTGACCCTCGCCAACCTCGGTGCCCGCCTCCGGCCCCTTGCGGAAGCGGCGCAGGTAATGCGGTCCGCCGGCCTTCGGGCCGGTGCCGGAAAGCCCCTCGCCGCCGAAAGGCTGCGAGCCGACGACGGCGCCGATCTGGTTGCGGTTGACATAGATGTTGCCGGCATGGATGCCGTCGACGAAATGCTGGACGCGACCCTCGATGCGGGTGTGCAGGCCGAAGGTCAGGCCGTAGCCCTTGCGGTTGATGGCGGCGATCACCGCGTCGATCTCGTCGGCATCGAAGGTCGCGACATGCAGCACCGGGCCGAATACCTCGCGCTCCATTTCCTCTATGCCTTTGACGCGGAAGACATGCGGCGCGACGAAACGGCCGGTTGCCGGCGCTTCCAATTTCGCGATCAGCCGGCCCTCCAGACCTTTCTTCTTGCAATAGTCGCTGATCGAAGCTTGCGCCTCGTCGTCGATGACCGGGCCGACATCGGTCGAGATGGCCCAGGGATTGCCGATAGTGAGCGCTTCCATCGCGCCTTTCAGCATCTCCAGCATCTTCTTCTCGACGTCCTTCTGAACGTAGAGCACGCGCAGCGCCGAGCAGCGTTGGCCGGCGCTCTGGAAGGCCGAGGCGAGAATGTCGCGCACCGCTTGCTCCGGCAGCGCGGTGGAATCGACGATCATCGCATTCAAGCCGCCGGTCTCGGCGATCAGCATGGCATCGGGCGCCGCGGTTTCGGCCAGCTGCTTTTCGATCAGCTTGGCAACCTCGGTCGAGCCGGTGAAGCAGACACCGGCGATGCGCGGATCGGCGGTGAGCGGCGCGGCGACCGACGGGCCATCGCCCGGCAGAAGCTGGATGACGTCCTCCGGCACACCGGCCTCGCGCAGCATCTCGACGGCGCGGAAGGCGATCAGCGGCGTCTGCTCGGCCGGCTTGGCGACGACCGAATTGCCGGTGACCAAAGCCGCGGCGATCTGGCCGGTGAAGATCGCCAGCGGGAAGTTCCACGGCGAGATACAGACGATCGCGCCCCGCGCTTGCGTGCCCGCTTCGGCATTCGCCGCCTCGGTCGCGTAGTAGCGCAGGAAGTCGACCGCCTCGCGCACCTCGGCGACCCCGTCGGCCAGCGACTTGCCGGCCTCGCGGGTGGCGAGAGCGAAGAATTCGGCGGCATTGGCTTCGTAGAGGTCGGCGGCGCGGTTGAGGATCGCGGCGCGCTGGGCAACCGGGCGCTTCGCCCAGGCGGGTTGCGCGTCGACGGCGATGCGCACGGCGGTCGCCACCTGTTTGGCCGCCGCCTCGTGCACCGTGCCGACGACCTCGTCGGGCTTTGCCGGATTGACGATCTGGCGCGGCTTGCCGTAGCCGGCGGCGCGCGTGACCGGCTTGGCGTGCCAGCGGTCCGTTCCGGCGAATTCCGCCCTCGCCTTGTCGATGGCCGCAAGCGTCACCGGATCGGTGATGTCGAAGCCCCTGGAATTGCGGCGTCCGGCGCCGAAAATCGCGGCGGGGCGCGCAATCGCCGGATTGGCGGCCGGCCCCTGCGTCTCGACGGCCTCGAGCGGATCGCGCGCGATCTCCTCGGGCTCGACTTCCTCGTCGGTCAACTGGTGGACGAAGGAGGAATTGGCGCCGTTTTCCAGCAGACGCCGCACCAGATAGGCGAGCAGGTCGGAATGCGCGCCGACCGGCGCGTAGATGCGGCAGCGCGTGCCTTCGGCCTGGCGCACCGTCTCGTGCAGCGCTTCGCCCATGCCGTGCAGACGCTGGAACTCGAAGCTGTCGCGGTCCTTCGCCATCGACAGGATGGCGGCAACCGTGTGCGCGTTGTGGGTGGCGAACTGCGGGTAGATGCGGTCGGTCATCGACAAAAGCTTCTTCGCGCAGGCCAGATACGAAACGTCGGTGTTGGCCTTGCGGGTGAAGACCGGATAGCCGGACAGGCCGAGCGTCTGCGCCCGCTTGATCTCGGTGTCCCAATAGGCGCCCTTCACCAGCCGCACCATGATCCGGCGGTCGTATTTTTTCGCGAGCGCATAGAGCCAGTCGATGGCGAAGGCCGCGCGCGGCCCATAGGCCTGGACGACGACGCCGAACCCGTCCCATCCGGCGAGTTCCGGCTCGGCCAGCACGCGTTCGATGACGTCGAGCGACAGGTCGAGCCGGTCTGCTTCCTCGGCGTCGATGTTGAGGCCCATGCGCGAATGCTGCGCCGCTAGCGCCAGCGACAGAAGCCGCTCGGCCATCACCGGCAGCATCTTTTCCTTCTGCGCCTCCTCGTAGCGCGGGTGCAGCGCCGAGAGCTTCACCGATATGCCGTGGTTGTAGCGGATGTCGGGCCCGTTGGAGCCGGAATCGAGCGAGGAGATCGCGTCGGCATAGGCGCGGTGGTAGCGCAGCGCATCGGCTTCCGTGCGGGCCGCCTCGCCCAGCATGTCGAAGGAATAGAGATAGCCCTTCTGCGTCATCGGCCGGCCGCGCTTGATCGCCTCGGCGATGGTGCGTCCAAGCACGAACTGCTCGCCCATCTCGCGCATGGCGGCGGCCACCGCCTTGCGGATCACCGGCTCGCCCAGCCGGCGCACCATGGCGCGCAGCGTGCCTTCGATGCCGCCCTCGCCTTCGTCGAGCACGCGGCCGGTCAGCATCAGCGCCCAGGTCGAGGCGTTGACGAAGATGGAGCTCGAGCCGCCAGAATGCGCCGACCAGTCATGCGGCGCTATCTTATCGGCGATGAGGTCGTCCATCGTCTCGGTGTCGGGCACGCGCAGCAACGCTTCGGCCAGGCACATCAGCGCCACGCCTTCCTTGGTCGACAGGCCGTAGGCCGAGAGGAAGACCTCCATCAGCCTGGGGTCGGTCGAGCCGCGCACCGCGCGCACCAGTTCGGCCGCGCGGGCCGAGATCGCCTTGCGCTCCTCCGCCGAAAGCCCCGCTGTCGCCGACAGGCGCCTCACCGCCTCGTCTTCGTCGGGCAAATAATTGGCGCGAATCTGCTGGCGGATGGCGTCGAGCGGCATGTCGGGTCCATGAAAGCGAGCGTGAGCGAGCGGTCTGGCGGTCGCCGGACCGAATGGCGCAAGCTAGCACAGCTGCGAATTTCAGTCGGTCCAAAGAAATCGACAAAGCAGTCCGTTCGATCTATCATATAGGCATCCTTTCAATCGTATTGACTGCAATATCGATGATTGAAGACCAATTGGACCGCATCGATCGCAACATCCTGGCCGCGCTCGGGCGCGACGGCCGGCTTTCCATGTCGGAACTCGCAAGCAAGGTCGGCCTGTCGAAGACACCGGTGCAGGCGCGCGTTAAGCGGCTGGAGAAGGACGGCTACATCAGAGGCTACCGCGCAGTCATCGACCGCGAGCGCATGGGTGAAGGCCACGTCGCCTTCGTCCAGGTGAAACTGTCGGACACGCGCTCGGCGGCGCTCGACGCCTTCAACCGCGCGGTGCAGGGCGTGGCGGAGATCGAGCAGTGCCACATGATGGCCTCGAGCTTCGACTATCTGTTGAAGGTCCGCACCACCAACATCGCCGCCTATCGGCGGGTGCTCGGCGAGCGCATATCGGCCCTGCCCCACGTCGCCCAGACCTCGACCTTCGTGGCGATGGAAACGGTGAAGGACAGGTAGGCAGTCAGTGACCTGCGCGCGACTTCGATTTGCCGGGTTCGAAGCTGATGCGCAATTTCGATCCAGTTGCTTTGGCAAAGCGTTGCAAGGTTCTGGTCGAAGGCATATTCCGGCCGCTCTCCAAGCGGGCGATCACAGCCTGCGTGGTTCCCATAGCAGCGGCAACTTCTTCTTGAGTCATGTCGGCTTCGCCGCGAGCCTTTATTAAAGCTTCGGCCAGCGTGAACTCTTCTTCCAGGGCCTCATACTCGGCGACGAATTCCGGATCCTTGAACCAGTCCTTGGCCGCCTCCTCGACGGGAATTGCTTTGCGGTTCATAGAACCTCCTTTGCTCGCTTCAGAGCCAGTTCGATTTCGCTTCGTGGGATTCTCTTCGTCTTCTTGGTGAAAACTCGCAGGATAACCACACGACGTTCGGTTGCAGTCACATAGACGGCGCGTGCAATACCATCACGACCCTTCATTCGCATTTCCCAGAGCCGGCCCTCCAAATGCTTCACATAGGGTTCGTGGACTTTCTGCAAGCCATGCACCTCAATCAGACGCGATATGCGCAGAAAGCTAGCGAGAATATCTCTGGGCTGAGCCTCAAGCTCCTGCCTCACGTTGGCATTGAGGAATTCCACCACCCAGTCCATTTGAATAAAACATACCTTTTTTGCAATATTCTTTCAATCAATATCGACAGCTAGATCATCAATCAAGCGTTTTCAGGAAAGCCACCAGCGCCGCCCGCTCGCGCTCGGAAAGGTCGAGCGAGTGCACTTCGGAAACGCCTTCGACGGCAAGCGGCGCTTTCGAATAATGCGCCACCACCTCGTCGAGTGTCGAGAACTGGCCGGCATGCATGTAGGACGGCCGGCTTGCGGCGCCCCTGAGCGACGGCGTCTTGTAGGCGCGCATGATCTGCGGACCGTCCTTGACCATGAAGCGCAGCTCGCGGCAGGCGCTTTCGTCGCCGTCGCGGAATTTGCCGAGGCAGTTGAACGGGTCGGCCTCGACCTGCGCCACCGCATCGACGCGCCCGCGGTCCGGCGGCAGCCCTTCGACCGGCGGCACGCCGGTGTTGTGGAAGGAATTGTCGGTGAAGCGCGGGCCATTGTGACAGGTCACGCAGTTGGCCTTGCCGATGAACAGCTTCAGCCCGAGAATCTCCTCCGGCGAGAACGCGGCGTCGCCTTGCGGCGCTGCCCCGGTGGCCAGATCGATGGCGAAGCGGTCGAAGCGCGTTTGCCGAGGCTCGATCGACCGTTCGAAGGCGGCGATCGCCTTGCCGATATTGGCATAGACGCGGTTGACGTCGTCTTGCTGGCCGGCGGACATGGCGTTCCACGCCGCCTTCTCGGCATCCGTGCCGAGCGGGCTGGCGTTGGCCGGCACGGTCGAAAGGTCCGGCAACGGCCCGAAGATGCGTTCATAGCGCTCGCCGAACCGCTTCTTGATGTAATGCGCGAAGGCGGCGCGGTTTCCCGCCTGCTCCAGCGGATTTTCCAGCGGCGTCAGCGCCTGCGCCCACAGGCTGTCGCGCCTGCCGTCCCAGAAGAACCAGGGATCGCGCGCCACGCCTGCCAGCGGCATGGTGCGGCGGTTGGTGCGGCTGACGCCGACCGCCTGCGGCAGGTCGTCCTGGAACTGGCGGTCGATCTTGTGGCAGGTCGAGCAGGACACCGTCCCGTCGCGGCTCATGTCGACATCGAAGAACAGCGTCGAGCCAAGCGCGGCGGCCGCCGGCACATCCGCATACTGGTTCGTGGTGTCGGGTTTGAGCGAGGGCAAGGTGTTCAACGCCAGTGAGGCGATGGTCTTCTTCTCCGCATCGCTGAACTGCGGCTTGCCGCAACCGCCGAGGAGCAAAAGCGTCGCCAATGCGAGCAGACCTGCAACGCTGGCCAGCCGTCTCATCGCCCCCTCACAACACGACGTTGAAGACGACGGAATCGGACCCGGCCGCCGCCGAAATACCAAAATGCAGCTGCCACCAGCCGCTCATCGTGAACTTCACGCCGTCGATGCGGTAGCGTCCGTCGCCGAGGTAATCGGTCGCCTGCGGACTGGTCGGCAGGCCGTGGTCGTGCTGCGGCATCCCGCCGGAGACGGTGATGGCTGCCCCCTCCACCGGCGCGCCGGCGGCGGTCTTCAGCGTCAGCAGCCAGGATTGCAGCTCGCCCTGCCGGATCACGCCGCGCTCCGGCTCGAAGCTCGCGACGAACAGGCCGTTCGCCGTCTTCTTGGAGCGTGAAATGTCCGGGCCGGACGCCGATTGCGGCAGCATCAGATAGACCGCGGCCACGATGCCGACCAGCAGAGCGGCCAGGCCGAGACCCGCAAGAATGTAACGCCATATCGATGCCAAACCCGTTCCTCTTCGGCTGTTAACGTCGCGGTTCGCTTGTCGCGTCCCACCCTGCCTGTGGGAAATCGCTTCTGGCGCAAAATTCGCCGCTAGCCAAGCATGGCGCTGCCGGCCGCAAAAAGCTACAGCAACAAGATCTTAGGAAGGGACAAGCCCGCATGGCCAAGGGTATCGCGTCGATCGGCGAATGCATGCTGGAACTGTCGGGCCAGACCGGCCCGAACTGGCGCATGGGTTTTGCCGGCGATACCTTCAACACGCTCTGGGCGTTGCACGCCTTGAGCCCGGATCGGCCCGCGACCTACGTGTCGGCCTTCGGCGACGACCCCTTCTCGCGCGACCAGATTGCCTTCCTTGCCGAGAACGGCATAGGCGTGGGCAACAGTCCGGTCATTGCCGGCGCGCGCCCCGGCCTTTACGCCATAACGCTCACCGGGGCCGAGCGCGCCTTCACCTACTGGCGAAGCGACGCGGCCGCGCGCCAGCTTGCCTCCGATCCGGCAGCACTTGCGAAAAGCCTTGAAAACCAGGCGCTTGTCTATCTTTCCGGAATCACCCTGGCAATTCTGGACGAGGCCGCGCGGAAAACTTTGCTGACGGCCATAGTTGCGGCCCGGGCCGCCGGTTCGCTCGTCGCCTTCGACCCGAACTACCGGCCGCGTCTGTGGCCAAGCCGTGAGATAGCCCAAGCCGCGATCATCAATGCGCTTGCGGTCTGCGACATCGCGTTGCCAACCTTCCCGGACGAGCAGATGCTGTTCGGGGATCCGACGCCACAGGCAACGGCGGAGCGCCTTGGCAAGCTGACCGGCGAGGTCGTGGTCAAGAATGGCGAGCAGCCGGCCCTGATTGCGCTGAACGGCGTTTTACAAACTGTCGACGCGGTGCATGTGGCCGCCCCCGTCGACACCACCGGCGCTGGTGATTCCTTCAACGGCGGCTATCTCGCTGCGCGGCTTGCCGGCCATGCGCCCGCCGACGCGGTCCGCCGCGCCCATAAAGTCGCCGCCGCGGTCGTGCAGGTTCGCGGCGCGCTTGCCCCGTTCGATACGTTGAGGGCAGCCTTCGACAGTTAAGCTCCGTCGAAGCTTAAGCAGGCATCACTTCAATATCGTAGAACTTTAAGGCAGCCGGAACCGGTATTCCGTCACCTGATGATAGATCTGCCCCGGCCACAGCGTCGCCTGCGGGAAATAGGGCCGGTTCGGCGCGTCAGGCCAGGTCTGCGCTTCGAGGCAGAGGCCCGAAAACGCCCTGTAGCGGCGGCCGTCAAGCCCCGGCGATGTCGGCGCGACGAACTGACCACTATAGAGCTGCAGTCCCGGTTCGGTGGTCCACACTTCCATCTCGACGCCGGAATTGGCGCCTTGCACCCAGGCAGCCTGGTGTAGCGGCCCGCGGCTGGAGGCCAGGCAGTAATTCAGGTCATAGCGAAGCTGCTCGCCTTCCATTTCCATGCGCAGCGCCCGCGCCTGCCGGAAATCGAAAGGCGTGCCGTCGACCGGCTTCACCACGCCGGTCGGGATCATCTCGTCATCGACGGGTGTGTAGGCGCCGGCGTTGAGCATCAACCGATGGTCAAGGATGTCGCCCGCCCCGCCATCGTCGAGATTGAAATAGGAGTGCTGCGCGAGGTTGCAGAGCGTCGGCTCCTCGCAGGTCGCGGTCAGTTCCATGCTGAGCGTGCCGGGGATCTTCAGCCGGTAGGTGCAGGTGACGTCGAGCGCGCCCGGGAATCCCATGGCGCCGTCCGGATCGTGCAATGTCAGCGTCACGAAATCGCGGCCGTGCAGCGAGACGGTCCATGGCTGGTGGAAAAAGCCTTCCGAGCCGCCATGCAGCGTGTGCTTGCCGAGAAAATTCTGCTCGGTCTGGTAGCGGTTGCCGGCGATGGTGAAGCGGCCGCCGCCAATGCGGTTGGCGAAGCGTCCGACCACCGCCCCGAAGAAGGCGCGGTCGGTCTCGTAGGGTTCGAAACGGTCGTAGCCGAGCACCAGCGGCGCATCGTGGCCGCTCAGCCTGAGATCCTGGACGATGGCGCCCAGCCCGATGATGTTGGCGGTGATGCCGCCGCCGCGAATGGTGAAGCGGCGCACAGCCTCACCCGCTTGCGTCGTGCCGAAGACCTCGCCGTCTTTCATCGCCATGCCCGAAATGTCATTTCCTGATCCGTGGATTTAGGCCGACGGCGCATCATCCGGCAAGGGCAGGCCAAACGCCTGCCCTATCCCAGGGATCGATATCAGAGTCCGAGGCCGCCGAAACAGGCATATTTGGTATCGAGATAGTCCTCGATGCCCTGATGCCCGCCTTCACGGCCGAGACCGGATTCCTTGACGCCGCCGAACGGCGCCTCGGGTGTGGTGATCAGGCCTTCATTGACGCCGACCATGCCGTATTTCAGGCCTTCCATTACCCGGAAAGCGCGACCGAGATCGCCAGTGTAGAAATAGGCGGCGAGGCCGAACTCGGTGTCGTTGGCCAAGGCGACCGCCTCTTCCTCGGTCTCGAACTCGAACACGGGCGCGATCGGCCCGAAGATCTCTTCCTTCATGAAGCGCATCTTCGGCGTGGCGTCGGCAATGACCGTCGGCTGGAAGAACGAGCCGCCCAGCGCATGGCGCTTGCCGCCGGCGACGACCTTGCCGCCCTTCGAGGTTGCGTCGGCGATGAACTCCTCGACCTTCTCGACCGCCTTCTCGTCGATCAGCGGCCCCTGCTGCACGCCTTCCTCGAGGCCCGAGCCGACCTTGAGGTTGTTGCTGGCGGCGGCGAGCTTCTCGACGAACTTGTCGTAGATGCCGGCCTGCACGAGGAAGCGGTTGGTGCAAACGCAGGTCTGGCCGGAGTTGCGGTACTTGGCGGTGATGGCGCCGGCCACCGCGCGGTCGACATCAGCATCGTCGAAGACCAGGAACGGCGCGTTGCCGCCGAGCTCCATCGACACTTTCTTGACCGTCGTTGCCGACTTCTGGATGAGGATCTTGCCGACCTCGGTCGAGCCGGTGAAGGTGATCTTCTTGACCAGCGGATTGGCGCAGATTTCGTCGCCGATCTCGCCAGCCGAACCTGTCACGACATTGACGACGCCTTTCGGGAAGCCGACTTCCTCGACCAGCGCGCCCCAGGCGAGGCCCGAATAAGGCGTCTGCGAGGCGGGCTTGACCACCGCCGTGCAGCCGGCGGCCAAAGCCGGGCCGATCTTGCGGGCGAGCATCGAGGACGGGAAGTTCCACGGCGTGATGGCGGCGATGACGCCGACCGGCTCCTTGGTCACCAGGATGCGGCGGTCGCCCCATGGCGACGGCACGATGTCGCCATAGACCCGGCGGCCTTCCTCGGCGAACCACAGGATGTAGGCCGCGGCCGAGCCGATCTCGCCCTTGGATTCGGCGAGCGACTTGCCCTGCTCGATGGTCAGCAACTCGGCCAGCACGTCCTGATTGTCCATCATCGCGTCATGCAGCTTGCGCAGGAGCTTCGAGCGCTCGAGCGCGGTGGTCTTGCGCCAGCTCTTGAAGGCTTCCTCGGCGGCCTCGATGGCGCGGCGGGTCTCGGCCTTGCCGGCCTTCGGCACGGTGCCGATCTTGAGGCCCGTCGCCGGATTGTTGACGTCGATGGTCTGGCCGCTGTCGGCCTGCACCCATTCACCATTGATGAGATTGGCCTGGCGCATGAAATGACTGGTTTTCTGAAGCATGGTCTGGCCTCCGTTCGGCGCGCTGATCGGCCGTTTTTCTGGATATCCGTTGAAGCGTGCTCGCTAGCCGCACGCTGGCGCATTGCTCTTACCTAGGGAAAGGCGGGCAAGCAATCACAAGATGGCATATAGGGGTTGGGCCAGCAAAGGCGAGCGCGGATTGCTTGCGTGCGAGATTGGTGGAGGGATGTTGAGATTCAGGTCAGGCCGAGCCGAAAATGGCGATTTCCGAGAACCGGAGCGGAGCGTACCTAAAGTACGTGAGCACCGGAAGCGCAGGAAATCGGTGTTTGCAGGCCGGCCTCACCTGAATAACGACATCCCTTATCCGAAGACGTGGATCACCACCGTCAACCAGAACGACGTGGTCACCACCGCGCTTGCGGTGGCAAGCGTCATCTGGTTCGAGGCCAGGGCCTGGCCGGTGTTGAACTGGACGGCGATCAGGTAGGAATTGATGCCCGAAGGGAGTGCTGCAACCACCACCGCGACCTTGGCAGTCAGCGGCGGCAGGCCGAGCAGCCACACGAACACCAGCACCAGCGCCGGCATCAGGAACAGTTTCAGTCCAGACAATGCCAGCGCCGGCCGGATATTGCCGGAGATGCCGAAGCGGCGCAGGCTGAGCCCCATGGCGAACAGCGCCACCGGACCGGCCGTGTCGGCGAGCGTATCGACCAGCCGTTCGATAAGGTCCGGCAGCGCCGCGCCGGTGAGGCGCCAGGCGAGCCCCGCCAGGATGCCGATGATCAGCGGATTGATGAAAAGCCGCCTGAGGAAGCTTTTGAAGACGCGCAGCGGATGGATCGTCTCGCCGCTGCCGCGCCCGAACATCTCGAACAGCACGATCGAGGCCATCATCATGATCGGCAGGTGGACCGAGACCAGCAGCGACAGCACCTCGAAGCCGCTCGCGCCGAAGATGCCGAGGATGAAGGGCGCGCCGAGCAGCACGACATTGGAATAGGCCGACGACACGCCGCCGACGATGCCCGCGCGCGCATCTCGCCTGAACAGCCGCGTCATCACCAGATGGCCCGCGGCCCAGGTGATGACCACGGCCGCGAAATAGGCGCCCCACAGCGACCACGGCGTGACGCCATGGAAGTCCGATTTGACCATGGTCTGGAAGAGCAGCAACGGCATCGCCACGTTGACGGCGAATTCGGAAATGCCCTCCCCGCTCGCCGGCCTCAGATAGCCGGTGAGCCCGGCCAGATAGCCGAGCGCCACAAGGCTGAAGACGAAGAGGACGGTTTCGGTGAGCGGAGTCATTTTCTGGGCGGAGACATTTTTCCCGTGATAGGCGAGCCCTGTTCGCCATGCAATTGGCGCCGCGCGCCGTTCCCCGGCGCCGCTGCTTGTTTTCCGGCCGGCTTTGCGATCCCTATATGCCGATCACGGTCTTGGCCCCCCGCCGGGCCGCCAAAGGACTTCCGATGCTGCGAATTGTTCTGGCGCTTTTTCTCCTGGCCGCTCCGAGCCTTGCCCACGCGACGGACGCCGGCTGGGCGTTGCTGCGCGACGGCGGCCATGTCGTGCTGCTTCGCCATGCCTTCGTCACCGGAGCTGCCGACCCGGCCAATTTCGACATCGGCAATTGCGCCACGCAGCTCAACCTGTCGGAGCGCGGCAAGCAGCAGGCAAGCCGCATCGGCGCGCTGTTCGCGGCCCGCGCGGCTCCGATCGATCACGTGCTCTCCAGCCGCTACTGCCGCTGCCTCGACACTGCCCGCATCGCTTTCGAATCCGAGCCGCAGCCCTTCGCGCCGCTCGACCTGCTGAAAACCGACCCGGCCGAAAAGGCCGCGCAAATGGAAGCGGTCATGAAGGAAATCCGCGGCTATTCCGGCTCCGACAATCTGGTGCTGGTCACGCATGTGGAAAACATCGAGGCGCTCACCGGCGTAGCGCCGCGCGAGGGCGAAGCCGTGGTTGTGGTGCCGGAAGGCGACGCCCTCAAGGTGCTCGGCCGCGTCACCTTCTGAGGGCGCCGGCCCGCGCGGCTCGCTACAGTGGCCGAAATGCCACATCCGGAAGAAGCCGCACATCCGCCGCGACAATGCCGCTTGCGACAACCCGTCGCAGGGTCTATAGGCGCGCTCCCGGTCACGAAAACCGAAGCGAGCACAACGGTTGGAGCTTTCGTCTCCGCCCGCGCAGCCGGCTTTGCCGCGCTGTGTACGGTGCCGTTTCGGGGATTGGGATCGCGGATGTAGCTCAACTGGGAGAGCGCCGGACATAATCCGGAGGTTGTGGGTTCGAGTCCCGTCATCTGCATCACGGATAGCTCAGCTGGAAGAGCATCAGACTTGTAATCTGACTGTCGAAGGTTCGAATCCTTCTCCATTGGCCTGATACGCCATCCGAAAACGGTCCGGGGACCGGAATGCGAGGACTTCACGGACGGCAGGGCTTCGGCCTTGCCGGGCGGCGATGTTCTGCGCCATCGGCTCGCGGCCAGGCCCGCGGTGACGATCAAGGCGCGGCGCGGCCGGCAAGGGAAGCTTCGGCTTCCGGCGCCCGCTTCGCCGCCCCGCGATCCGCTCCCGAAGGCCCGCCGCGGATCGACGCCACCGGTCCCTGGATCATTCGTGCCCGGGACATGAAGTACGACGACGTGAAACGAGAAAACGAAAGGATGATCGACGCATGACGTGACGCCTCGCATGGGGCCATGCCCGACGGGAGTAAGACAATGAAGACCATTCTCGAAAAGCTTCTTGGACGCCAGCGCGTCCTCGTGAAGGAAAATGAACGTGCCGTCGCCCTCTACAAGGGCGAGATCCAGGCGATCCTGATGCCGGGCGAATATTGGCTCGCCAACCGGCGCGGAAACCTGGAAATCTCCAGGCACGACCTGAAGAACCCGGAATTCGTTTCGGCATACGAGAAGGCGTTGTTCGACAAGCTCCCCGACGTGGCCGCGCGTCATTTCACCGTCGCTCGCACCGGGCGCACGGACGTCGCCGTCATCGAGCGCGACGGCGCCCTCCATGCCGTGCTGCCGCCGGACCGCAAGCTCGTGCTGTGGACCGATGCCGGACCGTGGAAGGTGACGTCTGTCGATACGGCGGCCGATCTCGCCGTCGATCCGGACTTGATGCGCCGGATCGGCCAGGCCCGGAAGACGGAGCACATCTTCGTCAATCCGGTCGTGGACGGTCAGGTCGGGCTGCTCTTCGTGGACGGCGTCTTTTCCCGCACGCTTGAAGCGGGCGTGCACGCCTTCTGGAGTGTCGGCCGCATGGTCCAGGTGAAGGTCGTCGACATCAAGCGTCAGTCGCTCGATGTCGCCGGGCAGGAAATGCTGACCAGGGATCGCGTGACGATCCGCGTCAACATCGCCGCCGAATACCGGGTCGTCGATTCGGTCAAGGCGGTAAGCACGGTGAAGGACTTCTCGGAAGCCCTCTACCGCGCCCTGCAGTATGCCTTCCGCAAGACGCTTGGCGCGCTCACGCTCGACCAGATCCTCGACAAGAAGGTGACGGTCGACGAGGACGCGGCGGCCAAGGTGCGCGACGACATGGCCGCGATCGGCGTCGAGGTCAGCGATATCGCCCTCAAGGATGTGATCCTGCCGGGCGATATGCGCGAGATCCTCAACCAGGTGGTCGCGGCCGAGAAGCAGGCCGAGGCCAACGTCATCCGCCGCCGCGAGGAGACGAACGCCACGCGTTCGCTGCTCAACACGGCCAAGGTGATGGCCGAGAACCCGGTGATGCTGCGGCTGAAGGAGCTCGAGGCTCTCGAAACCATCGCCGGCAAGGTCGAGCGGCTCACCGTCCACAACGGGACGGGCGGGCTGCTCAACGACCTGGTTAAGCTCCGCGACTGACGCATGTCGCCCAAAAGTGGTTCCGGTTTTGGAACAACGACATGCATCGGAATAGAAAGCTGACGCCGCGTAAAATGGGAAGGGCCGCCGGATAGACCGGCGGCCCTTCTTGCGTTCCCAAAGCCGGCATCCCATCTGCCCCGGCGCATCAGGCCTTTTCCTGCCGGGAAAAACCGATTAGACAGCGCCCAAACAAGATGCGGACAGATTCCGCCCGCAACCGAAGGAAGAGCCCTTGTCCACCACGTTCGAGAAAGTCGCCAAGATCATTGCCGACACCAGCGAGATCGATATCGACACCATCACGCCCGAGAGCCACACCATCGACGATCTCGGCATCGACAGCCTCGATTTCCTCGACATCGTCTTTGCCATCGACAAGGAATTCGGCATCAAGGTGCCGCTCGAGAAGTGGACGCAGGAGGTCAATGACGGCAAGGCCTCGACCGACGACTACTTCGTCATGAAGAACCTGTGCGCCAAGATCGACGCGCTGGTCGCGGCCAAGGCCGCCTGAGCCGGCTCGGGCGCGGTCTTGACGCGCCCTGCCAGCTGACCCACAACAGCCGCCCATGAGTTCTCACGACGTCGTCATCACCGGCATCGGCCTTGTCTCTTCGCTTGGAGAGGGTCCGGATGCGCATTGGCAGAAGCTCACCCGACCGGGCCTTGAGCCGGTGCTCGAGGCAGAGCGCTTTGCGCCTTACACCATCCATCCCCTGCCCGAGATCGACTGGAACCTGCAGATCACCAAGCGCGGCGACCAGCGCCAGATGGAAACCTGGCAGCGCCTCGGCACCTATGTCGCCGGCCTGGCGCTGGATGACGCCGGCATCAAGGGCGACGACGAGCTTTGCGCGACCATGGACATGGTGGTGGCGGCCGGTGGCGGCGAGCGCGACGAAGCCGTCGATGCCGCGATCCTCGCGGCCTCCGAGAGCCGCAACGACCGCGACGTGCTGCTCAACGAGAAGCTGACCACGGAACTGCGGCCGACCCTGTTCCTGGCCCAGCTCTCCAACCTGCTCGCCGGCAACATCTCGATCGTTCACAAGGTCACCGGCTCCTCCCGCACCTTCATGGGCGAGGAAGGCGCCGGCGTCTCGGCCGTCGAGACGGCGGCCGCGCGCATCCGCTCGGGACAGTCGACCCATGTTCTGGTCGGCGGCGCCTTTCAGACCGAGCATTCCGACATGCTGCTCGGCTATGAGCTCGCCGGTTACCTGCATCGCGGCCCATGGCAGCCGGTCTGGCAACGCCAGGGCGCCGAAGGCGGCGGTGTGGTGACGGGCTCCGGCGGCGCCTTCCTGGTGCTGGAACAGCGCGAGCACGCAAAAAACCGCGGCCGCAAGATCTACGCCGAGCTTGGCCCCGTCATCTCCGGCCGCGCCAGGCGCCGGCGCGGCGAACTGAATGCCGAAATCGCCGCATTGCTGAAGCAGGCCGTCCTTCCCGACGGCGATCTGCTGACGATTTCCGCCGCCTCCGGCGCCCACGCCGCCACGGCGGCCGAAAAGGCGGTGCTCGACGCCAACCCGGCTTTGGCCGTGCGCGCCTTCTCGACATTGACCGGCCATATGAAGGAGGCTCAATTCCCCTTTGCGGTTGCGCTCGCGGCAATGGCCGTCGACCGCAAGGCCGCCTACCCTGTCTTCGATGCCACAGTGGAACGGCAATTCGAGGGCGCGCCCAATAGCGTCCTTGCAACGGCGATCGGCTATCACCAATTCGAGGGCCTGGGGCTGATCAAGGCCGCCTAGAAAGAGACGCAAACATGGCCAATCTCCGAGACCATATGGGCAGGCCTATCGTCGCCGTGACCGGCATCGGCGTGGTGACCTCGCTCGGCGTCGGCAAGAAGGACAACTGGGCGGCGCTGACCTCGGGCAAATCCGGCATCCATCCGATCACCCGCTTTCCGGTCGATCAGCTCAACACCCGCATTTCCGGCATGGTCGACTTCCTGCCGTCGAGCTCCAAGGGCGCCAGCCATCTCACCTACGAGCTGGCCGAGACCGCGGCCCAGGAGGCCGTCTCGGAAGCTGGGTTGGAGTCCGGCGATTTCGGTGGCCCGCTGTTCCTGGCCTCGCCGCCGGTCGAGCTCGACTGGACCGACCGCTTCTCGCTCTATAATTCCGACAAGCAGGACGCTGGCGCCGAAAGGTTGCTGCGCGTGGCGCGCGGGTTGAAGGAACTGGATGTCTTCGAGACCACGCAGTTCGGCTCGATCGCCGATCGCCTGGCCGACCGCTTCGGCACGCGTGGCCTGCCGATCACGCTGTCGACCGCCTGCGCCTCGGGCGCCACCGCCATCCAGCTCGGGGTCGAGGCGATCCGGCGCGGCGAATGCGACAAGGCGCTGTCGATCGGCGCCGACGGCTCGGCAACCGCCGAAGCGCTGATCCGCTTCTCGCTGCTCTCGGCGCTTTCCACCCACAACGATATCCCCGAGAAGGCCTCAAAACCCTTCTCCAAGGACCGCGACGGCTTCGTGCTGGCGGAAGGCTCCGGCGCGCTCGTGCTGGAATCGCTGGAAGCCGCCCTTGCGCGCGGCGCGACGATCCTCGGCATCATGCGCGGCTGCGGCGAAAAGGCCGACGATTTCCACCGCACCCGCTCCAAGCCCGATGGCTCGCCGGCTATCGCCGCCGTGCGCGCCGCCCTTGCCGATGCGGGCCTCGGCGAAGACGAGATCGACTACGTCAACGCGCACGGCACCTCGACGCCTGAAAACGACAAGATGGAGCACCTGTCGCTGTCCACCGTCTTCGGCGAGCGCATCGGCTCGATGCCGATCTCGTCGAACAAGTCGATGATCGGCCACACGCTGTCGGCCGCCGGCGCGGTCGAGGCCGCCTTTTCGCTGCTGACCATGCGCGAAAGCGTCATCCCGCCGACCATCAACTACGACAATCCCGATCCGGCTATCGTGCTCGATGTCGTGCCGAACAAGAAGCGCAACGCCGAGGTCGGCACGGTTTTGTCGAATTCCTTCGGCTTCGGCGGCCAGAACACCTGCCTTGTCATGGCGCGGGAACCGGTCTAAGCGGATTTTTTCCGCTAATGCATGTCGCGCAAAAGTGAAATCGGTTTTGCTACAACGACATGCATGAAACAAAGAACTAAAGCGCATCGCGCTTTAGAGCAGAACCTGACAGGCCACATGCGCGCATTGCAACTTATCGAGGACCGCCGCCTTGAAACGGTGGACCTGCCGCCTCCCCCGCCGCCTTCGCTGGGCGAAGTGACGCTCCGCATCAAGGCGGTGGCGCTCAACCATATCGACGTCTGGGGCTGGCGCGGCATGGCGTTTGCCAAGCGCAAGCTGCCGCTCGTCGTCGGCGCCGAGGCCGCCGGCGAGGTCGAGGCGGTCGGAGCGGGCGTCTCCAACCTTCTGCCGGGACAGTTGGTGTCGATCTACGGCGCGCGCACCTGCGGGCTCTGCCGTGCCTGCCGCGAAGGCCGCGACAATCTCTGCGAGCATGTTTCCGGCGTCCATGGCTTCCATCTCGACGGCTTCGCCCAGGAAAGGATCAACCTGCCGGCGCGCCTTCTGGTGCCCGCGCCTCCCGGCGTCACCGAAATCGGCGCGGCGGTCGCGCCGGTCACCTTCGGCACGGTCGAGCACATGCTGTTCGACAACGCGAAGCTGGAACCGGGCGAAACCATTCTCGTCCATGCCGGCGGCTCCGGCATCGGCTCCGCTGCCATCCAACTTGCCAAGAAGATGGGTTGCACGGTGATCACCACGGTCGGCTCGAACGACAAGATCGACAAGGCCAAGGCGCTTGGCGCCGACCATGTCATCAACTACCGCGAGGATCGTTTCGAAGGCGTGGTGCGCAAGCTGACAAGGAAGAAGGGCGTCGACGTCGTCTTCGAGCATGTCGGCGCCGACACCTTCGCCGGCTCCATGCTGTCCTTGAAGCGCGGCGGCCGTCTCGTCACCTGCGGCTCGACCTCGGGCGTGTCGACGCAGGTCAACCTGATGCAGCTCTTCCAACAGCAGCTGAAACTGCTCGGCTCCTTCGGCTGCCGCATGGAGAACATGGCCAACGCCATGCAGAAGATGGCGGCGGGGCTCGTTGCCCCCGTCATCGATACCGAAGTCGGCTTCGACGACATCGACGCCGCGCTGAAGCGCATGGAAGGCCGCGACGTCTTCGGCAAGATCATCCTGCGCGTTTCCTAGGACAAGATGGTCGGCAAGGTATTCAGGAAAGCCCGCCGGGACTTCATGTTCCGCTACGGCCGGCGACTGCGCCAGCTGGAGCATTGGCTGGTCGCGAAGCTTGCTATCGTTCTGCTCTCGCTGCTGCGCCTTCTGCCGCCGGACAGCGCGCTCAATTTCGCCGACCGCATCGCCCGCCGCATCGGTCCGATGGTCGGACGCCATCGCGTTGCGGTCAACAATCTGCGTCTTGCCTATCCGCAAAAGAGCGACGCCGAGATCGAAGCCATCGCGCGCGACATGTGGGGCAACATGGCCCGCCTAGCGGCCGAGTACATCTTCCTCGACGCGCTGTTCGACTTCGATCCGAACGCTTCGAAGCCGGGCCGGGTCGAGGTGCGCGGCGTCGAGCATTTCCTCGAGATCGCCGATGAGAAGAAGTCGCATATCCTGTTCACCGGCCATCTCGGCAATTTCGAGTTGCTGCCGGTGGCCGCAGCCACGTTCGGCATGAACATCACGGCGCTGTTTCGCCCGCCGAACAACCCCTATCTCGCCGACTACATTCACTCGACGCGCCGCTCCTCGATGGGCGCCCTGCTGCCCTCCGCCGCCGGCGCGTCGTTCGCCCTTGCCGCCATCCTGGAGAAGGGCGGCAATATCGGCGTGCTGGTCGATCAGAAATTCTCGGGCGGCGTGGACACGACTTTCTTCGGCCGCCCGTGCCAGAGCAACCCGATGCTCGGCATGCTGGCCCGTCACTATGACTGCGATGTCTACCCCGCCCGCTGCGTCAGGCTGCCGGGCAACCGCTTCCGTCTGGAAATAGAGGACAGGCTGACCTTGCCGCGCACCGAAAGCGGCAGTGTCAATGTCGCTGCCACCACCCAGTTGCTCACCGATGTGGTCGAGCGCTGGGTGCGTGAGGACCCTGGGCAGTGGATGTGGTTCCACAAGCGCTGGGAAATCAGCGGGCGTCGCCGCAAGCGCGGACAGGCGAAGGCGACAGCCGGCCAGTAACCGGTCGCCCCGCCGTTCCGGATCAGTTGGCGACGACGATCCGCGTGTTGCCGAAGCCGACTTCCTTGACCATCGCATAGAAGGTCGCGGCGTTGGCCGGATGCAGGCGCACGCAGCCATGCGAGGCCGGGCGCCCGAGATTTCTTACCGACCCCGTGCCGTGAATGGCGTAGCCGCCGTGGAAGAACACCGAATAGGGCATCGGCGAGTTGTCATACTTGCGCGAATACCACATCCGGGCGGTCCATTGCGGCCGATAGCTGCCGCGCGGCGTGAAGTAGCCCTTGCGCGCGGTCGACACGCTCCAGCGATAGACCACCTGGCCATATTTGCTGACGGTCATGGTCTGCGACGAGACGTCGATATTGGCGACCAGCGTGGCCGCCCGGCTTGCAATGGACATGCCGAACAACGCGGTTGCCAGCACGGTTGCCATGAGAACGAACTTTTTCATGCGATCAAACCCCTTTGATTGCCCCCTGCCATTCGCGCGGTTTTTCCATCTTTTTGCCGGCAGATGCGTTAAGTACCACACACTCCTTGACGATTCCGCCAATCCAATGCGACGAATTTGAACGATTTTCGCGGTATAGTTGCCGCATCGCCACGCACCCTCTGAAGTTTAGGCGAGGTGTTGGTCCATGCTTCGGTCGTTGTGTGGCAATGAGCGACTGGTTGCTTGCAAAAGTGCTGCGTTCCTTCTTCAATCCGCCGGATGAATGAACGACTTCTCAAGGCGGTCGAGGACCGGGTCGACGACCTCGTTGCGCTGACCGCGGACCTGATCCGCTTTCCGACCGTCAACCCGCCAGGCGAGGCCTACCGGCCATGCGCCGAGTTCCTTGGCGCGCGTCTCAGGAAACGCGGCTTCGAAACCGAGTTCATCCGTGCCGAAGGCGCGCCCGGCGACAGCGACCGCTACCCGCGGGTCAATGTCGTGGCCCGCTTCGACGGTCGCTCGCCCGGCGCCTGCGTGCATTTCAACTCGCATATCGACGTGGTCGAGGCCGGCGACGGCTGGACCGTCGATCCCTTTGCCGGCGTGGTGAAGGACGGCAGGGTCTATGGCCGCGGCGCCTGCGACATGAAAGGCGGCTTGGCCGCCTCCGTCATCGCCGTCGAAGCCTTCATGGAGGTCTATCCCGATTTCCCCGGCGCCATCGAGATATCGGGCACGGCGGACGAGGAATCCGGCGGTTTCGGCGGCGTCGCCCATCTGGCGCGGCTCGGCTATTTCTCGAAGCCGAAAGTCGACCACGTCATCATCCCCGAACCGCTGAACAAGGACCGCATCTGCCTTGGCCATCGCGGCGTCTGGTGGGCCGAGATCGAGACCAAGGGCGAGATCGCGCATGGCTCGATGCCGTTCCTCGGCGACAATGCGGTGCGCCATATGGGCGCCGTGCTGCAAGCCTTCGAGGACGAGCTGTTCCCGGCCCTCGACCGCAAGATGACGCGCATGCCGGTGGTGCCGGAGGGCGCCCGGCGCTCGACCATGAACATCAATTCCATCCATGGCGGCCAGACCGAGGATTTCCGGCCGGGCCTCCCCTCGCCCAATGTGCCGGATTCCTGCCGGCTCACCATCGACCGGCGTTTCCTGCTCGAAGAGGACATCGCCGCCGTCAAAGGCGAAGTCACGGGCATCCTCGAGCGGCTGAAGCGCGAGCGCAAGAAATTCGACTACGAGATCCGCGACCTGATGGAGGTGCTGCCGCTGATGACCGAGCGCGACGCGCCGGTGGTGCAGGCTGTCGCGAAAGGCATCATGGCGGTGTTCGAGCGCGAGCCCGACTATGTGATCTCGCCCGGCACCTACGACCAGAAGCATGTCGCGCGCATCGGCCACCTTTATGACTGCATCGCCTATGGCCCGGGCATTCTCGACCTTGCGCATAGGCCGGACGAATGGGTGGGCATCGCCGACATGGTGGAATCGGCCAAGGTGATGGCAATCGGTCTCAATGTGCTTTTGAGAGGAACGACGGACTGATCGGGACGACGGGTGGGAAAAACATTTCCCCCGGCGCGGCAAGGCAGCATGAAACGCGATTTACTCGCGCGCGAAATCACGCTTCTATCCGCCAGCTTGAGCACGTTTGAGCAATGGGAGTTCAGTGATGAAACTGTGGAAGACCATCCTGGCCGCGGCCGCGCTGTCGCTTGCCGCCGCCACGTCGGCCTTTGCCGCGCGCACCGATCTCACGCTCGGGATCGTGCTCGAGCCGCCACATCTCGATCCGACCGCCGGCGCGGCCGCTGCCATCGGCGAAGTCACCTATGCCAATGTCTTCGAAGGGCTGACGCGCATCGACGACAACGGCCAGGTCCAGCCCGCTCTCGCCGAGAACTGGGCCGTCTCCGACGACGGCAAGGTCTACACGTTCAAGCTGCATTCCGGCGTGAAGTTCCACGATGGCTCGGCCTTCAGCGCCGACGACGTGAAATTCTCGCTGGACCGAGCGCGCGCCAAGGATTCGCTCAATCCGCAAAAGCAACTCTTTGCGCACATCACCGATGTCACGGCGGTCGATCCGTCGACCGTCAAGGTCACTCTCGACGGGCCGCAGGGCAGTTTCCTCTACGACATGGGCCAGGTTGCGGCGGTGATCGTGGCGAAGGGGTCGGCCGACGGCAATAAGGACAAGCCGATCGGCACCGGTCCATTCAAGCTCGATCACTGGGCCAAAGGCTCCGAGATCACGCTCGTCAAGAACCCGGACTACTGGGGTACGCCCGCCGCGCTCGACAAGGCGACATTCCGTATCGTGCCCGACGCCGCCGCGGCTGTCCCCGCATTGCTCTCGGGCGACATCCAGGCTTTCGCCAACATGCCCGCACAGGACGCGCTTGCACAGCTCCAGTCCGATCCGCGCTTCAGCGTCGTGATCGGCTCGACCGAGGGCGAGACAATCCTGTCGATCAACAACAAGAAGCCACCTTTCGACAAGCTTGCGGTGCGGCAGGCGCTCGCCTCGGCGATCGATCGCAGTGCCATCATCGACGCAGCCTCGAACGGTCTTGGAAAGCCGATCGGCTCTCATTTTTCGCCAGGCGATGCGGGCTATGTCGATCTCACCGGCGTCTACCCGCACGACATCGCCAAGGCCAAGGAGTATCTGAAGGAAGCGGGGTTGGAGAACGGCTTTTCGGCCACGATCAAGCTGCCGCCCGTACCTTACGCACGCGATGGCGGCCAGGTGATTCAGTCCCAACTGAAGGAGATCGGGGTCAATCTGCAGATCATTCCGGTCGAATGGGCGGAGTGGCTGATCCAGGTCTTCACCAACAAGGACTACGATCTGACGATCGTTTCCCATGTCGAGCCAAACGACATCGATATCTATTCGCGGCCCGGCTACTATTTCCAGTATGACAATCCGAAGTTCAACGATGTCATCAAGGAGCTCGGCACCACGGTCGACAAGGACAAGAGGCTGGAGCTGCTGGGTGAGGCACAGAGGATTCTCGCGCACGATGTGCCCGCCGTCTACCTGTTCGAGCTGCCCAAGATTGGCGTCTGGGACGCCAAGCTGCAGGGCATGTGGACGAACTGGCCGATCGAGGCTGACGATCTCACCAAGGTGAAGTGGACGGATTGAGGCCGGCGCGATCGCCCGATCGCCTCCCATGACCGCATACCTCGTAAAGCGCCTGATCATCGCGGCCCTCACACTGGTGCTGGCCTCGATGGTGGTGTTCGCGGTCATGGAGATCCTGCCCGGCGACCCGGCGCGCCTGATGCTGGGCCTCAATGCCAGCGCCGACCAAGTCGAGGTGCTGCGCAACCAGATGGGGCTGAACGCGCCGCTGGTCCTGCGCTACCTGCACTGGGCGGCGGGCTTGCTCAGCCTCGATTTCGGCCGCTCCTACACCTATTCGGTCCCCGTCATCGACCTCGTGCGTGAGCGCATCGCCGTCTCCCTGCCGCTGGCGCTGATCGCGCTGGCGCTCTCGACCATCATCGCCATTCCGGTCGGCGTGTTCTCGGCCAGCCGCCAGGGCCGGGCCGGCGACACGCTGGCCATGGGCGCCGCCCAGCTCGGTGTCGCCGTGCCCAATTTCTGGTTCGCGCTGATGCTGATCTACCTCTTCGCCGTCTGGCTGCGTCTGGTGCCGGCCGGCGGCTTTCCGGGCTGGGGCGCCGGTATCTGGACGGCGTTGAAATCCCTGGTCTTGCCGGCCGTGGCCCTGGCGCTGCCGCAGGCGGCGATCCTGGCGCGCGTCGCCCGCTCGGCGCTGATCGAGGTGCTCAACGAGGACTATATCCGCACCGCGCGCGCCAAGGGCCTGCCCTATCGCGCCGTGCTCTGGCGCCATGCGCTGCGCAACGCCATGATCCCGGTGCTGACAATCCTCGGCCTGCAATTCGCCTTCCTGCTGGCCGGCACCATCATCATCGAGAATGTTTTTTACTTGCCGGGCCTTGGCCGGCTGATCTTCCAGGCCATCACCCAGCGCGACCTGATCGTCGTCGAGAGCATCGTCATGCTGCTGGTCGCCGCCGTGATCCTGATCAACCTCGTTGTCGATTTCTCCTACGCCATCGTCGACCCACGCCTCAGAGGCCGGCAATGACCATGCGCGTCGACCTGCCCGAGGAAACCCTTGCCGGCGTGCTGGCCAAGGCCTTCGGCAACCGCTCTTTCCTCATCGGGCTTGTCATCACGCTGCTGATCGTGGCGGTCGCGCTCCTCTCCTTCGTCTGGACACCTTACGACGTCACAAAACTGGTGATCGCCGACAAGACGCAGGCGCCCTCCTGGGCGCACTGGTTCGGCACCGATCATTTCGGCCGCGACATCCTGTCGATGATCATGGTCGGCGCCCGCAATTCGATCGCTGTCGCGCTGGTCGCGGTCGGCATCGGCATGTGCATCGGTGTGCCGCTTGGCGCCTTCGCCGCGGCGCGCGGCGGGATAGCCGACGAGGCGCTGATGCGCGTCAACGATCTCGTCTTCGCCTTTCCGGCCTTGCTCTCGGCAATCATGATCACCGCGATCTTCGGCCCGGGCGCCGTCAACGCCATAATCGCCATCGGCATCTTCAACATCCCGGTCTTCGCCCGCGTGGCGCGGGCCGGAGCTTTAGCCATCTGGCCGCGCGAGTTCATCCTTGCCGCACGCGCCGCCGGCAAGGGCATGACGCGCATCAGCATCGAGCACATCCTGCCCAACATCGCCACGCTGCTGCTGGTCCAGGGCACGATCCAGTTCGCGCTCGGCATTCTCGCCGAAGCCGGGCTTTCCTATGTCGGCCTTGGCGCCCAGCCGCCGATGCCGAGCTGGGGCCGCATGCTGTTCGACGCGCAGACGCGCATGGTGACCGCACCCTGGATGGCGATCTTCCCCGGCATGGCGATCGTCGTCACGGTGCTTGGGCTGAACCTGCTCGGCGACGGCATTGCCGACATCCTCGATCCAAAATCGCGGCGGCGCCGATGAGCCTGCTCGAGATCGAAAACCTGTCGCTTTCGATCGGTGACACGCCGATCCTGAAAGGCGTCGAGCTGACAATCGCGCCCGGCGAGGTGGTCGGCTTGGTCGGCGAATCCGGCTCCGGCAAATCGATGACGGCGCTGACGATCATGCGGCTTTTGCCGCATCTGGCCCGCGCCGAAGGCCGCGTCGCCTTCGACGGCATCGATATCCTAGGCGCGAGCGAAGACCAGATGTGCGCCCTGCGCGGCGATGACATCGGCATGGTTTTCCAGGAGCCGATGACGGCGCTGAACCCGGTCAAGACCATCGGCGAGCAGGTCGCCGAAGGCATCCGCTGGCACACCAAGGCGAGCCGCGCCGAAGCGGAGGAGCGCGCGCGAAAGATCCTCGACCGCGTCGGGCTGCCGGAGGCCAAATTCCCGCTGTCGCGCTACCCGCACGAACTGTCGGGCGGCCAGCGCCAGCGCGTCGTCATCGCCATCGCCTGCGCGCTTAAACCGAAATTGCTGATCGCCGACGAGCCGACAACGGCGCTCGACGTGGTGCTGCAGGCTCAGATCCTCGACCTGCTGCGCAATCTGGTCAGCGAGAACCGCATGGGGCTCCTGCTCATCTCGCACGACCTCGCGGTTGTGACCGAGATGGCCGATCGGCTGACTATCCTGCGTCACGGCGAGGTGACGGAGGCCGGCGACACCGCACGCACGCTGTCGGAGCAACAGCATCCCTACACGCGCGAGCTGGCGTTGGCCTCCATGCATGTGCCGGCGCGCCCGAAACCGCACCTTGCCGGCTCGGCAAAACCCTTGCTCGAAGTCGAAAACGTCGGCCGGGACTATCCGGGACGGCGCATATCCCTGTTTCGGCCGGCGCAGTCGATCCGCGCCGTCGACGATGTCTCGCTCACCATCGAACCCGCCCAATCGGTGGCGCTGGTCGGCCGCTCGGGCTGCGGCAAGTCCACGCTTGCCCGCATGATCCTCGCCCTGGACAAGCCGACGGCGGGCACGATCCGCTTTCGCGGCGAGGCCATCACCGGCAAGCCGGAATCGGCGCTGAGGCCGGCCCGGCGCGACATGCAGGTGGTGTTCCAGGATCCTTACGGCTCCTTCGACCCGCGCCAGAAGGTGGAGAAGCTGGTGGCCGAGCCGCTGCATCTTCTGGAAAAGCAGCCGGCAAAGGCCGAGAGTCGCGAGATGGTCGCGCATGCGCTCGATGAAGTTGGCCTTGGGCCGCGCGACATGGACAAATACCCGCATGAGTTCTCCGGCGGCCAGCGCCAGCGCCTGTCGATCGCGCGCGCCATCATCACGCGGCCGAAGCTGGTGGTCGCCGACGAGCCGGTCTCGGCGCTGGACGTCTCGATCCGCGCCCAGATCCTCGACCTTTTCGCCGAGCTCAACCAGAAGCTCGGCATCGCCTATCTCTTCATCACGCACGACCTGACGGTCGCCCGCGCCATGGCGGACGAGGTGCTGGTCATGCATGAAGGCAAGATCGTCGAGCGCGGCCGGGCCGCCGATGTGCTCGACCATCCGCGCTCGGAAGCGGCGCAGGCGCTGATCGCGGCGGCGCCCGACCTCCACCGCGCCATCGCGCGGCGCATGCAGGAACAGGGGTGAGCCAGCCTCCTCTTTTTGACGCAATTCCGGGCAGAACGCTACGGCGAAGTCGCCGAGCTTAAACGCTCACGCTTGCCTTGGAATTGCTTCAGCTCTCCGGCTTCACCAAATCGACGGGGCTGATGTCGAGCAGGTCGAGCGTGCGGCGCAGGAGCTTCACCTCGCTCTCCGCCAGCCTGGCATCGGCCTTGGCGATCTCGGCCATGTGGCGCGCAAGCAGCTTTCGGCGTTCGACATCGAGGTCGCGGAACAGCGCGATCGCCTGCGAGCCATTGGTCTCGTAGCCATAATCGTTGAGATATTCGATGACGCTGTCGATCGAGGCCTCCGGAATGCCGAAGGCTACCTTGCAGATATGCCGGAAGACGACCATCTCGCTCTCCGAGACCGAGCCGTCGGCCAGGATCATGCGGAACAGCATCAAGAGTTCCGCCGACAGCACAGGATCGTCCGCCACCTTGCGCACACCCGGGTCACCGTCGAAGATCGAACGTATCTGGTCGAGCAGCGCCATCGCCATCAAGCTCCCTTTGCGATTCCGATCGGATTGTTAGAGCAATTCCAGGAAAAGTGTGAGCGTTTAGGCTCGGCGACTTCGCCGTAGCCTTCCGTCCGGAATTGCGCCAAAGCGAAGGACGGGCGGTTCGGCGTGGAACGGCGAACCGCTCTGACATGGAATTGGTCTTGCGCAAACTGACTGAGCGTGATGGAAGCTGCGGCTTCCTTCCTTCCAATCACCCCTCCCCGATGATCGACCTTACCCTGCAGACCGTCCTTATTCTCGTCGCCGCCGCTTTTGCGGCGGGTTTTGTCGACTCGATCGCCGGCGGCGGCGGGCTGATCACGATCCCGGCGCTGCTGCTCGCCGGTTTTTCGCCGGTCGCAGCACTCGGCACGAACAAATTGCAGGGCATGTTCGGCTCCGGCTCGGCCACCATCCATTATGCCGCCAACGGTCAGGTCGACCTGCGCCGCCAGCTGCCGTCGGCGCTGCTGGCGCTTGTCGGCGGCGCGGTCGGCGCCCTGTTGGCGACGGTCGTGCCCGGCGATTTCCTGCGCGCCCTGCTGCCGCTGCTCCTGATCGCCATCGCCCTCTATTTCGCGCTGAAGCCGAACATGGACGACGTCGACCGCGCCGAACGGCTATCGCCTTTCCTGTTCGGGCTGATCATCCCGCCGCTGATCGGCTTCTATGACGGCGTCTTCGGTCCCGGCGCCGGCTCCTTCTACATGCTCGCCTTCGTCACCCTTGCCGGCTACGGCGTGCTCAAGGCGACGGCGCATACCAAGCTGCTCAACTTCGCTTCTAACATCGGCGGTTTCGTCGTCTTTGCCGCCGTCGGCGTCATCGACTGGAAGATCGGCTTGATGATGGGCGTGGCGCAGTTCATCGGCGCCCGTGTCGGCGCGAGCCTTGCCATCCGCATCGGCGCCAAGCTGATCAAGCCGTTGCTGGTGGTCGTCTGCCTGGCGCTCGCTGTGAAGCTGCTGGCCGATCCGGCCAATCCCTTACGCCAGCTCATTGGTATGTGAGGCGCATGCTGGTAGAATTCGGGTGTTGCGAATCAGGTTGGAGGGACCAGACATGAATCTCAGTGCGCCCACCCAGATCGTGTTCATTATTTCGTTGGTCATCGCCGTCATCGGCCTTATCGCCGCGCTTGGCGTTCTTGCATTCATTCCGCTTGCGTCCGTTTGGATCATGCTCATCGCCTATATCGTGCTTGCCGCCGGCTGTTTGATGCGCGGCACCTAAAGCAATTCCAGGAAAAGTTTTCCGTCCGGAATTGCATTAACCGTTAATAGCCAATCTCAGGCAACTCGGAGCGCCCGGCCCTGCCGGGCGCTTTTGATTCTTGCGAGCATATTCTGATAGGCTCTCGGCATGTCCGACGAGACAGAGCGCCTTCGACAGGATAACCGCTCTCCGACCATCCATTTCGAGATGGTGCGGCGCAAGCCCCCCGCCTCGCTGGCCGGCATTGTCACGGATATCTGCGGCTATCGCGAGACATTGCCCGGCCATTTCCACATCGTCGAATATGCCTCGCTGACCGTGCCGCTGGTGATCAGCTTCGCCGAAGCCTTCGCCATCGGCCTCGGTCACAGCCCGGGCGACAACGATCGCTACGCCAGTTTCGCCGCCGGTCTCTATGCTGGGCCGGTCATGATCGAATCCTTCGGCGGCTCCTGCTGCGTCCAGGTCAATTTCACGCCGCTTGGCGCCAGGCGGTTCTTCGGCCTGCCGATGAGCGAGTTGCGCGATCGCATGGTCGGGTTGGACGACGCGCTGGGCTTTGACGGCATGGCATTGCGCGAACGGCTTGGCGAGGCATCGGATTGGAACGCGCGCTTCGACATTGCCGAGGGCTTCATCGCCGGCCGCCTTGCGGAGGCGAATGCGCTTTCGCCCGAAATCGCCTGGGCGTACAGAACAGTCATCATGTCGGGCGGCCGCACCCGTGTTTCGGCGCTCGCCGGCGAGATCGGCTGGAGCCGCAAGCATCTGGCGGCGAGATTCACCGACGCGATCGGCATCGGCCCGAAGACCTTGTCGCGCATCGTGCGCTTCAACCGTGCGCTTTCCCTGTCGAAGCAGCAGGACGACGACTGGGCCGGCATCGCCGCCGATTGCGGCTATGCCGACCAGGCGCATCTGGTGCGCGAATTCCGCCAGCTTGCCGGCGAAACGCCGAAGGCGCTCGCGGCGTCGATTTAGGCCCAGGCGAGGTAACATTTCTTCAAGACGCCGAGACCGCCTTTGCGCAGACTGGCATTCATCAACCGACCCAGGGAGATTGTCATGCCGACAGCAAACGAAGCACCCCGTCTCTATCCCGCCCTGCGCTACAGGAACGCCGCAAAGATGATCGACTGGCTCAGCGAGGCCTTCGGCTTCGAACTGCGTGCACGCTATGGCGACGGCGACATCGTCCACCACGCCGAGCTCACTTTCGGTTCCTCGATGATCATGCTGGGCACGGCGCGCGACGACGACTACGGCAAGATGGTCGGCGAGCCCGGCGGCGGCGGCAAGTCGATCTACATCGCCGTCGACGACGCCGATGCCACCTATGCCAAGGCGAAGCAAGCCGGCGCGCAAATCATCCAGGACCTGGTCGACCGCGACTATGGCAGCCGCGAGTTCATCTGCCTCGACCCGGAAGGCAATGTCTGGTCCTTCGGCACCTATTGGCCGAAGGCGGGGGAGAAGGGCTGAGGTATCGTCGGCGGCGCTTAAGGTTAGCGACAGCGTCTCAACTTCGTCATCCACGGGCGAAGCAAGGAGCGAAGCGACGCGCGCAGACCCGAGGATCCATTCCGTTACTTTCGCCGAAGAATGCAGCGGAACAGAATTCTGCACCGTTGCAACACCTTGACGTCACGGAATGGGTTCTATGATCTGCGCGCGTCGCTCCGCTCCTTGCTCCGCCATAGAATGACGACCGCATAAACGGCTCGGCTAATCGCCAAGGCACGCGATCCTCAGGCATATCCGGCCGGTCCAGTCCCCCTGCGGTGGAACTGACCTATCGCGCCAGTCTAAAAATAGCATCGCAGTCGAGATGCCGCTCCAGCTCGTCCGCGACCTCGTCCAGCGCCCTCTCGACGTCCGCGCGATAGTCAATGCCGCCTCCCCTGACGCCAAGGCTCTCCAGGTAGGCGGCGCGAAAGGCGTCGGCGGAAAAAAGCCCGTGCAGATAGGTGCCGATCACCTTGCCGTCGGCGGTAACCGCGCCGTCCTCGACACCGTTGAGGATCGTCGACGGCCGCGCCGTGTCCGGGCCGGAGGTGCGGCCGAGATGGATCTCGTAGCCTTCGAGCGGCAGGCCGAACTGCACCGAATGCGCGCTTGAATTGCGCACGGTCTTTTCGGGCTCCATCACCGTTTCGATGTCGAGCAGGCCGAGGCCTTCGGCTTCGGTGACGCTGCCTTCGATGCCGTCGGGATCGCGCACCATGCGGCCGAGCATCTGGTAGCCGCCGCAGATGCCGACCACATGGCCGCCGCGCTTGCGGTGAGCGAGAAGATCCCGGTCCCAGCCGTTCTCGCGGAATTTGAGCAGGTCTCCGATCGTCGACTTCGAGCCGGGGACGACAACCAGCCCGGCATCTTCCGGCAGCTTCTTGCCCGGCGGCACGAACACGACCTCGACCTGCGGCTCGGCTTTCAGCGGGTCGAGATCGTCGAAATTGGCGATGCGCGCCAGCATCGGCACAGCCACCTTCAGCGCCCGTTTCTCGCCGGAAGCGAGGCGCTCGAGCACGACCGAATCCTCCGAAGGCAGCCGGGCGGCGGCACTCAGCCACGGCACGACGCCGAAGCAGCGCCAGCCGGTGAAGGTTTCTATCGCCTTGATCCCGTCGTCGAACAACGACACATCGCCGCGAAACTTGTTGATGAGATAGCCGGCGATCATGCGCCGGTCTTCCTCCGGCAGGATGAGATGCGTGCCGGCCACGGACGCGATGACGCCGCCGCGGTCGATGTCGCCGACCAGGATCACCGGCACATGGGCGCGCGTCGCAAAACCCATATTGGCGATGTCGCGGCTGCGGAGGTTGATCTCGGCTGGCGAGCCCGCGCCTTCGACGATCACCAGGTCGGCGCCCTCGCCCACCTTGGCCCAGGAATCGAGCACCGCATCCATCAGTCCGGCTTTCATCGCCTGGTAGTCGCGCGCCCGCGCCTCGCCATAGACCTTGCCCTGAACCACCACTTGCGAGCCGATATCGCTCTGCGGCTTGAGCAGCACCGGGTTCATATGGACAGTCGGCCGGACGCCGCAGGCCAGCGCCTGCAGCCATTGCCCGCGGCCGATCTCGCCCTCGCCGGCCTTGTCGCCGCCGGGAATGTCGGCGACGGCGGCGTTGTTCGACATGTTCTGCGGCTTGAACGGCCTGACCTTCAGCCCGCGGTTCTTCGCGGCGCGGCAAAGCCCCGCGACCAGCACCGTCTTGCCGACATCCGAGCCGGTGCCCTGCAGCATGATCGCCTGGGCCATCAGCCTCTGCCTCCCGAGCCGATCGTCGACTTCTGCGCCAGCGGCCCGCCGCGCCAGAGATAGAGAGCCATCAGCGGCTCCTTGCCCGTGCGCATGGCATGGCTGACGTCGGAGGCGTGGTGAATGACCTCGCCGGCGTCGCGAGTATGGAAGCCGCCTTCGCCCATCCGCCATTCCGTGCCGCCGGTCATCGGGACGTAGATTTCCTCGGCGATATGGTGGTGGTCGGGATAGACGATGTCCGGCCCGAGAATCAGCAGCCCGGCCGCAACCGCGTCATTGACGAAATGCCCGCGCGTGCCGAACACTTCCAGCCAGCCGTAATTGTCGACAAAGCCCTGCCCGAAATCGGCGGCGGTATAGGTTTGCCCCCAGCGCAGCTCATCCCGATGGTCGGCAACGAACCGCGCCAGCGGCTTGGCGCCGGCCGGCGCAAGTTCGGCGATGCGATCGAGATAGCCAAGGCAGCCAAGCGCCCGCGGTTCGAGCGAACGGACAGGCATGTCCCAGCCGATGCGCGCGACTTCGTCCGCGACCAGATTATTGTCGGCGCCGGCGAGATAGGCGTGGAACCGCTCCAGCAACTCATCGAAAATTGTCGGCACGCAGGGCTCCGTTGGTCAATCCATGCACAACCGGTCCGCAGGAGGCCGGGTTGCGCGGCGGCATCATTGGTCTAGATTGAACGGCGCGCAAAGCCAAAAACGACAGGCCAGAAGGCCTGAAACGACAGGGAGCACGCCATGGACGCGGCAGTCAATGCGGGCACTGGCCAATTCGAACTCAACGAGGAACAGCGCGCCATTCAGGAGATGGCCCAGGCCTTCGCGGCGGACCGCGTCGCGCCCAATGCGCTCGACTGGGACAAGACAAAGCACTTCCCCGCCGATGTGATCCGTGAGACCGGGCCGCTCGGCCTCGGCGGCATCTATGTACGCGACGATGTCGGCGGCTCGGCGCTTGGGCGGCTCGATGCGGTGCTGATCTTCGAGGCTCTGGCCCACGCCGACCCGGCCTTCTCCTCCTTCATTTCCATCCACAACATGGCGGCCTCGATGATCGACCGCTTCGGCAGCGACGAGCAGCGCCAGCGCTTCCTGCCGAAACTGACCTCGATGGAATGGCTGGCGAGCTATTGCCTGACCGAGCCCGGCTCGGGCTCGGACGCAGCGGCGCTTAAGACGCGCGCGGTGAAGAGCGGCGGCGACTATGTCTTGAACGGCGCCAAGCAGTTCATCTCCGGCGCCGGCGACAGCGACCTTTATGTCGTGATGGCGCGCACCGGTGCCGACGGTCCGAAAGGCATCTCGACCTTCGTCGTGCCGAAGGACGCGCCGGGCCTCTCCTTCGGCGCCAACGAGCACAAGATGGGCTGGCACATGCAGTCGACCCGCCAGGTCGTCTTCGACGATTGCAAGGTGCCGGCCGAAAACCTGCTTGCCGCGGAAGGCGCCGGCTTCGGCATTGCCATGGCGGGGCTCGATGGCGGCCGGCTCAACATCGCCGCCTGTTCGCTGGGCGGCGCGCAGTCGGCGCTCGATAAGGCGCTGGCCTATACGGCCGAGCGCAAGGCCTTCGGCTCCAAGATCAATCAATTCCAGGCGCTGCAGTTCAGGCTGGCCGATATGGAGACGGAGTTGCAGGCGGCCCGCATCTTCCTCTACGCCGCCGCTTCCAAGCTCGACCGCAAGGCGCCGGACGCCGGCAAATGGTCGGCTATGGCCAAGCGCTTCGTCACCGATATCGGCTTCGACATTGCCAACCATGCGCTGCAGCTGCATGGCGGCTACGGCTATCTGCACGATTACGGCATCGAGAAGCTGGTGCGCGACCTGCGCGTCCACCAGATCCTCGAAGGCACCAACGAGATCATGCGCGTCATCATCGCGCGGGCGCTGATTGGTAGGCAGTAGGCAGTAGGCAGTAGGGAAAGATGATCGGCAAGATAAACTCGTACAAGGATTTGATCGTCTGGCAGCAGGCCATTGATTTGGCTGTGGCTACCTACTCCTTGACCAAGGCATGGCCAAAAGAGGAATTGTATGGGCTGACCAGCCAAATTCGCCGCTCAGCCACATCTATCCCTGCAAACATTGCGGAAGGTTACGGCCGAGATAACACCGGCTCTTACCAGCAGTTTCTCAGGATAGCCCAAGGCTCTCTAAAGGAGCTTGAAACGCATCTCCAGATCGCTGAACGCGTCGGCCTGACCACTCGTGATGAGGTTCATCATATGCTGTCAGCCACAGAAGCCATCGGAAAAATGCTTCGCCAGCTTATTATCAAACTCGCACCTGAATAGACTGCCTACTGCCTACTGCCTACTGCCTACTGAAATCACGGGAGCACTACTATGGCAACGATCGCCTTCATCGGCTTGGGCAACATGGGCAATCCGATGGCCGCCAATCTCGTTAAGGCGGGGCACGCGGTGCTGGGCTTCGACCTTGTGCCTGAAAACCTCACGGTTGCGAAAGAGCACGGCATTACAGTCATGGCCAATGCCGTCGCCGCGGTGAAGGACGCCGATGTCGTCATCACCATGCTGCCGGCCGGCAAGCATGTGCTGTCGGTTTATGAGGACATCGCGCCCAAGGCAAAGAAAGGCGCGCTGTTGATAGATTCCTCCACGATCGATGTCGAATCGGCGCGCAAGGCGCATGCGATTGCCGCCAGGCATGGCTTGCAGTCGATCGATGCCCCGGTCTCCGGCGGCACGGGCGGGGCCACGGCCGGCACGCTCACCTTCATGGCCGGTGGCTCGGATGACGCTTTCGCCGCCGCCGAGCCGATCCTGAAGCCGATGGCCGGGCGTGTCGTTCACTGCGGCGGCGACGGCGCCGGACAGGCGGCCAAGATCTGCAACAACATGATTCTCGGCATCTCGATGATAGGCGTCGCCGAAGCCTTTGTGCTCGCCGAAAAGCTTGGCCTGTCGCACCAGGCGCTGTATGATGTCGCCTCCACCTCGTCGGGCCAATGCTGGTCGCTGACCACCTATTGCCCGGTCCCCGGCCCTGTTCCGGCCTCGCCGGCCAACCGCGACTACAAGCCCGGCTTTGCCGCGGCCCTGATGCTAAAGGACCTGAAATTGTCGCAGGAAGCCGCGCAGGGCGCGGGCGCCGTGACCCCGCTCGGCGCCGAAGCCACGCAGCTCTATGCCTTGTTCAACGCCCAAGGTCATGCCGGCGCCGATTTTTCCGGAATTATTAATTTCCTGCGCGGAAATCCGGCGTAAGATACTGATTTTCTAAGGTTATTTTCGATATCCGCCGGTCAGAAGCCGGCAAATTTAGATTTGCTTAAGGTCTCGCTAACTCACCGGTAACGATGTGCCTTTAAAACGGACTGCGAGGCGGACATCGCGTCTGCCCGGCGCTCCGGATCAGGTCTCGCGTACCGGAGCCCGTAAGTTTCGCAAGTATTCCTGTAGCGAAATGCCATGCGTATCTGGCAGAGCCGCGTTCCCGAAGGGACGCGGTTTTTGCGTTTCCGGAACATCGAGATCGAACGGGCGCCCCTCTTCGAAGAGCGCCCGAAGTCCAATTACCGCTTCCGCAAATCCGCGTCCGCGAGATCGAGCGCCTTGGCGATGCGTTCGCAAGCCATGTCGATCGTGTCGCGCGTCCAGATCAGCGGCGGCGACAGGATCATCGTGTCGCCGGTGGCCCGCAACATCATGCCGTTCGCGATCGCGTGGTCGCGCACCGCGACCGCGGCGCTTCCCGAGGGCAGATAGCGTTCCTTGGTCGCCTTGTCCTTGACGATCTCGATCGCCCCCATCAGGCCGATCGAACGCACCTCACCAACCAGCCTGTGCCCGGCGATCCGTTCCTGCAGCGCCTGCGCGAAATAGGGGCCGGTGTCATTCTTGACCCGCTCGACCAGCCCTTCCTTCTCGATGATCTCAAGGTTCTTGAGCGCCACCGCGCAAGCCACCGGGTGACCGGAATAGGTGTAGCCGTGATAGAACTCGCCGCCTTTCTCGACCAGCGTCCTGGCCACACGGTCGCCGACCAGCAGCGCCGACAGCGGCTGGTAGCCCGAGGTCAGCGCCTTGGCGGTGGTGATGGTGTCGGGCTCGATCCCGAACGTCTGCGCCGCGAACCACTCGCCGGTGCGGCCATAGCCGGTGATGACCTCGTCCAGCATCAACAGCACATCGTATTTGCGGCAGATGCGCTCGACTTCCGGCCAGTAGCTCATCGGCGGGATCTTCACCCCGCCCGCGCCCATCACCGGTTCGCCGATAAAGGCGGCGACCTTGTCGGCGCCGGCTTCGAGGATTGCATCCTCGACCGCCTTCGCCGCGCGGATGCCGAAATCATGGTCGCTTTCGCCGGGCAGCGCGAGTTCATAGGCATAGGGCATCATCACATGGACGATGTTGGGCACCGCGCCGCCGAGCTGCTTGTGCATCGGCTCCATGCCGCCCAGCGACGTGCCGGCTATCGTCGAGCCGTGATAGGCCGACTTGCGCGAGATGACGCGGTTCTTCTCGGGCTTGCCTTCGAGCGCCCAATAGTGGCGGACGAGCCTGAGCGCCGTATCGTTGGCCTCCGAGCCGGACGAGCCATAAAAGACCTGGCTGACATGCTTGGGCGCGAGTTCCGCCAGCTTCTTCGACAACAGCACCGGCGTCGGCGTCGAGCATTTAAAGAAGGAGTTGTAGTAAGGCAGCTCCTTCATCTGCGCGTAAGCCGCCTCGGCCAGCTCGTCGCGGCCATAGCCGACATTGACGCACCACAGGCCCGCCATGCCGTCGAGGATTTCGGTGCCGTCGGCATCGTAGATGAACGGGCCGTTGGCATGGGTGATGATGCGCGAGCCGGTTTCACGCAGTTCCTTGTGATCGGTGAAGGGATGAAGGTGATGCGCGGCGTCGATCTGCTGAAGCTGCTTCAGCGAATAATTCTGATAGGTCATGGGTTTGATCTTTCCTCTTGAATCAATCCGGCGGGAGCCGGAGGCGGATTCGTCAGAGGAAGACAGGCGGCGAATAGCCGATGCGGGCGCAGAGCCGCAAAAGCTCGGCGCGCAGCGTCCGCGGTGACGGCGTCACCGCGACCCCGAAGGCGCCTGATGTGCTGAAGCGGATCATGGGGGCAGCTTATGCCGCCTCAGGCCCAAAATTCAAGCGGTTCCAGTCAGGCGGTCTTACCGAGCGACCGCTTGAGGAACATATAGCGCATCGCCGTCTGCGCCGCTTGCGGCCGGCGGTCGCCGCGCCCGCCATGGCCGCCTTCGGTTTCCTCGAAGAACAGCGTCTTGCCGTGACCTGCCTCCCGCAGCCGCGCCGCCATCTTGCGCGCATGTCCGGGGTGCACGCGGTCGTCGGCGGTCGAGGTCATCAACAGGACCGGCGGATAGGCAGCATCGGCCGCGACGTGCTGGTAGGGCGAATAGGCGCCGAGCCACGCCGCCTCCTCCGGCTTCGACGGGTCGCCATATTCGGCGATCCAGGAGGCGCCGGGCGGCAGTTCGGTGTAGCGCAGCATGTCGAGCAACGGCACGTCGATGATGACGGCGCCGAACAGTTCCGGCCGCTGCGTCAGCGACGTGCCGGTGAGCAGGCCGCCGTTGGAGCCGCCGTGGATGCCGAGCTGCGCCGCCGTGGTGATGCCGCGCTTGACCACATCCTCGGCAACGGCAGCGAAATCGTCGAAGGCGTTCTGGCGCTTGCCCTTGAGCGCGGCCTGGTGCCAGGCCGGACCGAACTCGCCGCCGCCGCGGATGTTGGCCTGGACATAGGCGTTGCCCTTGTCCAGCCAGAGCTTGCCGCGGATGCCGGCATAGCCCGGCAGCAACGGCACCTCGAAACCGCCATAGCCGTAGAGCAATGCCGGGACCGGTCCTTTCTGGTCGCGGCGCCGCACCACGAAATACGGGATCATCGTGCCGTCCTTCGAGCGCGCCTCGAACTGCTCCGAAACATAAGGCGAGGCGTCGAAGCGGGCCGGCTGCGACTTCACCGTTTCAAGCGTCTCGCCATTGTCATCCGACCAGATGATCGAGCTCGGCGTCAGGAAATCGGTGAAGGAGAAGGACACGCTCGAGCCGAAATGCTCGACATGGCTGATGCCGACATTGCCATTGTCGGGCAGCGCGATCCGTTTCAGCGACCAGCCTTCGGCCGTACGGTCGCAGGCGATAACCTTGCCGCGCACATTGTCCATCAGGTTGATGAACAGCCGGTCCTGCGTCCTGGCGAGGCCCGCAATGGAAACGCGGTGCTCCGGTTCGAGGAGCGTCTCGATCGGTTCGAACGCACCCGTTTCAATCCAGCGATCGAAATCGACCGAATAGAGCCCATCGGGCAGGCAGCGCGTGCCGTCCGGCGCCGTCCAGGGGCTGCGCACGCCGAAGATAAGCTGGCCCTTGAAGATCGCGGTGTCGGTGGCGTCGTCGGGCAGCGGGATGCGCCGGTTCTCGCCCGAAGCCAGCCGCAGGAAACTGTGGGAGGTGAAGAAGTCGAGCGTCTTGCCGAGCAGCACATGCCGCTTGTCGCCGTCATGCTCCACGCCGCCACCGACCGCCAGATGTTGCTTTTCGCCTTCGAAGATCGGCGTCGCGTCCTCGAGCTTGGTGCCGCGCCGCCACAGCTTGATCACGCGCGGATAGCCGGACTGCGTCTTGTCGCTTTCCTCGAAAGCGGCGGAGACGATGACGGTATCCTTGTCCAGCCAGGAAAAGCCCGACTTGGAGGCTCGCGCGGAAAACCCCCCTTCGACAAAGGACCTCGTCGCGATGTCGAACTCGCGCATCTCGCTGGCGTCGCCGCCATCGGGCGACATGTAGAGCAGGCAGCGGTTGAAATCGGGATAGAGCCGGCTCGCCCCGCCAAACACCCATTTCACGCCTTCCTTCGCCGAGAGCTGGTCGAAATCGATGATCGTCTCCCAATCCGGCTTGTCGGTCTTGTAGGAAGCGACGGGCGTGCGCCGCCACAGTCCAAGCGCATTGGTCTTGTCCTGCCAGAAATTATAGACGTAGCCGACAAGCGCCGCCCCGACCGGCATATTGTCCTCGGCGGTCATCAGGTCGAGCGCGATTTCGAATGTCGCCTGATAGGAAGGATCGCCCTGCAGTTCGGCGACCGTCAGCGCGTTCTGGCGATGAACCCAGTCCAGCGCTTCCTCGCCGTTGCGATCCTCCAGCCAGAGGAAGGGATCGTTGGCGGTCAATCCGGGCTGGGTTCTGGTCATCGTGCTGGTCATGCAGGTCTCCATCTGGCGGCCTCGCCTACATCGCGTTCGCTGCCTTGATATTCAAGAGCCATGTCGGGACCGATTACAAAACCCGCCGGCGCGCGATCGTCGCCGCCGCCAGCGCGGCGCAGATTGCGCCAAGCGTGACAGGCAGGCCGGCGGCGCCGATGACATCCATAACGCCACCGGTGAGCGGCGGCACGATTATGCCGCCAAAACCCCACGTCAGCGAGAAGGCGGCATTGCCGGCGACCAGCGCCGAGCCGGTGAAGCGTTCGCCGAGCTCGATGATCGACATCGTGTAGATGCCGTAGGAAACGGCGCCCCAGATAAAGACGCAGCCCCAGATCAGCGGCGTCTCGATCAGCGCCGGCAAAAGCGCGCATCCAAGGATGCTCACCGCCACGCAGCCGAACCGCACCAGGCGCGCCGTCAGACGTTCGGCGAGCAGGCCGAGCGGCACCTGCATGGCGATGTTACCGGCGATCATCACGGAAAGCAGCGCCGACATGCGCGCCTCGGGAATGCCGTGATGCGTCCCATAGACCGGCAGCAGCGCCAGTATCGCCTGCTCGAACCCGGCCGCGACGACAACCGCCGACATCAGCAGCCAGGCCAAGGGTATGAAGCCCAGCACCGACACCTTGTTATCGGCCTCGTCGACCTTCGGCAGCCGCTTCACCACCGCGGCCAGGCAACCGCCGCAGAAGAGGAAGGCTAGAATGCCGACCAGAAAAGGCGGCCAGCCTTCGGTGCCGACGGCAAGCAGGCAAAGCGGTCCGGCCGCGAAGCCCGCCGAGATGATTGTCGAATAGATGCCCATGACGCGGCCGCGCCGGGCCGGCGGCGCAAGCGCGATCACCCAGATTTCGCTCAAGACATAGAGCGGGTTGGTCACCACGCCGATCAGGAGGCGCAGCGGAAACCACAGATAGACATTTTGCGTCCAGCCGATCAGCGCCAGCACCAGCGCCGAGAGCGCGGCGCAAGTGAGCGCCGTGCGCCCTGCCCCGAACCGGCGCGCCAGCCCCGGGATCAGTGGCGAGGACAGGATGAAGCCGACCGGCGTCATTGCCGCCGACAGCCCGATCATCGCCGGCGAAACGCCCTGACGCTGCAGGATGAAGCTGAGGAGCGGATAGGAAAGTCCTTGCGCGATGGCGAAGACAGACACGGTCGCGATCACGCCGGTGATCGCGGCCCACTGCACCGTCTCGCCGCTCTCCGAACCAGCCAGAGCCATCGGTCTTGCTCCAATCGCCTGGAGGCTTAGCCGGTATGGTCGGCTGCCGTAAGAGCCAACTGGCGGCGAAAGCGCATGTTCCAGCCAGTCCCTGTCAGGAGCGCTGGCGCTGCAAGGTACGGTACAAGGCGAACGACACCAGCAGCACATCAAGCCCAATGATGACGATGGGTAACCCGAGCGGCCCGAGCGCCTGCATCAGGGCGCCGGCGCCGGGCGGGCCGACAATGCCGCCGACGCCCCACAGCAACGCGAAGGCTGCATTGCCGGTGACCAGCAGCGAGCCCTTGAAGCGGCTGCCGAGCTCGACCAGCGCCATCGTGTAGACGCCGTAGCCGACCGCGCCCATCACCAACAGCACGCCCCAGATCAGCGGCGTGGCGATCAGCAGCGGCAACAGAATCGCGCAGACCGTCGTCGCCGCCGCGCAGGCGAGGATCATCGGCCGCCCGCCGAAGCGTTCGGCGAGCAGGCCAAGCGGGATCTGCAGGACGATGTTGCCCAGCGAAAGCATCATCACCAGGGCGGCAAGCATCGCTTCGGGCAGGCCGTAGCCCGCGCCGAAGATAGGCACCAACGCATAAGTGCTCTGCTGAACGGCGGCGGAGACCAGCACGGCCAAAAGCAGCGCCGGCGCGAGCCGCGCGAAGCCGACAAAACTACCGGCGGGCTGGCCATCGTCCTCGAAACCGGTGAGCTTGGAGGAGACGAGGCGCAGAATGACCGCGCAAAGCGCGAAGCCGGCAATGCCGACGCCGAAAGGCGCCCAGCCGGCGGTGCCGACAAGGGTCAAGGTAAACGGCCCGGCCGCGTAGCCGGCGCCCATCAGTGTGTTGAACACGCCCATGACACGCCCGCGCCGCGCTGGTGGCGCAAGCGACAGCGCCCAGACCTCCCCAAGCACATAGAGCGGGTTGATGACCACGCCAATGATGAAGCGGATAACGTACCAGGCGACCCAGTTCTGCAGATAGCCAATAGCCAGGAAGCACAGCGCGCCGACCAGCGAGCAGCCGACCGCCAGGTTGCGTGCGCCGACCAGCCGCACGGCCGCCGGCACGAAGGAGGCCGACAGGATCAGCCCGACCGGCATCATGGCCGCGGACAGTCCGATCAAGCCCGGCGAAAAGCCTTGGCTCTGCATCAGCAGGGTGAACAGCGGCGAGCTCAACCCTTGCGCCGCGCCGAACATGGCGAGCGCGGCCGTGACCCCGGCAAGGGCCGCCCATTGCGGTCGATCTTCGGCGGTCTGGACGGAAGCGGTCATTGCGGCTCGCAATTGAACAATCACGGCATCATTATCAGTGGCGGGAGCCCTGCTGATGCCTCAGCGGAAGCAATTCGGCGATCCAGTCCGCTCCCCTTCCGTCATGTCGCTTCCCTCGCCCTAGTGGTCGCCGCCTCCTCACCGGCGACATTGCCGCCAGTTCATTATGCCGCCAATTTCGCACCCTCACGAGGCTTCTCATGACTGCCGCCCTCCATCCCGCCGAACCGGCATTGGCAACAGATCGCGCCCGCCGTGGCGGCCGCGCGGGAAAGCGCGCCGGCGGCTCGGCCGCCTTCGAGCAGCCCGTCTTCCGGCAGCTGAAGAACCCGCTGTCGCCGACCAGGCTCGTGTCCGACGACGAATTGGAATCGATCCACCTCGCCTCGCTGCGCGTGCTGAAGGAGATCGGCGTCGACGTCCTGCACGACGAAGCCCGCCGCATCATGAAGGCGCATGGCGCGGACGTGCGCGAAGGCTCGGAGCGCGTGCGCTTCGACAGTAACATGATCCTCGAGCTTGTCTCGCACTGTCCTTCGGAATTCACGCTGCATGCCCGCAACCCGGCGCACAATCTGCGTTTCGGCGGCAACAACGTCATCCTGTCGATGATGGCGTCTGCACCGAACTGCTCCGACCTCGACCGCGGCCGCAGGCCCGGCAACCAGGCCGACTACCGCAACTTCCTGCGGCTCGCGCAGATGCACAACATCCTGCACTGCACCGGGGGCTATCCGGTCGAACCGATCGACATCCATCCGTCGGTCCGGCATCTGGAATGCATCCGCGACCTCGCCACGCTGACCGACAAGGTCTTCCACATCTATTCGCTCGGCAAGGAGCGCAACGTCGACGGCATCGAGATCACCCGCATCGCCCGCGGCATCAGCCGCGAGCAGCTGATGCAGGAGCCTTCGGTCTTTACCATCATCAACACCAATTCGCCGCTCAAGCTCGACGTGCCGATGATGGAAGGCATTATCCAGATGTCGAGCATGGGCCAGGTCGTGATCGTCACGCCGTTCACGCTGTCGGGCGCCATGGCGCCCGTCACCGTCGCCGGCGCGCTGGTGCAGCAGAACGCCGAGGCGCTCTCCGGGATCGCCTTCGCGCAGATGGTGAAGAAGGGCGCGCCGGTCGGCTATGGCGGCTTCACCTCCAATGTCGACATGAAGTCCGGCGCGCCGGCCTTCGGCACGCCCGAATATATGAAGGCGCAGCTTGTCGGCGGCCAGCTTGCCCGCCGCTACAACATCCCCTACCGCACCTCCAACACCTGCGCCGCCAACACGGTCGACGCGCAGGCCGCCTATGAAAGCGTGTTCTCGCTGTGGGGCGCCATCCAGGGCGGCGGCAACCTGATGATGCATGGCGCCGGCTGGCTTGAAGGCGGCCTGCGCTGCTCCTATGAAAAGACCATCCTCGACATAGATCTTTTGCAGATGGCGGCCGAGTTCCTCACCCCGCTCGACCTCTCCGAGGACGCGCTCGGCTTCGACGCCATCCAGTCGGTCGGCCCCGGCGGCCATTTCTTCGGCACCCCGCACACGCAGGCGCGTTACAAGACCGCCTTCTATTCGCCGATCGTGTCCGACTGGCGCAACTTCGAGACCTGGACCGAGGCCGGCTCGCCGACGGCGATGGAGCGGACCAACAAGGTCTGGAAGGAGCGCCTTGCCTCCTACGAGGAGCCCTATATGGATCCGGCCATCCGCGAGGAACTCAACGACTTCGTCGAGAAGCGCCGCGCCGAAGGCGGCGCGCCGACGGATTTCTGATCATCTGTGTTGAGGATGAATAGTCGACCCCCACTCCGTCGAGCTGCGCTCGACACCTCTCCCCCGATCGAGGGGGGAGAGGAAAGGCGCGAGGCGATTCCAGTTGGCGCCCTTCCTCTCCCTCCGGAGGGGGGAGAGGTGGCGCCGCGCAGCGGCGACGGAGTGGGGGAAGGCGCTGCTCAAACCCGCAGTCGCCGCAAAGTTGGCACGACCCAGCGGGCGCGAAATCTGCGGCAAGCTGGCAACCAGGCGGAAGCATTGCTTTGGCTTGAACTGAAGGCACGCAAGCTCGGCGGCTATCGCTTTACGCGCCAATTCTCCATCGGCCCCTTGTTTGCGGACTTCGCTTGCCGCGAGCGTTTGCTCGTCGTGGAGGTCGATGGATCCCAACATGCCGACAGCTCATATGACCGGCGCCGCGACGACTTCATGCAGGCTCAAGGTTACTCGATCCTGCGTGTTTGGAACCATGACGTCCTGAAACATCGTGCTTCCGTCTGTGAAACCATCCTCGCCGCGCTTGACGGCAGGCTGACCGAAAACATCGCGGCATCGGATCTCCGTTTTGTTTTCACACCTCGACCACTCGATTCAGTATTTTCAAACACGGAACTATCTTCATGAAATCCCACGTAAAAGCGGTTGTCATCGGCGGCGGCGTCGTCGGCTGCTCGGTGCTCTATCACCTCGCCAAGGCCGGCTGGACCGACATCATGCTGATCGAGCGCTCGGAGCTGACCTCCGGCTCGTCCTGGCATGCGGCGGGCGGCTTCCACACGCTCAACGGCGACCCCAACGTCGCCAAGCTGCAGGCCTACACGGTCCAGCTCTACAAGGAGATCGAGGAGATTTCCGGCCAGTCCTGCTCGCTGCATCTGACCGGCGGCGTCATGATGGCCGACACGCCCGAGCGCATGGACTTCCTGCGGCTGGCTCACGCCAAGGGCCGCTATCTCGGCATGGACACCGAGCTGATCACGCCTTCGGAAGCCAAGGCGATGTTCCCGCTGATGGACGAGACCAATTTCGTCGGCGCCATGTGGGACCCGGTCGAAGGCCATCTCGACCCGTCCGGGACGACCATCGCTTACTCCAAGGCTGCGAAGAAACTCGGCGCCGAGATCGTGCTGCGCAACCGCGTCGTTGATCTCACCCAGCAACCGGATGGCACCTGGAACGTCGTCACCGAGCAAGGCACGGTCCATGCCGAGCATGTCGTCAATTGCGGCGGCCTGTGGGCGCGCGAGATCGGCCGCATGGTCGGCGTCGAGCTGCCGGTGCTGGCCATGGAGCACATGTACCTCTTGACCGAGCCGATGCCGGAGGTCGAGGAATTCAACAAGTCGACCGGCCGCGAGATGATCGGCGTGCTCGACTTCAAGGGCGAGATCTACACCCGCCAGGAGCGCAACGGCATCCTGCTCGGCACATATGAGAAGGCCTGCAAGCCGTGGTCGCCGGTCAACACCCCGTGGGATTTCGGCCATGAGCTCTTGCAGCCCGACATCGATCGCATCGCGCCGTCGCTGGAAATCGGCTTCAAGCATTTCCCCGGCATCGAGAAGGCCGGCATCAAGCAGATCATCAACGGCCCCTTCACCTTCGCGCTCGACGGCAACCCGCTGGTCGGCCCGGTGCAGGGCCTGCCCAATTTCTGGTGCGCCTGTGCCGTCATGGCCGGCTTCAGCCAGGGCGGCGGCGTCGGCCTCGCGCTCTCCAACTGGATGGTGCATGGCGATCCTGGCTTCGACGTCTGGGGCATGGACGTCGCCCGCTTCGGCGAATGGGCGAGCCTGCGCTACACCAACGCCAAGGTGCGCGAGAATTATTCGCGCCGCTTCTCGATCCGCTTCCCCAACGAGGAGCTTCCCGCTGCCCGTCCGGCGCAGACGACGCCGCTCTACGACACCATGCTCGCCAACAACGCCGTGATGGGCGACTCCTGGGGCCTGGAAACGCCGCTCTGGTTCGCGCCGAAGGGGACGGAGCCCAAGGACATCGTCTCCTTCCACCGCTCCAACGATTTCGGCCCGATCGGCGAGGAAGTACGCGCCACGCGCGACAGGGTCGGCGTCACCGAGATCGCCAACTTCGCCAAATACGAGGTCTCGGGACCGGGCGCCGAGGATTTCCTCAACCGGCTGATGACCAACCGCATGCCGAAGGTCGGCCGCATCGTGCTCACCCCGATGGTCAATGAATTCGGCAAGCTGATCGGCGACTTCACCATCGCCAAGTCCGGCGAAGACCGCTTCATGATCTGGGGCTCTTCCGCCGCGCAGAAACACCATATGCGCTGGTTCGAGAAACACCTGCCGAAGGATGGCCCAAGGGCGTCAGAGGTGCGTATCCACCGCTTCGACCAGACGCTGGTCGGCCTGTCGATCGCCGGGCCGAAGTCGCGCGACCTGTTGCAGAAGCTGGTCGATGTCGACGTCTCGACCAAGGCCTTCCGCTTCATGGACTTCCGCGAGATGGCGGTCGGCGGCGCGCCCTGCATGGTCAACCGCATCACCTATACCGGCGACCTCGGCTACGAGATCTGGATGGCGCCCGCCTATCAGCGCCTGGTCTACAAGGCGATCAAGGAAGCGGGCGCGGAATTCGGCCTGGTCGATTTCGGCATGCGCGCGCTGCTGTCGATGCGCCTGGAAAAGAACTTCCCGACCTGGTTCCGCGAGTTGCGCCCGATCTACGGGCCGTTCGAAGGCTCGATGGACCGCTTCATCAAGCTCGAGAAGAACGACTTCATCGGTCGCGAGGCGTCAGCGAAGGAGCATGCCGAGGGTCCGAAGCTGCGCCGGGTCTCCTTCATCGTCGACGCGGCGGATGCCGACGTGATGGGCGACGAGCCGATCTGGGCCAAGGTCGGCAAGGATTACGGCACGGTCGAGAAGCCGCATGGCTATGGCGCGCCGCGCTTCGACACATCCGGCAAGGAAGTGCGTGGCTCGAAAGCCGCGGAAGGCGCTTCCGCCGTGCGCGGCATCGTCGACGGAGACTGGCGCGTCGTCGGCTGGGTCACGTCGGGCGGCTATGCGCATTACGTCCAGAAGTCGATGGCGCAGGGCTATGTCCCCGCGGCCCTTGCCGAGGACGAGAGCGCCGGCCTGTTCGAGATCGAAATCCTCGGCCACCGCCGCCCGGCCCGCATCAATGTCGAGCCGCCTTTCGACCCGAGCGGCGAGAAGATGCGGACCTGAAGCCTACGAATTGTTGGATTGCGTCGGTTGCTATGGCATGGTCCGAGCCCGCTACCGGCGCATCAGCATGAGAAGACCACCCCCTTGCGGCAGCTAGAGAAATGGACCGATTGGCTGTGCGATGAACGGGTTGGTCCATTCAGCGCCGCAGTCGCCTCGGTCCTCCTCTACTGCCTGACCCAGATCGTCGTGATGGCCTTGTTGTCCCATGTTGCGGGCACGGGTGTCGGCGTCGACGATTCCGAGCAGTTGATGGAAATGCGGTTCCTGGCTGCCGGCTACGGCAGTTCGCAGCCGCCTTTGTACACTTGGCTGGCGATGCTCGCTGCCTCGGTGGTCGGAACCAGCGTCCTTGCCCTCAAGATCGTCAAATACGGCCTGCTGGCCGCGGGGCTGGCCGCCTATTTCACCGCCATACGCCGCCTCGGCTACTCGAACCGCGCCGCTGCGGCCGGCATGTTCGGGCTGCTTCTGTTTCCCCAGATCTTCTGGGAGATGCAGCACGCCCTCACCCATTCGGTCGCCATATTCTGTTTCACCTCGGTGCTGCTTCTGGCGCTGGCCGAGGTTGAGAAGCGGCGATCGGCCATCGCCTATGCGTTGTTGGGCCTGGCGGCGGCGGCCGCGATGCTGTCGAAATACAACATCGTCATCTTCCTTGCCGCCTTGTTCCTGGCGACTCTTTCGGTTCGCGAAACGCGCGCAGCGATCCTCGACCGCCGTTTCCTGATCAGCGTGGCGGTGGCGGTCCTGGCCTGCCTGCCGACGCTTTATTGGAGCCTCACGCATCTGGAGGATCTGCTCTCGCATCAAGGGGGCCTGGGCGTGGCCGAGGGCGGCAGCGTTGCGAAAACGGCATTTCTCGGCATCCGCAGACTGGTCAACGCGATCGTCAATTTCGCTGGACTGCCGGTTGCGATCTTCACCGTCGCCTACGCCCTGGCGATAAGAAAACGGACGGAGCCGCCTCAGCCGGTAAGGTGGCCGGAAAAGCTCTTGTGGCGGGCGATCGTCCTTGGTCTTGTGGTCATGGTCACAGTCGTGTTGGCGGCTGGCATCACGCAGTTTCGCGACCGCTGGATGCTTCCCGTCTTTATCCTCTTGCCCGCGGCCCTTGCCATGCGCTTCGACGCCATGGGCCAGAGGGGCCGAAAGACCCAAGCCACCATCGTCTTCGTCGGCGCAGTGCTTGCCATCCTCGTGCTGCCGCTGAGCTGGTACATGCACCTGCATGGCGGCGATAGCCGCGGCGGTATCGTGCGCATGGATTACCGGTCGCTCTACGATCAGATCAATGCCGACGGGCCGGTCAAGACCGTGGTCTCGAGCTGGTTCTGGGTCGGCAATCTGCGCCTGGTCGATGCCGGTCTCATCGCGCTCGACGACGAGACGCCGGACTTCGCCAGATCGATCAGCGAACCGGCGGTGCTTGTCCTGACCGATGACAGGGAATCGTCCTCGGACGTCTTCGAAGAGCTGGCGAGGGCCGGCTACGCGATGGACACCGTCCACCGCACTATTGAAGTGCCGCAGGCACTCGGCTTCCCGCCGCGCAAGGTCACAATCACCAAACTGCACAAGAAAGCCGCGCAGTAAGTTTCAGGGGAACGAATGGACACGCAACGCTTCGGCCGCCACCGCAAGATCATGCCCTTCGAACCAGGCTCGGTCGAAGCGCTGCGCGAGGCCTCGCGCGAGAAGGCAGCGTCACTCAACCAGCATGTGCTGGGCTATGGCGAGACAGCTGAGGCGGAATGGGTCGCGGCAGGCATCGCAGCGCCCGATCTGCCCGCCATGCGCAGATACCGGCTGGACCGCATTCGCGCCGAGCTGAAGCGCCGCGACTATGCCGGCGCCCTGCTCTACGACCCGGTCAACATCCGCTACGCGACGGACTCGACCAACATGCAGCTCTGGGTCGCGCACAACCCGACACGCCATTGTTTCGTCGCCACCGAAGGGCCGGTGGTGCTGTTCGACTATTTCTCCTGCGAGCATCTGTCCGACCATTCGGGTGTCGTCGACGAGGTGCGCCCGGCCGTGTCGTGGATATATCTCTACAGCGGCGAGCTTACCGAGCAGAAGGTCCGGCGTTGGGGCGCGGGCATCGCCGAACTCGTTGCCGAGCATGGCGGCGGCAACCGCCGCATCGCCGTCGACCACATCAATCCCGAAGGCGTGGAAGAACTCGCCCGTCGTGGGATTTCCGTCGGCAACGGCGAGGCGGTGATGGAGAATGCGAGGCTCATCAAATCGCCGGACGAGATCCTCGCCATGCGCCGCTCGATCGTCGCCTGCGAGGCGGCGATGAGCGAGATGCAAGTGGCGCTGAAGCCGGGCATCTCCGAAAACGAGTTATGGGCGGAGCTGCATCGAGGCAACATCGCACGCGGCGGCGAATGGATCGAAACGCGTCTTTTGTCCTCGGGACCGCGCACCAATCCCTGGTTTCAGGAATGCTCCTCGCGCATCGTCGAGGATGGCGACCTCGTCGCCTTCGACACGGACCTGATCGGTCCTTACGGCTTCTGCGCCGATCTTTCGCGCACATGGCTCTGCGGCGACAGGCAGCCGTCGAACGAGCAGCGCGATCTGTTCCGCATCGCCGCCGGCCAGATCGCCTATAACACCGACCTGATGCGGCCGGGCATCTCCTTCCGCGATCTCGTCGAGCGCTCGGCGGTGCCGCCGGCCGACTGCTATCCGACGCGCTACGGCGTGCTCTATCACGGCGTCGGCCTGGCCGACGAATATCCGACGCTGCCGCATGCCGGCGACTGGACGGGCGACACGCCGGACGGCCTGCTCGAATCCGGCATGGTGCTGTGCGTCGAAAGCTATATCGGCAGGCTTGGCGGACGCGAAGGCGTCAAGATCGAGGAGCAGATCCTGATCACCGAGAGCGGCAATGAGAAACTGTCAGCCTACCCGCTGGACGAGCGGCTGCTCTGATCCGCTTTCGATGGTCGCGACGGCGTCGCGCATCGCGGCAACGATTTTTTCCGGCGTCGTTCTGGCGGTGATGTAGGGCAGCCCCTTGCGCCGCCCCGTCCAGCCGACCACCTTCACGCCTTTCGCCGCCGGCTCGAAACGCCGCGCCAACGCCCAGCTTTCGCAGTCGATGGCCGCGATATCGGCCCTGCCTTCCGCGACCGCCACGATCGACGACCGGTGGCCGCCGCTTTCGCTGCGTGAGGCGAAGATGTCCAGGCTTTTGTCCATGGCTTGCAGGTCGCGCGTCAGCCCGATCAGCCCGGACATCGAGTCCGGATTGTTGAAGGTGAGGCGTTTGCCGCGAATGAGATCGAGCGGGATGACAGCCTTGCCATCCGCCGGCGAGACGACTGACGGTCCGCCGTCCGCGGCCATCACCAACGCGCTGGAATAAAGCTCGCCCTGCCCGCCCTCGAACGCATCGTAGCTTGGCTGGGCAATCACCTGCACATGCGGGGCGAGGCCGAGCTCCATTGGCCCCCAGCATGTTTGCCCGAAGAGCAGCGCCGGGCTCAGCCAGAGCTGGTGAAAATCGAACTCGTCCGGGGGTAGCGTCGCCGGATCGGGCGTGATCGGCTTGCCGGTGTCATCGCGAATGCCGCCAGGCACCGGCGGCAGTTCGCGATTGCTGCGCACGACCACCTCCGGCGCATCGATGCCCCTTTGCCGGAAGGCATCGCGGAGCCGCGCCCATTGCGCGTCGACTTCGCCACGCGCCTCGGGCCAGTCATACATCGGCAGGGCCGCAACGTACTTGCTCATGTCGAATGGCTTTCAAAGACAGGCGATCTTCGGCGCCTGCGTTCCGCCGCGAAAAAAGCGGTCGCGGAAAGTCGAAACTACTCTTTCGGCGGCTCCGCCGGAACCGGCGCCGTGCCGAGCCCATTGACGTTGCGCGCCCTGACCCGCGGCTTGAAGGCGCGACCGGGCTCCGGCGCGCGCCGCAGCACTGGGTGGACGATCGGCTCCTTGGCCTTGAAGGCGTGGGCTTTCAGCATCGCGAAATAGTTCGGATAGGCGTAACCGTTGTTCATCCGCAGCCACTCTTCGCGGCGCTCGCGAAACAGCTTCGGCAACCTATACCAGGCAATGGTCGGGCTCTTGTGATGAACGAAATGCAGGTTGTTGTTCAGGAACAGGAAGGAGAGCGGCGAACGCTCCACGATCACCGTGCGCCCTTCCGGATGCTCCGACCACTGGTGCTCGGCATAGGTGCGGATCGAGATCAGCGACTGGCCGAGCCACACCGGCACCAGGATATAGAGCCACAGCGGAATGCCGAAGCCAAACGTGACGATCGGCACCACAACCGCGAGACCGATGGCATGCAGCAGCCAAGCCTTGCGGATCGCCTTGTCGCCGGCGAGGATCTGCTTGGCGTCGTCGATGAAGAAACCGACCGAGGACAACCAGGGACCGAGAACGAAGCGGCCGATCATGGTGTTGTTGATCTTGAGCAGAAGCTTCATTGTCGGCGGCAGCTCGTCATGCATCCAAAGCGCCTGGTAATAGCTCTCAGGATCGTCGAGCGGATCGGTCAGGCGCTCGTCCGCATGATGGCGAAGGTGGATGGTCTTGAAGCGGCGGAACGGCCACACCATGCCGATCGGCAGGAAGACGCAGGCTTCATTGATCCTGGCGTTGCGGGTCGGATGACCGTGCAGCGCTTCGTGCATGATCGACGATTGCAGAGCCAGGATAAACGGCAGGACGGCAAGCGCCAAAAGCGGATGGGATGGCCACAGAAGGAAGCCGATGGCGAGCCACGCGCCGTAGCAGAAGAGTGTGAGGAAGACTGTCGGCCATTCGACCGCCGGTGCGCTGCTGCGTCTCTTGTTCATGCCGGTATTCATGCTTCTTGCCATGCTATCGACCACTGCCCTCCAGTCGCCGGAACCAACTCGATTCCTGACAACATTGTGTCAGGAGCCTGCCGTTACATCAACGCGACAATGCGCACAAACTGTTGCGAATGCGCATTTCTGGCTGCATATGTTATACATTGTAAACAAATATGGGGATTCATTTCCGCCTGAGCCACGCTCCGGCGCAAATTTTTCCTCTCCGAAGCAGGAGCAGCGTGGTGGACAAGCGCGATCTGTCGACGACCTTTCGAGAGCGCCTGAAATTGCTCTTGACACGGTCCGACTTGAACCAGTCGGCCTTCGCGACAGCGGTCGGGATCGACCGTTCGGCGCTGTCGCAACTGCTGTCCGGCGCCTCGACCCGCCTGCCCCGCGCCGAGACCCTCCTCAACATCGCCGCCGAGTTCAAGGTGTCGCTCGACTGGCTGCTTGGCCTGAGCCAGGACGAAGGCGTCACCGGCGAAATAAGAGAAAGCCTGGAGATCGAGGAGGCGCCCGACGGCTTCGATCGCACGCTTTTGGCCAAATGGCATGCCGAGGCCGCCGGCACGAAGATCCGCTACGTGCCCGCCGGCATTCCCGACCTTCTGCGCACCGAGGCACTGGTGGAATACGAGGCCGGCATCACCAACAAGAGCCGTGAGGCGCAAGCCGGCGAGACGCAGTACCGCATCGACTACACAAGGCGGCCGGAGACCGATATGGAGGTCTGCATGCCGCGCCATACGCTGGAGATTTTCGCGCGCGGTCTCGGTGTCTGGGACCGTTTCCCGGAGGCCGAACGGCGCAAGCAACTGCTGCACATGGCAACGCTGCTCGACGACCTTTACCCGACTTTCCGGCTGTTTCTCTATGACGGCCGCATGCGCTATTCGATCCCCTATACGATCTTCGGTCCCTATCGCGCCGCTATCTATGTCGGCGACATGTACCTGGTGTTGAACGCCACCCAGCCGGTCCGCACGCTCACCAGCCATTTCGACAACCTGATCCGGGCTGCCGACATCAACGCGCATGAGGCGGCGAGTTTTGCGCAGAAGCTGGCCGCGATGTCCTTCCCGTCAGGCTCTGTCTAATCGGCTCCATCGGCGCCATCTTGGCGATCGGCTTTAGGCCGGCCGCCGCTCATCGTTTCGGGAAACCCATGCAAGCACCGCGTCACATCGTTGTTCCTCCTCAGTCGGGCCGTTCCATGCGCGTCAGGCGCGGCGATCTGATCCGCATCGTCGATCCCAAGGGCCAGCAGGTTTCGGACCTCTGGGCCTTCTCGACCGAAGGCAGGCTCGACTGGCTGAGCACCTCGCAGACCCGCGACATCACCGAGCGGCTGTTTCCGAAACCCGGCGACCATTTCTACAGCGCCGCGGGCAAGATCGTGCTGACGCTGATCGAGGACGCCTCGCCTGGACCGCACGACATGCTCTACCCGGCCTGCGACAGCGCGCTCTACGAACGGGCCGGCCTGCCCAACCATCCGAACTGCCGCGACAATCTGATGAAGGCGCTCGGCGCGGAAGGCATCGAACTGCCCTTCGCGCCCGACCCGGTCGATCTCTTCCAGAACTCCATGCCGCAGCCTGACGGGACTTTGGTGGTCGAGGCATCGATCAATCCGCCGGGCGGCTACGTGACGCTGCGCGCCGAACAGGACCTCCTGCTTGTCGTCACCGCCTGCTCGGTCGATCATCACCCGACCAACGGCGATGCCTGCACCGAGATCGAGGTCGAGATCACTCCGGCTTCGTAAGGCCTTCGCGGTCGCAAGCTCGTTGACTAGACATAAAGACTTCTTTATATCGTTATTTGAATTCGAACACGAAAGTCAAAGTCATGACCGCGACCAACCCGATTGACGCCCTGCTTGCCGAAAAGGGCGTGCTCCTGGCCGACGGCGCCACCGGCACCAATCTGTTCGCGATGGGTCTCGAGGCCGGCGAGGCGCCCGAGCTGCTCAATGAGACTTCGCCCGAGACGATCGCCAGCCTGCATCAGAATTTCGTCGATGCCGGCGCCGATATCATCCTGACCAATTCCTTCGGCGGCACCCGCCACCGGCTCAAACTGCATCATGCGCAGGACCGCGTCCACGAGCTGAACAAGCGCGCCGCCGAGATTGCCCGCTCCGTCGCCGACAAGGCCGGCCGCAAGGTAATCGTCGCCGGCTCCGTCGGCCCGACCGGCGAATTGCTGGTGCCGCTCGGCGCCATGACTTACGACGATGCGGTCGAGGCCTTCGCCGAACAGATCGAGGGCTTGAAGGCCGGCGGCGCCGAAGTCGCCTGGATCGAGACCATGTCGGCGCCGGACGAGATCCGCGCCGCGGCGCAAGCCGCCATCCGTGTCGGCCTGCCCTATACCTATACCGGTTCCTTCGACACGGCCGGCCGCACCATGATGGGCCTGCTGCCGAAGGATATCCACGCCGTTGCCGATGGCCTGTCGCAGGCCCCTCTCGGTGTCGGCGCCAATTGCGGGGTCGGCGCTTCCGATATCCTGGCTTCGCTGCTCGACATGACCGAGGCGAAGCCGGACGCGACCGTGATCGTCAAGGGCAATTGCGGCATTCCGGAATTCCGCGGCGCGGAGATATATTATTCCGGCACGCCGGAGCTGATGTCCGATTATGTGCGGCTGGCGGTCGATGCCGGCGCCAGGATTGTCGGCGGCTGCTGCGGCACCTCGTTCGCGCACCTTGCCGCCATGCGCAAGGCGCTGGACGCGCACACCAAGTCGACCCGCCCGACCGTCGAGACGATCGTCGAGCGCATCGGCCCGATGCGCAACAAGGTGGCGACGGCAAACACCGCCGAGACCAGCGAAGCCCGCCGCGAGCGCCGGCGCAGCCGCGCCTGATACGGTTTCTACTTGCTGTTTTCGGCGTAGCGCGACAGCGCGGTATTGAGATCGGTGCCGGCACTGCCCTGATTGTCGGCGCCCATCATCATCAGGGCGCCAGATGCGCCGGGGTCGCTGATCTGTTCCAGCATCACGCGAAAACGGTCGTTGTTGAGGGCCGAAAGCGCTGTGTTGCGCGCCGCGTCGACATCGTTCCTGATGCGCGCGGATTCCGCTGAAGGAGCGGACGGTCCGCGCACCGGGGCATTGACCGCCGTCGAGTTCGCGTTCCCGATTGTCGTGATATGCACTGCTGATTCCTCAAATCTCTATCAGCATTGACTAACAGAAGCTCGTTGCGGCGAGGTTCCGGAAAAGCAGCGCAGTTTAACGATCGCAAAGAAGGCCGGCGGGATTTTCTCCCGCCGGGCCTTCCTTCAATCCGCAATGGCCTACTTGTTGCCGTCCAGCGATGAGGCCAGGCGCACCAGCGACAGGAACTCCGCCCTGTAGCCGAACGGATCGGCGCCGCGCGCGGCATTGGCGATCTCCGCGATCCGGTCGTAGCCGAAATTCGCCGTCTGATCCTCGTCGCGCAGCTTCTGCCCGAAAGCCGCGACCGCGACCGAGAAACGCTGGTCGGCGCCGGCCGCGTCGAAGGACGAGACCTCGTTGGCGGCGGTCACCGGCGTGGTGATGAGCTTCGAGACATTCTCGTTAGGCAGCTTATAGCGGATCTTGACGAAGGCATATTCGTCGGCATTTGCGATGCCGCCATTGTCGACCTTGGCCTGGCCGTAGCGCAGCGGGTCGACCTGCTCGCCGCCGCTGCCTTTCGGCGTGATCTCGTAGACAGCCGTCACCGAATGGCCCGAGCCGATATCGCCGGCATCGACGCGGTCGTTGTTGAAATCCTCGCGTTTCAAAGCCCGGGTCTCATAACCGACAAGACGGTATTCCGACACCTTGGCCGGGTTGAACTCGACCTGGATCTTGACGTCCTTGGCGATGGTGAACAGCGTCGACGAGGCATCCTCGACCAGCACCTTCTCGGCTTCGGCCAGCGTGTCGATATAGGCTGCCGTGCCGTTGCCGTTCTGGGCGATGGTCTGCATCATCTGGTCGTTCAAATTGCCGCGGCCGAAGCCGAACACCGACAGGAACACGCCGGTCTTGCGCTCCTTCTCGATCAGCCGTTTGAGGTCGTCGTCATCGGTCTGGCCGACATTGAAATCGCCGTCTGTGGCCAGCATCACCCGGTTGACGCCGTCCTTGACGAAGGATTGCTGGGCAAGCTTGTAGGCCTCGCGGATGCCTTCCTCGCCGGCCGTCGAGCCGCCGGGCGCCAGATTGTCAATTGCAGCAAGGATCTTCTGCTTTTCGGCCGCCTTGGTCGGCATCAGCACCGTGCCGGCATTGCCGGCATAGGTGACGATCGAAACGGTGTCGTCGGGCTTCAGCTTGCTCACCAGCAAGCGGAAGGCGGATTTGAGCAGCGGCAGCTTGTCCGGCTCGTCCATCGACCCCGACACGTCGATCAGGAAGACCAGATTGGCCTTCGGCTGCTCGGCCGGCTTCACGTCGAAACCCTTGATCGCGACATGCATGAGCTTGGTGTGCTCGTTCCACGGCGTCGGCATGACGGTGACGGTCGAGTTGAACGGCGTTGAGGCCGATTCCGGCCCCTTCCAGTCATAGGGGAAGTAGTTGACCATCTCCTCGACGCGGACCGTGTCCGGGTCGGGCAGAGCGCCTTCCTTCAGCGAGCGTCGCACGAAGGAATAGGAGGCCGTATCGACATCGATCGAGAAGGTCGAGACCGGATCCTGGGCTGTTTCATGCACCGGATTGGTCTTGAAGGTTTCGATGCGATCGCGGTTTTCCTCCTGCGGCTGCATCTGGTCGGCCGGCATGGGCGCGGGCTGCACCATCAGCTTAGAATCGGCCATTGCGGGGGGAGACTGCGGCATGGTGGTCGCGGCGCCCGCCGGCGCTTGGTCGGCCCGCTCAGCCTCGTCGACGCCAGGCGGCGGCGTCATGGACATGATTACCCTGTCGGACGATCCGTCCTTACCGCCGGCCGCGAGTTGGCCGCTCTCCGCCGGCGTAGCCTGCAAGGCGCGCTTGGCCGCTGGCGTCGCCTCCTGCCTGAACAGGGTGTCGACCTCTGTCGCCGGCTTCGGCGCCGCGGGCTCCGCTTGTGAATTGGCCCGGGTCCCGGTGTCCGCGTCGGTCTTCTTTTCCTTGGCGGGCGCCGCTGCCAGCGGCTCGTTGACCGCAGGCTGTTCCGGCTTCTGCGCCACCGGCTTGTCTGCCACCGTCTCGGTCACGGTGCCGTTGCCGCCGATGCCCCGCGGCTGTTCCTTCAGCATCTCGAAAGCGGCATAGCCGGCAATAGGCAGCGCGACCAGCGCGGTGATGGCCGGCGTGGCAATGAGTTTCCGTTGCATGATGTCTCTCCAGAGCATTCTTGCTCGCTCCGTGAGACGAAGGCCTGCGGGCGTTCCTTGGGGGACAGCCGAAATTCTTTCGTCCAAGTCGAAAGCCTGCATCGCGGCGGCGAACGCGCGCGCCTTCGCCACGCCGCCCGGCGCCGGTACCGCGATGTCGCGCAGCCTTTCGAGTTCGTTGTCGTCGACCATGGTCACACTTCCCCGGCTGAACGCATCAGCACTTTCAGCCGTTTCTTCGCTTCATGGATGTGCCAGGAAACCGTCGCCTCCGAGATCGCCATCACCTCCGCCGCCGCAGCGTGGTTGAGACCTTCGCCATAGACCAGCAGAACCGCTTCGCGCTGCTTGTCTGGCAGCATCCGCACCGCCGCCCACAGCGCCTCGGTTGGATCGTCGGCCTCAGCCGGTGCTTCGCCGGCAATCGACGCATAGGCGCCGTAGGCATCGGTCTTGGCGGTGTCGCGGGCGCGCTTGCGCATCATGTCGCGCGCCGCGTTCAGCGTCATGGCATAGAGCCATGTCGTGAAGGCGCCGCTGCCCTGATAGTCGCGGATCGCGCGACCGAGCCGCACGCAGACGTCCTGGGCTATGTCCTCGGCATCGGCTTTCCTGCCGCACCAGCGATAGGCGGCGCGATAGACGAAGCCATAGTGCCTTTCGAGCAATTTGCCGAAAGCCCCCCTGTCTCCGCCCCTCGCCCGCCCGATCAGTTCGGCATCGGAGGCTTCGCTGTCGTCCAGCATCATCGCCATCATTTGCCTGTTGGACGAAGGCTAATGGCCAATCCTTGGGGCGATGAAAAGATTTTTTTGCGCAAATATTCCTTCACCCCGTTTACGGGGAGAAGGTGTCACGAAGTGACGGATGACGGGCAGCGCGGCCATAGGCCAGAAGATCGCTTACCCCAATGTCTCTTTGAAAAACGTCGTCAGCCGCTTCCAATGGCGCTCGGCACCCGCCTCGTCATAGACGCTATGGTCCCTGATGCACCAGCCATGGCCGACGCCGACATAATTCTCGATGACATGGTCGACTTCGGCCACGCGCAACGCCTCCGCCAGCCGCGCCGACTGCTCCGGCGGGAAGCTGCGGTCGATGCCGGCGACGCCGACATAGACGCGAGCCTTGATCGAAGCCGCCTTGCGGTGCGGGCTGTCGGGCGCATCGTTGGCGAGATTGCCGCCATGGAAGCTTGCCGCGGCAACGATCCGGTCCGGATAGCTCGCCGCCGCGTTCAGCGCCCGCGCGCCGCCCATGCAGTAGCCGACAACGCCGATCGGCCCATCGACCCCTTCGGCGGCGAGCGCATCGAGGAAGGCGGCATTGTCGCGGATGGTCATTTCCTGCGTGGTGCCGGTAACCAGCGCCATCAGCTTGGTCTTGGTTTCCTCCGCCGTGAAGGCGGTCTTGGTGTCGAACGGACCGTAGGGCGCGTTGCGGTAAAAAAGATCGGGCACCAGCACGGCATAGCCGTGACCGGCGAGCCGCTCGGCCATCTCATCAAGCGCCGGGCGCGGCCCGAAGGCGTCCATATAAAGGATGACGCCGGCGCTGGCCTTGGTGGACGGTCGAAAAAGGCCAGCCTTTGCCTTGCCGTCCCTGGTTTCGAACTCGATCTGCTTTCCAGTCATGATGCTCTCCGTTGCCTGTCGCGCGTTAGATATCGGCACGCGCCGTTCCGGCAAGCCATTCCCGGACCAGGCCGTTCAAGATTTCGTGCGGCCGGCCTGCCTCCTAGAGCCGCGCGAAGGCCGCCATATGAAAGGCCTGCACCTCCGGCGGATAGCGATAGCTTGTGCCATAGGGGCAGGCGTTGCGGTCGAGGCAGCCGCCCACCCGGCAGGGCTCGCCGCGGGAGCCGCGAACATGGTCGAGACAGGCTTCATGGGCAAAGCCCTGCCCGGAATAGGCGTCGACCGGACAGGATTTCAGGCAGGGTTTTTCGACACATATGTCGCAGAGATGAATCGCTGCATGAGGTTCGGGAAAAGAAATCTCGTCCTCGAACAGCAATGCGCCGCGATAGGCATGCCATAGCCCATATTGCGGGTGCATCAGAACGCCGAGCGGCGACGGTTTCAACCCTTCGGCCCGCATCGCCCATTGCTGGAACGGCAGATAGGGCCGGTCTGAAGGCGAAACAGCGCGGGCGCCGCAGCCTTGCGCGACCGAGCCGATCACCTCGCGCGACCAAGTGTCGAGCGGATTGGCGATGTCCCTCGCCTGCTGTTCCAGCCAGCGCTGAAAATACGGCCATGGCGCCGCGCCTGCTTGCCCGACCAAAAGCATCGATTTGGCCGGAGCGCCAGAAGGTCCGGCCGGTGCAACCGCATCATCGCCAAAGCTGAAACCGCCGCGAAGGATCAGGCCACTGGCCGCGAGCACGGCCGCAATCTCCTCGACCGTGCCGCGGGAAAAAGTCATCCCTTCCGGTCCGGGTCGGAGAACGCGCTCCGCCAGACTTCCTTATGGATGATGTCGGCCACTTTAGCCCGGCCTGACTCGGGCTCCTTTCAGGTGAAGGCGTCGGCCATCGAGCCCTTCTTCTTGGCGATGAAGTCCTTCAGCGCCTCGTCGATGGCCGGATCCAGATGCGGCGCCTCGTAGCTTTCCAGCCAGCGGCGGGCAAGCTCGTTGGCGCGCTGCGGCGCGGTCTTCTCGCCTTCGGCCAGCCACTGCTCGTAGGAATTGTTGTCGGCGATGTTGGAGCGGTAGAAGGCCGTCTGGAAATTCGCCTGCGTGTGGTCGCAGCCGAGATAATGGCTGCCCGGACCGACCTGGCGGATCGCGTCCATCGCCTGGCCGTTTTCCGACAGGTCGACGCCCTCGGCAAACTTCTGCTGCATGCCGAGCTGGTCGATATCCATCATGAATTTTTCATAGCAGGAGGCGAGACCACCCTCGAGCCAGCCGGCCGAATGCAGCACGAAATTGGTGCCGGCAAGGATCGTCGAGTTGAGCGTGTTGGCGCTCTCATAGGCTGCCTGCGCGTCCGGGACCTTCGAGGCGCAGAGCGAGCCGCCGGTGCGGAACGGCAAGCCGAGCCGGCGCGCGAGCTGCGCCGCGCCATAGGACACCAGCGACGGCTCCGGCGTGCCGAAGGTCGGCGCGCCGGACTGCATCGAGATCGAGGAGGCGAAGGTGCCGAACAGCACCGGCGCGCCGGGCCTGATCAGCTGGGTGAACGAAGCGCCGGCGAGCACCTCGGCGAGCACCTGCGTCAGCGTGCCGGCAACCGTCACCGGGCTCATCGCGCCGGCCAGGATGAAGGGCGTGACGATGCAGGCCTGGTTGTGGCGCGAATAGACTTTCAGGGCGCCGAGCATGGTCTCGTCGAACACCATCGGCGAGTTGGCGTTGATCAGGCTGGTCAGCACCGTATTGTTCTCGACGAAGTCGTCGCCGAACACGAGCTTGGCCATCGCCACCGTGTCCTCGGCCCGTTCCGGCGCCGTCACCGAGCCCATGAACGGTTTGTCCGAATAACGGATGTGCGCGTAGATCATGTCGAGATGGCGCTTGTTGACCGGCACGTCGACCGGCTCGCACACCGTGCCCCCCGAATGGTGGATCGACGGCGCCATATAGGCGAGCTTCACGAAATTCTGGAAATCCTCGATCGTCGCATAGCGGCGGTTGCCGTCGAGGTCGCGCACGAAAGGCGGACCGTAGACCGGCGCGAACACCGTCGCATTGCCGCCGATCTGCACCGAGCGCTCCGGGTTGCGCGCATGCTGGGTGTAGATCGAAGGCGCGGTCTTCAGCAGCGAGCGGCAGAGGCCCTTGGGGAAGTGCACGCGCTCGCCCTTGACGTCGGCACCCGCTTCTTTCCACAGCGCCAGCGCTTCGGCGTCGTCGCGAAAGATGATGCCGATTTCTTCCAGCACCGTGTCGGTGTTCTTCTCGATCAACGCCAGGCCTTCCTCGTTGAGGACCTCGTAGACGTTGATCTTGCGCTTGATGTAGGTGAGCTGCGTGCCCGGACCGCCGCCCGAACGGGCAGCCCGGCGTGCCGCCGCGCCGCCGCTGGCGCCGCGTCCGCGCCGTCCGCCCGACGCTTCCTGCTCGACTGCCGCGTTATCGCTCATGATCGTTCTTCCTATAAATCTGGCCTGAACTGGCCTGCGGCCCATCGCTGCCGCTTCTTGCCCGGATCGTAGCCATGCACCCTATTGGAAACGGCCAGCCAGCGCCAACGCCTGTCGCAAAATCGACAAGAAAAGCGCCAATTTTTCAGTCGCTTTCCTTTTGCGGGAAGTCGCAAATCAGCTATGGATGCCCTGCCCTCGCGGGTTAGGTATTGGCGCATCGATTTTTAGGCTGCCGCAGTCATTCCGAGCAGCAAGGAGCCCGAGAGAAATGTCCGACGACGAGATCATCCTTTCCGAGCTTTCCGACGACGAGCTCGTGCAGCAGATGCACGACGATCTTTATGATGGGCTGAAGGAAGAGATCGAGGAAGGCACGCGAATCCTGCTCGAGCGCGGCTGGGCGCCCTACAAGGTGCTGACCGAGGCACTGGTCGAAGGCATGCGTATCGTCGGCGAGGATTTCCGCGACGGCATCCTGTTCGTGCCGGAAGTGCTGCTCTCGGCCAACGCCATGAAGGCCGGCATGTTCATCCTGCGTCCGCTGCTCGCCGCCACCGGCGCGCCGAAACAGGGCAAGATGGTGATCGGCACCGTCAAGGGCGACATCCACGACATCGGCAAGAACCTCGTCGGCATGATGATGGAGGGTGCCGGCTTCGATGTCATCGATCTCGGCATCAACAACGCCGTCGAGAAATACCTGGACGCGATCGAGCAGCACCAGCCCGACATCATCGGCATGTCGGCCCTGCTCACCACTACCATGCCCTATATGAAGGTCGTCATCGATACGATGAAGGAAAAGGGTATCCGCGACGATTATGTCGTGCTGGTCGGCGGCGCGCCGCTCAATGAGGAATTCGGCAAGGCCGTCGGCGCCGACGCCTATTGCCGCGATGCCGCGGTGGCCGTCGAGACCGCCAAGGACTACATGAAGCGCAAGCACAACGTTCGCGCTTCCGCCTGACCCAAGGCATCAGGATGGATCGACAAGAAAAGCCGCGCCTTGCAGCGCGGCTTTTTTGTTCCCAGATGATGGGAGAGGCTGCCGATCAGTTGACAGTGTCTTTGACCGCCCTTGCCGTCGATTTGACGTCCTTGCCGACGCCCCGGATGGTGTTCGCGCAGGCCGTGAGGGCAAGCGCGCAGGCCAGGATGGCCATCGGCGCGATGCGTAGCAGTTTCATGGACGGTGTCTCCCTCGACAGATATTAAGCCCCGCAGCGAAAGCCGGCCCGACTTGGTCAAGACGCAAAAAACGAAATCGAATCAAACGGACAGGCTGCTCGTCATCGCCTGCGGGATGATTGCGCGCGAAGTTTTGGCCGTCAAGCAACAGCTAAAGCTCGACCATCTCGAGTTGACCTGCCTGCCGGCCGAGTTCCATTTCTATCCGGACCGCATCGCTCCGGCGATGGACAAGGCGATCGAGAAGGCCAAGACGGAAGGCTACAGCCGTATTTTCGTCGGCTATGCCGATTGCGGCACCGGCGGCCTGCTCGATCGCGTCATCGAGAAGCACGGCGTCGAGCGCATGGCCGGGCCGCATTGCTTTGCCTTCTACCAGGGCATGGACGCCTACGCGAAGATCGCCGACGACGACATGATGTCGTTTTATATGACCGACTTCCTCTGCCGCCAGTTCGAGGCTTTCTTCATCAAGCCGCTCGGCCTCGACAGGCATCCCGAACTGATCAAGGACTATTTCGGTAATTACGAGAAGCTGATCTATCTCGCCCAGACCGACGATCCGGAGCTCGACAAGGTCGCCGAGAAAGCCGCCGTCATGCTCGGCCTCGCCTATGAGCGCCGGCCGACGGGATATGGCGATTTGACAAGCGAACTGGCGCGGGCGGCACAGGGCGCCTGAAGGTCGGTCTTCACGCCTCCGCTTCCAGCGCCCTCAACACATCGGCAAAACTCGTTCTGCATACGAAGCCGAGCCGCTCTCGCGCCCGCGACGGATCGTAGACGCGGTCGATCGAGGAGAACATCGTCCAGCCCTTCCTCGCATAGAGCCTCGAACAGTCCGGGAAATAGCGCGCGACGACCGTCGGCGCATCGGCGATCAACTCGACGCAATCCTGCGGCCGGAACGGCGTCGGCGCCGAGATGATAAAGACGTCGAAGCCAAGGCTCGGCGCTTTCTCCAGGGCCGCCACATGGGCCTCGGCCGCGTCCTCCACCGTCAGCCGCCGGAACAGCAATTCGTTGGCCTTGGTGTTGGCATCGGACTGTTCGATGGCATGTGCCATGTCGTCCGCCTCGGGAAAGAAGCGCGCGGTGCGCAGCACCACCACCGGCAGCCCATGCTCGATGTGGTAGAGGCGACAGAGATGCTCGGCGGAAAGCTTCGTCACGCCATAGATGTTGCGCGGCTCCGGCGACATCTCTTCGGTCAGCCAGGCCGCCTTGCGCGCGCCACCCCGGAAACCGGCGCGGATCGCCTGCGAGATCATCAGCGAGGTCGTCGAGGTGAAGAGGAAGCGCTGCACGCCGCAGGCCACGGCCGCGTCGAGCAGGTTGAGCGTGCCTTGCACATTCGTGGCGACGAAGGCGCTATTCTCATGATGCTCGATGTTCGGCTTGTGCAGCGCCCCACTGTGAATAATGGCCTCGATGCGATTCTCGCGGACAGTCTTCAGGACAAGATCGCGATCCGCGATCGAGCCGACGACTTGGGTGCGCGCCGAGGGAACCGGATCAAGTCCGACGACGTGATGGCCGAGCGCTTCGAGCCTCGGTCCGAGCGCGCTGCCCAGCCAGCCGGACGATCCCGTGAGCAAGATCCGCATCGATCGAACCGCCATTTTTCGAGCACACGCTGTTAAGCACGGATGACAGGCGATGGCGAACCGGTAAGTTGTGCGCCAGTGATAGAAAGAACTTTGTTCCAGCCATTGATTTGAGGAAACATGTTCATGATGCCTCGCCTGCTCCTTGCCGCCCTCGGTCTCGTCGCCCTCACTTTGCCGGCCCTTGCCGATGGCGAAGTGCAGAAGCTGATCACGGCTGCCGACAAGGCGCGATTGGACAAATATGGCGAGACGCGCAAGGCGGCCATCGAGCAGGCCAAGGCCGGCGATCCGTCGGAGGTCAAGCAGTTGGATGAACTGCTCGCCAAACCACTTGTCGCCTTCTCCGACAAGGATCTCACCGGCAACTGGAAGTGCCGCACCATCAAGGCGGGCGGCATCAGCCCGCTCGTCATCTATGGCTGGTTCAAGTGCAAGGTGACCGACGACGGCTCCGGCTGGCGGCTTGCGAAGATCAGCGGCTCGCAGCGCACCGCCGGCCGTTTCTTCGACGATGGCGACAAGCGCGCCATCTATCTCGGCTCGTTCTCGGTCAATAACGACAAGGCCAAGCCCTATGGCAGCGGCCCCGAAAGCGACCAGGTCGGCTATGCCTTCCGCAACAGCGCCACCGAATGGCGGATCGAATTCCCCGCGCCCTATTACGAATCGAAGCTCGACATCATGGAATTGAAGCGCTGAACCGGCCCTTCGACGCCGGCTGAAACGCCTCCGGGACACCAGGGATTAACCCGGTCCGCATAGCATGCGCCCGATCTTCAGAGCGGATGCTTGCCATGGCAGCGTCGGAATCGATTACGCGACCGATCGTGGTCGTCACCGAAGGTGGCCCGCATATCTGGGCCATCGTCAATGCGCTTGCCGATCGCGTCGGCCCTGTCAGCGTCATCCTCGAATCCCCTGAATCCAAAAAGCGCCTGCTCATGGGCCGCGCCCGGCGCCAGGGCTGGATCTCGGCCATCGGCCAGCTCGGCACCATGGTATTGACCAGGCTCGGCAAGCGCTTCCTGGCCCGTCATGCCGCGCGACTGATCGCCGAGGAGAAGCTCGCAACCGAGCCGAGGCAAGGCCAGGCGATCATCCATGTCCCTTCAGCCAACGGGCCAGAATGCCTGAAGGGGATCGTGAGCATCGATCCTGGCGTTGTGCTGCTTGCCGGCTGCAGGCTGCTGTCGAAGGATACGCTGGCCAAGATGCCTTGCCCGGTGCTCAACTATCACGCTGGCATCGCGCCAAAATATCGCGGCATGAATGGCGGCTACTGGGCGCTGGCCTCCGGCGATCAAGGGAATTTCGGCACCACAGTGCATCTGGTCGATGCCGGCGTCGACACTGGCGGCGTGCTGAAGCAGGCGCGCGGCAAGCCCACGACCGGCGACACGATCGCCAGCTACGCGCTGCGGCAGGCAGCATTTTCGCGCGATATCTGTGTCGAGGCGGTCGGCAATGCGCTGGCCGGCAGACTGGAAACGATCGACCCTGACCTGCCGTCGAAGCAGTGGTACCACCCGACGATCTGGTTCTACCTCTGGACCGGCCTGACCAAGCGCGTCTGGTAACATTGTCAGCTTGGCGATTTGTATGCTATTGTCATACAGAAAGCGAGATTACGATGTCGAACATGGCTCCTCTTAGCGTCCGCGTCACTCTGGACGAACGCGAAATACTCGAAGCCGCCGCAAGTCAGGCTAACACCAATCTTAGCGACTTCATCCGCCGTAAGGCTGTTGAAGCTGCCGAAATGGAGGTGTTGGATGGGCGTATCGTGACGATCCCCGCAGCCGACTGGGAGCGGTTCGAGGCTTGGGCGACATCGGCGCCGAAAAAGCTGCCTGGTTTGCAAAGGCTCGCAGCGTCACGGCCCGTATGGCAGGACTGACCTCGCCTCGACCGCTTGCGGTTGACGACAACAGAGATGCTTTCGACTGCGGCCGCGAGTCGCTCAACAATTGGCTTCGTCGCCATGCCTGGCGCAACCAGCAGGATGGGGCATCGCGCACCAGCGTCATCTGCGATTTGGCGAGCGGCGCGATTGCTGCCTATGTTGCGCTGAGCGCCGGCCAGATCGAGCGGGCCTATCTGCCGAAGTCGGCACAGCGTAATCGCCCCGATCCCATTCCGATTGTGTTGCTCGGCCAGCTGGCCGTGGATATCCGCTTTCAAGGTCGCGGATGCGGACGCTCACTGCTCCTCTTCGCATTTAGGACCGCGGTTCGGTTTTCCACTGAGATCGGCTGTTTTGGCGTCCTTACCCACCCACTTGATGAGTCCGTGAGAAACTTCTACCGCGGCTTCGATTTCGTAGACCTGCCATTCGATCCGAAACGAAGCATGATCGTGCGTATCGCCGACTTAAGGGAAAGCGGCTTCGGCTACGAATAAGGCAAGTTTCGAGAGCAAGCGGTGCAGCACACAGGGGGATGCTCGACCAAAGAACTTCTCCCTTCCGTTTGGGCCATCGCCAGCGTCGCTTTTGAAGGCGCGCGCGTCGTCCCATAACAAGCGGCCCAACGGCGCATGCGGCAATGCTCGACAACCTCGAGGAGTGAGAATTCATGGCCGATCTGATCGTCGTCTATTGGCGCGACATCCCCGCCCAGGTCATCGTCAAGAAGGGCCGGCAGAACGCCAAGCGCGAGCTGCCGCTGCGTTTCACCGAGGCGATCGACATGTGCGCCATGCGCACCGGCGCCGGCGGCACCGACGACTATCTGGCGGAATGGCGCAAGGCCGACCCGATCCCAGTCGGCGACGACATCGAGGCCGAGGTCGAGAAGGCCTATCAGGAACTCGACGCGAAATATGACCGCGAGCGGCTAGTCGCTCTGGTCAAGGCTGGCGGGAAAGAAAATGTCTGACAAGCAGCCGGCGGTTACCCAGGCCACCTTGGTCAAAAAGGCAGCGCCGAAATCCGACTACAAGCCTGCCGACGTGTCGCCGCAGCGGCGCGTCCAGCGCACTTTCGCCGTGCGCCTGTGGTCCATCCGGCATTCGCGATTGCTCGAATGGTTCTACAGCCGGTTCGCCGACATTTTCCTGCTCTTGCATCCTTTGTGGAAGGGCATCGGCTACGGCCGCGTCGAAGCCCCGGTGAAATTCGTCGAGAAGCGCGTCAAGGGCTTCATGTTCGACTGCCGCATGTGCGGCCAGTGCGTGCTCTCCTCCACCGGCATGTCGTGCCCGATGAACTGCCCGAAGCAGCTGCGCAACGGCCCTTGCGGCGGCGTGCGCGCCAACGGCAATTGCGAGGTCGAGCCGGACATGCCTTGCGTCTGGGTCAAGGCCTGGGAAGGCTCGCGCAACATGGTGCATGGCGACAATATACTCACGGTGCAGAAGCCGGTCGATCAGTCGCTGCGCGAAACCTCGGCGTGGCTGCGGGTGACCGCGCAGGCCGCCGCCGCGCGTGAAACGACCCAGAACCCCGGAGCTTCGGCATGACCGCCCGCCAGGTCGACGAGAACCCGGCCGGCATCCACCTGCCGCTTGAGCCCCTGCCCGGCCACACATCGCGCGGCCGGCTGGAGCGCGTGCTGCGCCGCGGTGAGTTTGCTGTAACGACCGAGCTCAATCCACCCGACAGCGCCGATCCGGAAGACGTCTACAACCGCGCCAAGATTTTTGATGGTTGGGTCGATGCCATCAATGCCGTCGATGCCTCGGGCGCCAATTGTCACATGTCGTCCGTCGGCATCTGCGCGCTGCTCACCCGCATGGGCTATGCGCCGATCATGCAGATCGCCTGCCGCGACAAGAACCGCATCGCCATCCAGGGCGACGTGCTGGGCGGCGCCGCCATGGGCGTCGCCAACATGCTGTGCCTCACCGGCGACGGCGTGCAGGCCGGCGACCAGCCCGGCGCCAAGCCGGTGTTCGACCTCGATTCCATGTCGCTGCTCGAAACCATCCGCATCATGCGCGACAATGGCAAGTTCCTGTCCGGCCGCAAGCTGACGACGCCGCCGCAGGTCTTCCTGGGTGCCGCCGTCAACCCCTTCGCGCCGCCCTACGACTTCCGCCCGATCCATCTCGGCAAGAAGATCGCCGCCGGCGCGCAGTTCGCACAGACGCAGTACTGCTTCGACGTGCCGATGTTCAGAACCTTCATGCAGAAGGCCCGCGACCTCGGCCACACTGAAAAGCTCTTCCTGCTTTGCGGTGTCGGACCGCTCGCTTCCGCCAAGACGGCGAAGTGGATCCGCTCCAACGTGCCGGGCATCCATATCCCCGACGCGGTGATCAAGCGGCTGGAAGGCGCGCAGGACCAGAAGAAGGAAGGCAAGCAGCTCTGCATCGACATCATCAACGAGGTGAAGGAAATCCCCGGCGTCGCCGGCATCCATGTGATGGCCTACCGCCAGGAGGAATATGTCGCCGAGATCGTCGATGAATCCGGCGTGCTGAAAGGCCGCCAGCCCTGGAAGCGGGAGCGCCGGCGCGACGACCAACTGGTCGCCGACCGACTCGACCACCTGCTGCACGACGAGATTACCGAAACCCAGGTGGATATGGTGAAGACCGCGCATTGACAGCGTGGCAGTCACCATCCGCTTGAACGAGATCAGATAACGATATAAAGAACTCTTTATATCCCGACGGAGAGATTTCATGACCCGCACCATCGTCGCCTCGGCGACCCGAGAAATCGTCATCGGCTTCGATCAGCCCTTCTGCGTGATCGGCGAACGCATCAACCCGACCGGCCGCAAGAAGCTCGCCGCCGAGATGGTGGCCGGAAACTTCGAGACCGTCATCAAGGACGCGCTGGAGCAGGCCGCCTGTGGCGCCACCATGCTCGACGTCAATGCCGGCGTCACCGCCGTCGACCCCAATGCGACCGAGCCGGCGCTTCTGGTGCAGACACTGGAGATCGTGCAGGGCCTGGTCGACCTGCCGCTGTCAATCGATAGCTCGGTGACCGCCGCGATCGAGGCCGCGCTGAAGGTCGCCAAGGGCCGCCCGCTGGTCAACTCCGTCACCGGCGAGGAAGAAAAGCTCGAGGCCATCCTGCCGCTGATCAAGAAATACAACGTCCCGGTCGTCGCCATCTCCAACGACGAGACCGGCATCTCGATGGACCCGGACGTCCGCTTCGCCGTCGCCAAGAAGATCGTCCAGCGCTGCGCCGATTTCGGCATTCCCGCCCATGACGTCGTCGTCGACCCGCTGGTGATGCCGATCGGTGCGCTGGGCGATGCCGGACGCCAGGTGTTCGCGCTGCTGCGCCGGCTGCGCGAAGAGCTCAAGGTCAATACCACTTGCGGCCTCTCCAACATCTCCTTCGGCCTGCCGCACCGCCACGGCATCAACGCCGCCTTCATCCCGATGGTGATCGGCGCCGGCATGACCAGCGCCATCATGAACCCGGTCCGTCCGCAGGAAATGGAAGCCGTGCGCGGCGCCAATGTGCTCAACGGCACCGACGAGAACTGCACCAACTGGATCCGCACCTACAAGGATTATAAGCCGGTTGAAGGCGGTCAAGCCGTTGCGGCTCCAACGGCCGTCAATGCGCCGGGCGAAGGCAGCGGCAATGGCGGCCGTCGTCGCGGCGGCCGTGAAGCCCGCATGGCCAGGGGATAAGCGCGCAATCGTGAGCCGCACCGCAAACAACGCTGATCCGATCGCATCGTGGATGCGGCCGGACAGCTCTGCTTTGCGTTCAGGCCATGCCCAATATGGCGTCGAACAGCGCCATTCCCGCCCACGATCCGAAGAGGCCTGTTACGCCGCCGACGATGAAATCATCGTCATAGGCGGGCCAGAACGCGTGCAGCAGCAGCGCGCCGACGATCGCACCGAGGATCCCAGTGGCGAGGTATTGCGGATTGCGCAGCCACGAGCCCTTGATCACGCGCACCATGGTGAACGCGGTGAAGACGGCGGAAAGCAGAAGATCCGACATGGTTGGCCCCTGGACCAGCAGACTTTCCACCCAACAGTAAAACGATCCGTTAAACGGCATCGACAATTGCCATCGAGACGCGTGCCAGCATGAACCCTCCGCCCAACATCACCGATCCGCTCGTGCTGTTCATGCCGTCGGGCAAGCGCGGCCGGTTCCCCGTTGGAACGCCCGTGCTCGATGCGGCGCGCCAGCTCGGCGTCTATGTCGAAAGCGTGTGCGGCGGCCGCGCCACTTGCGGGCGCTGCCAGATCGAGGTGCAGGAAGGCAATTTCGCCAAGCACAAGATCGTCTCGTCCAACGACCACATCTCGTCCAAGGGCGCCAAGGAAGAGCGCTACGAGCGCGTGCGCGGCCTGCCTGGGCGGCGCCGCCTCTCCTGCTCGGCGCAGATCCTCGGCGACCTCGTCATCGACGTGCCGCAGGACACGGTCATCAACGCCCAGACCATCCGAAAGGACGCCGACACCAGGGTAATCGCCCGCGATACGGCGATCCGCATGTGCTATGTCGAGATCGAGGAGCCCGACATGCACAAGCCGCTCGGCGACCTCGACCGGCTCAAGATCGCCCTGATGAAAGACTGGGGCCTCAAGAACCTCGAATTCGATTTCTATCTGCTGCCGCAGGTGCAGGGCATCCTGCGCAAGGGCAACTGGACCGCGACGGCCGCCATCCACAAGGACGCCGACAGCGACATCGCGCGTGTCATCGCGTTGTGGCCCGGCCTCAAGAACGAAGCCTATGGCCTTGCCTGCGACATCGGCTCGACCACCATAGCCATGCATCTGGTGTCGCTGCTGTCGGGCCGAGTCGCCGCATCTTCCGGCACGTCCAATCCGCAGATCCGCTTCGGCGAGGATCTGATGAGCCGCGTCTCCTATGTGATGATGAATCCGGACGGTCGCGAAGGCATGACGGTCGCCGTGCGCGAAGCGGTTTCCGGCCTCGTCGACAAGGTCTGCGCCGAAGGCAACGTCCAGCGCGCCGACATCCTGGATTCCGTCTTCGTCGGCAATCCGATCATGCATCACTTGTTCCTCGGCATCGATCCGACCGAGTTGGGCGGCGCGCCTTTCGCGCTTGCCGTCTCCGGCGCGGTGCGCATCAAGGCCTCCGACATCGGCCTGAAGCTCAACCAGGGCGCGCGCCTCTATATGCTGCCTTGCATTGCCGGCCATGTCGGCGCCGACGCCGCCGCCGTCACCCTGTCGGAAGGCCCGCACCGCCAGGACGAGATGATGCTGATCGTCGACGTCGGCACCAATGCCGAGATCGTGCTCGGCAACTCGACGCGTGTGGTCGCGGCCTCCTCGCCCACCGGCCCGGCCTTCGAGGGCGCCGAAATCTCCGGCGGCCAGCGCGCCGCGCCTGGCGCCATCGAGCGCGTTCGCATCGACCCTGACACGCTTGAGCCGAAATATCGCGTCATCGGCTCGGAGCTGTGGTCGGACGAGCCGGGCTTCCTCGACAGCGTGCAGGCGACCGGCGTCACCGGCATCTGCGGCTCCGGCATCATCGAGATCGTGGCGGAAATGTACCTTGCCGGCATCATCTCCGAAGATGGCGTCGTCGACGGATCGCTGGCCGCGCGCTCGCCGCGCATCGTTCCCAACGGCCGCACCTTCTCCTATGTGCTGAAGGAAGGCGAACCCAGGATCACCATCACCCAGAACGACGTGCGCGCCATCCAGCTTGCCAAGGCAGCACTCTATGCCGGCACCAAGCTGTTGATGGAAAAGCAGCACACCGAGCACGTCGACCGCATCCATTTCGCCGGCGCGTTCGGTTCGTTCATCGATCCGAAATACGCCATGGTGCTCGGCCTCATCCCCGACTGCGACCTCGACAAGGTCTCGGCCGTCGGCAACGCCGCCGGCGCCGGCGCGCGCATGGCGCTGCTCAATCGCGGCTACCGTCGCGAGATCGAGGAGACGGTGAGCCGGATCGAGAAGATCGAGACGGCGCTGGAGCCGAAATTCCAGGAGCACTTCGTCTACGCCATGGCGCTGCCGAACAAGGTCGACCCCTTCCCGAAGCTGGCGGCCGCGGTGAAGCTGCCGCCGCGCAAGGCGATGAGCGAGGACGGCACCGCCGGCGACGCTACCCCACGCCGGCGTTCACGCGAGGAGCGCGCGGCACGGCGCGGCCGCGACTAACGTTTCAGCTCATTCGGCGGCCCCTGCGGCCGCGGCAGTGCTTGCCTTCACGGCGCCCTTGGGACGTCGCGGGTGCAGCAGCCCGATCAATGGCTTTTCGACGATCAGATAAAGCACTGCCGAGAGCGCCAGCGTGATGGCCAGGATCGTTGCCGGCTGCAAGACCGCCGGGAGGCCCGCCCTCAAGACGACACCCGTCGCCAGGACGCCGGCCACGACATGCCATAGATAGATCGAATAGGACGCATCGCCGAGAAAGCTGGGCAAGGCCGCGGGCTTGAACGGCCGCGCCCGCTCGGCAAACACCGCGCCAGCCACGATCAGCGTGGCCGGAAGCCCCCAGCGCAAGGCGCGAGCCATGTCGGCATCGAACAGCGGGCTGGCCGCAAGGAGCAGAAATCCTAAGACAGCCATCGCCAGCGCCACTCCGAGCGGCAGCCTGGCGCCCTGGAGCCACAAGCGCCCCACGACGACGCCGGCCGCGAACTCGAGCACGACAGGATCGGTGAAGGCATGCGCGTATCCCACGGGTAAGACGAAATGCAGCGCGACGATGACCACAAGGGCGCCCACGAGAACTCCGAACCGCCAGCGCTCCCCGAGGAACAGGACCAGGGTGAAAACGAGATAGAACATCATCTCATAGCAAAGCGTCCAACCCTGTATGACGATGGGATGCAGCGCCCCCTCCTGCAGGACAGGCAGGAAGAACAGCGAGCCGACGAAATTCGCCATACTGAAGAAATGGCCGTAGAAGAATTGCGGCTTGATCAGGATGCCTGCCGCGGTCAGCAGCGTGACGATCCAGTAGAGAGGCATGATGCGGGTGATCCGGCGACCCATGAAACGCCAAGGATCGGCCGGTCTGCCGGCCGTCGTCACCCACATGATGAAACCGCTGATGACGAAGAAAACGTCGACGCCGGCTGCTCCGACGTGGAACGGACCGCCGAACTGTTCGCTGACATGGAAGCAGACCACCGCGCAGGCGGCGAGGCCCCGCAGATATTGAATACTGTGGATGCTCGTCACGATGCTCTGGTCCAGATCGCGCTATGCTGCAGTGCATACAGTCGATATCGCATCGCACAATAACAAAGCAGCCGAGCGCTGCTGTCAACCCCGCGGATGGCTTCTATCCGGATGGAAGCCGGAATGCCCGCCGGTCCAATTCGTTTGTATGCAAATGTTTCCGGATTCGCGCTATCCGGAAACCGAAACGCTGTTTTCGCGAAATCGACCCGATACATGCGTGAGCGATTTAACCGACATCGAACGGCGGCTGCGGACAATCTCGGCCGCCGCTGCTCTTCAAGGGAGATGAAAATGTCGATGTACGACAACCTCAGCCGTTTCGGCGTGACCATCAGGCTGGCTCACGCCAGGAACAAGGCGATCCGTGCGCTGAACAGCCTGCCTGCGCATGTCCAGAAGGATATCGGCTGGCCGGCTTCGCCGCCGAGCGACCCGCAGGCAGCCCTTCATGCGCTGCTTCTGGGCACACCGCGCTGATGACCTTCGCCGACAAATGCAGGCTGCTCGGCAAGCGCCGTGGCCGCGACGCGGCCTCGGCGAACGTCGACAACAAATTGCGCGCGGCGTTGCTGTCGAAGCGGCGCTAGAGCAATTCCAGGAAACGTGCGCAGCGGTTAGGCTCGGCAATTCGCCGTAGCCTTCCGCCCGAAATCGCGCAAACAAAGAACTGGCACCATCGGATCACGCCGATGTGCCAGCGTGAATCCTTGACATTTTTAACTGAGGTACAATCTTCGCAGAGCGGGGGGAATTCTCTTAGTCGGCTGTGCCGAAGTGCGTGTATCTGCATGCCCAGTTTGAAAAGCCATCTCGTTTCGTTCGTTCTCAGGCACAGCCGCAAGAAGGCGTTTTCCAGTCCCGAGAACCTGCAGCGCTGGATCGCCTACGCCCGCAAGACAGAGGATTATCATCCGCCGGCCTTGCTCAGGGCACGGCTGGACATCGCCGAGACCGAGATCGACGGCTTTCCCGTCTATGAGATCGCGCCGAAGGCGGGCGAAAGCCGGCGCATCCTCTACATGCATGGCGGCGCCTATGTCTTTCAGATCACCTCCTACCATTGGGGGCTGATCGCCGAAATGGCCGAGCGTCTCGGCTTCGGCATCACCGTGCCGGTCTACCCCATCGCGCCGGAGCACGATTTCCATGACATGTTCGGCATGGTCGGCGACGTCTACCGGCGCATGCTCGAAGAGACTGAGGCGCAAGACATCGTCTTCATGGGCGATTCCGCCGGCGGCAACATGGCCGTCGTGCTGACCATGATAGCCGCCGAGGAGGGCCTGCCGGCACCGTCGCGCCATGTGCTGATCTCGCCCGGCCTCGACGTTTCGCTTGCAAATCCGGAAGTCTTCGAGGCCGAGCGGCAGGATCCGTGGCTGGGTATTGCGGGTGGGCTGGAAGCGGTGCGGCTCTACAGCGCCGGTTTCGATCGCACCGACTGGCACATCAGCCCGCTTTACGGCGACCTGTCCGTGCTGCCTAAGACGCTGCTGCTGACCGGTTCACGCGACATGCTGACACCAGATAATCTCATCTTCGCCGAACGCGCACGCGCTGCCGGCGTCGAGGTCGACCTGGTCTACGAGGAAGGCATGTTCCACGTCTGGCCCCTGATCGAGATGCCCGAGGCGCGCCGCGCGCGCGACAGCATCGTTGCATTCCTCGATAATGTTCCAGCAGCGCGCCAGGCTCGTGCGCGACGCAGGACGAAAGCCGCTTTCGCGGGGCGCCCGGCGCCGGCGGCCGAATAGCTCAGAACTTGCCGGTTTCCCGGAACAGTTCGAACGTCGCGCGGATATGGTCGGCCACGGCCTTCACCGGCGCGCTCGCATCGGGCGCCACCACCATGGCGAGATTGTAGGTGCCGATCTCGGGCATGCCGTCCTTGGCGCCCAGCGAGACCATCTCGTCGCCGAGGAAGGACTTCGGCAGCGGCGCCACTGCAAGGTCGGCCATGATGGCGGCGCGCTGGCCGGCCGTGTGGGCGCTCATATAGGCGATGCGGTAGTTGCGGCCCTCGCGGCCAAGCGCTTCCAACGCCCCTGCCCGCCATGCGCAGCCTTCTTCCCACAGCGACACCGGCAGCGGCTCGCGCAGATGCGCGCAGCCGCCCTTGGCGCCCGCCCACACGATCGGCTCGGTCAAAAGCACCTCGGCGCCGATCGCGCTGGTCTTGTAGGAATTGGTGAGCAGCGTGATGTCGAGCGCGCGGTCGTCCATGCGGCGGCGCAGATTGATGCTCTGGTCGATGGTGACGTCGACGGCGATCGAGGGATGCGACTGGGCAAAACGCTTCAGCACATGCGGCAGCACGCGCTCGCCATAATCGTCCGGGGAACCGAGCCGCACCACGCCCACGATGTCGGGGATGATGAATTTCGACACCACCTCGCGGTTGATCGACAAAAGCCGGCGCGCATAGCCGAGCAGCATCTCGCCATCGGTGGTCAGCGTCACCGAACGCGCGTCGCGCGCGAAGACGGAACGGCCGAGGATGTCCTCCAGCTTCTTGATCTGCATGGAGACGGCCGATGGCGTGCGGAACACCGCATTGGCGGCGGTGGTGAAGCTGCCGGTCTCGGCGATCGCCACGAAAGTGCGCAGCACATCGAGGTCAAGCAGCGGCAAAGGATGATTGAGCGGGGCGTTCATGGCAGCTTGCCTTCAATTTTTCTGATGCAATCCATCATTCCATTTCGTTTGATTGAACATCACTCCAGGCGCATAGTCAACTCGATCGATGCAGGATGCTGCCAAAAGCAGCCATCAAACGACCCTGACACAATCCTGCAGTCGACGTGAAATGAAGCTGAAACAGACCTGGCTTAACGCAGTGACGGGCGCCTCCCTGCCCGCATAAGGAGAAAGAAATGTCTATCCTGTCATCCATCGGTCGGCTTGCGACCGAATTCAGCGCGGCCCGCGCCCGCTACCAGACCGAACGCGCCATCCATGCGCTGCCGATCGAACTGCAGAAGGATATCGGCTGGCCGGAAGCCGCCGATGCCAAGACCGGCTTGCGCTTCGGCGTCGGAAGTTGGGCCGGAGCGAAGTAATCAAGTGTGTATGGAGTTCTGAAGGCCTGCCGCGTCAGCTCGGCAGGCCTTTTGCTTGTTTTTAGCGCCTTTGTTTGCACTCAAACGACTTTTCCAGCCATGCGATCACAGCATGACGCATATGAACCACCCGCATAGCGGATTAACAAGTCGATTAAGACCTTGTAAATAATAGGAAATCTTGGGCAGGCTGCCCAAAAATGTCGCAAATGATGTCGCTTTTCATATCAAGCGGTTCGTTTTTGCGATTTAGTTTTTGCTGAAGTGAGCCTATATCCACGTCAGCAAACGAGCTGCCCCACTCCATCAAGCGAAGGCGACCCGTCTGAGCAACCCAATGGAGATGACAATGAAGCTTTTTGCCCGCCTGTTTGCCCGCCGCGAAATGAACCTGACCACCGCTTTGGAGCGTCAGCGCCTCGCCAAGACCATGCCCGGCCAGACCGGCGCCGTGGCTGCTGCCCGTCTCGGCTTCATTGCCTGAGACAATCCGGCATACCGAATTCAACGCCGCCCGGCTCCGCCGAGGCGGCGTTTTCGTTTGGTCATTTGCCGCTGTCGTCGGTGTGCTCACGCCCTTCGGTTGCATGAATTGCCCATTTGCGACCCGTGTCGCAAATTTAATCTTCACTTAGCCGCCTACCCGATTGACAGGAATGGTTTTTCCTGTTGTCGCTATGCTGTTCGCGACATCCTGTTCGCGTCATGGCTGCGTGAGGTTTCCCCGTGAATGCCGTAAAGCATCCGATCAAGAGATCGTTTGTATTCTTCCTCATTCCCGATTTCACCATGATCGCCTTCGCGACGGCGCTCGATCCGCTGCGCTCGGCCAACCGGATGCTCGGCTACGAAGCCTATCGTTGGCGGCTGGCCAGCATAGACGGCAAGCCGGTGCGCGCCTCGAACGGCGTCGAATGCGCGGTCAACACCTCGCTCGAGGAAGAGCGCAAGAAGATGGCCGGGCCGGATCGGCCGAACATGGCGATCGTCTGCAGCGGCATCAATGTCGAGCGCTACCAGAACAAGTCGGCCTTCGCCTGGCTGCGCGAGGAGTACAATCGCGGCGTCGCCGTCGGCGGCCTCTGCACCGGCGCGCATATCCTGGCCGCCGCCGGCCTGTTGTCCAACAAGCGCTGCGCCATCCATTGGGAGAACCTGCCGGGCTTTTCCGAGGCGTTCCCGAAGGCCAATGTCTTTGCCGACCTCTTCGAGGTGGACCAGAACGTCTATACCTGCGCCGGCGGCACCGCCGCGCTCGACATGATGCTGAAGCTGATCGGCGACGATTTCGACGAGAGCCTCGTCAACCGCGTCTGCGAGCAGGTGCTGACCGACCGCGTGCGCAGCCCGACCGACCGCCAGCGCCTGCCGCTGCGCGCCCGCCTCGGCGTGCAGAACTCCAAGGTGCTGACCATCATCGAGCTGATGGAGGCCAACCTTTCCGAGCCGCTGTCGCTGATCGAGATCGCTGACCATGTCGATCTTTCCCGGCGGCAGATCGAGCGCCTGTTCCGCACCGAGATGGGCCGCTCCCCTGCCCGCTACTATCTGGAGATCCGGCTCGACCGCGCCCGGCACCTGCTGATCCAGTCGTCGATGCCGGTGGTCGAAGTGGCGGTCGCCTGCGGCTTTGTCTCCGCCTCGCATTTCTCCAAATGCTACCGCGAGCTCTACGCCCGTTCGCCCCAGCAGGAGCGCGTCGACCGCAAGCAACTCTTGGCTGCTTGATCCGAAGGTTCCGGATCAAGCCCCGATCGACTGCCCCTGCGCCGTCCGCATCGCCTCGACACGGATGTCTTCGGTGAGTTGCGCCTTGAGCGCCGAGAATTCGGGGCTGGTCTTCAGCGTGTAATGGCGCGGATGCGGCAGGTCGACCGGCACGTCCGATTTGATGCGGCCGGGCCGGGCACTCATCACGATCACCCGCGACGCCATGAAAATCGCCTCCTCGATGTCATGGGTGACGAACAGCACCGTCTTCTTGCGCCGCTCCCAGATGCCGAGCAGCAATTCCTGCATCAGCCCGCGCGTCTGGTTGTCCAGCGCGCCGAACGGCTCGTCAAGCAGCAGGATTTCGGGATCGTTGGCCAGCGCCCGCGCGATCGCCGTGCGCTGCTGCATGCCACCCGACAGCTGTTTCGGCCAATGGTTCTCGAAACCCTTCAGCCCGACGAGATCGACATAGGAAGCGACGATCTCGTTGCGTTCGCGCTCGGGCCTGCCTTGCTCGCGCAGGCCGAAGCCGATGTTCTCGGCGACCGTCAGCCAGGGAAACAGCGTATAGGACTGGAACACCATGCCGCGGTCCGGTCCCGGCCTTGTGACCGCCTTGCCGTCGAGCAGCACGCGGCCGGTGCTCGGCGCCTCCAGCCCGGCGACGATCCTGAGCAGGGTAGATTTCCCACAACCGGACGGCCCCAGGATGGTGATGAAGTCATTGGCCGCGACCGCGAGGTCGACCGGCTGCAGCGCCCGCACCGGCTCTCCGCCCCCGACCCCGGCAAAGGTCCGCGAAACGCCTTCGATGAGAAGCTTGCTCACGCCAGGCTCCATGGATAGAGCCAGCGGTTGAGCGCCTTGAAGGCGAAGTCGGACAAAAGCCCGATCAGCCCGATGACGATGATGCCGAAGATGATCTGCCCCGTCGCCAGCCGCGACTGGCTGTTGATGATCATGTAGCCGATGCCCGAAGACGAGCCGATCAACTCGGCGACGATGACATAGGTCCAGGCCCAGCCGAGCACCAGCCGCAGCGTCTCGGCGATTTCCGGTGCATTGGCCGGCATGATGACGCGCCTGACGATGCCATTGTCCGTCGCCCCCAGCGTATAGGCGGCCTCGACAAGGTCCTGCCTCGTGCTGCCGACCTTGACCGCCACGATCAGAATGATCTGGAACACCGAGCCGACGAAGATAACCAGAAGCTTCTCCATCTCGCCGATGCCGGCCCACAGGATGAGCAGCGGGATGAAGGCGGACGCCGGCAGGTAGCGGGCGAAGGAGACGAACGGTTCGAGGAAGGCTTCGACCGGCTTCCAGGCGCCCATGGCGATGCCGATCGGCACCGCGACGATGGAGGCCAGCACAAAGCCGCCGAAGACGCGCCAGATGGTGATCAGGATGTCGAGCCAGAAACGATCCTCGGTGAGCAGCCGCCAGCCATCCTTCAGCATCGACAGCGGATCGGCGAGGAAGATCCGGTTCACATGGCCGCCGAGCGTGATCCACGCCCAGAACGCCACGAACAGCACGAAGAAGGCGATGCCGAGCACGGTTCGCGTGCCCGGCGCAACGGGGTGCAAGGGACGCAGCATCAGGCCCTGTCCTTGAAGAGGAAGAACGGCGGCTTGTCGCCGCCGTCGATCGAAAAATGCGCGGTCAGTTGGCCACCGCACTGGTGTCGGCAAGCGTCGTCACATCCGGCGCTTCCTTGATCAACCCCATCTGCAGCAGGAGCTCTGCCGCGGTCTTGGAAAAATCCTGGAAATCCTTGGTGAAGAACTGCTTGTTCTCCGCCTTGTCGGCCCATTTCAGGTACTTGGCCGAATCCTCGAACTCCTTGGCCGACTGCTTCACGTCGGCGCCCATGATCTCATAGGATTTCTGCGGGTCCTTCTTGATCATGTCGAGCGCGTCGAAATAGCTGTCGGCGAGCGCCTTGGCTGCGTCGGGATTGGCCTTGAGGAAGTCCGGCGTGCAGCCGACCGTATCCATCACCATCGGGTAGTCGAGCGTGGTCGCCAGGATATGGCCCTGGTCGGCCTTGTCGCGCACGGCGGAGATGAAGGGCTCGTAAGTGACCGCGGCATCGTTCTGGCCGGCGAGAAAGGCCTGCGCCGCCGCATCCGGCTCCAGATTAACCACCGTCACGTCCTTGGTCGACATGCCGTTCTTGTTGAGCACCCAGGCGAGCAGGAAATAGGGCGACGTGCCGGGCGCGGAGGAAGCGACGTTCTTGCCTTTGAGATCGGCGACAGTCTTGATGTCGTTGCGCACGACGATGCCGTCGGCGCCATAGGATTTGTCGAGCTGGAAGATCTGCTTGGTGGTGACGCCGCTGGCGTTCCACACCATCCAGGTCTCGACCGTGGTCGCCGCGCATTGCAGGTCGCCGCTGGCAATGGCCAGCGGGCGGCTCGCCTGCGGCACTTTCTTGAGCGTGACATCCAACCCGTGCTTTTCGAAAAGCCCGGCCTGCTTTGCCAAAGTCAGCGGCGCGAAGCCGGTCCAGCCGCTGATGCCGATGGTGAGCGACGTAGCGGCCATGGCCGGCGCGCTGAGCACGGCGACCGCCGTCAGCGCCGCCGCGAAGATGGAGGTTCTGTTCATTGTGGTTCCCCTTTTTTGTGGTGAGCGCAAATTGTCTCACAGACGCCAAAAGGCTTGTCAATGAAGCAGAAGCCGCACTCGACCTTGGTCCAAGCTGGAGCATGGTCCCGAAAAGTGGATCCGGTTTTCGGAAGAGATCATGCTCCAAAGAGTTAGATCGGGATGACGATTCGTCATTCTGATCTAATGCCGGGCGGCGCGCCTGGAGCCGCTTCTCGATCCGTCACGGCATGCCCCAGCCGCGATTGCGCCACATCTTCTCGCCCGCCATGCAGTCCGCTGCCGGCGCGTCGTCGGCGAGCACGACCGGCGGATGCGCGGCCTCTTCCGCCGCCCATCGCGGCGAGGCGGGACCAGCAAGCTCGAGCACCAGCTTGCGGCGGATCGCTTCGGGGAACTGCGTCCAGTCATTGACCGGGATCATGAAGGCGCCCGGTCCGCCGATGACGCAGTCGCTGTAATAGCGGTCGAGATTTTCCACATCGAAGGCGCCGCTGAACCCGCCGCGCGTCATCAGCGGCAAACCGTTGATGGTGATGCCTTGCTTGACCACCGCGTCGCGCGTGAGGTCGACCGGCGCGCCCTGGTTGTTGGGTCCGTCGCCCGAGACGTCGATGACGCGCTTCGTGCCTTCAAAACCACTCTCGGCGAACAGGTCGCTGCCGAAGCTCAGCGCGCCGGAGATCGAGGTCCGCCGGGCGCTGTCCGGCGGCCGCGCATTGAGTTGCGCCACCACCTTCTCGGCATCGGCGCGGTTGGCGATCACCGTCCACGGCACGATCACGCGCTGCCAGGTGGTACCCGCCCATTCCACATAGGTGACGGCGATCTTGCCATAGGCGCCGTCGGCGATGGCCTTCAGCACATTCTCATGGGTCAGCGCCGCCGCGTAGCCGTGGCGCTGGATCTCCAGCTCGACCGGCGACATCGAAAGCGAAACATCGACCGCCAGCACCAGTTCGACATCGACCGGTTCTGCGGGAGAAGCTGGCGGCGTCAGCCAGAGCGCCAGCGCCAGCGCGGCACTGCCTGAAAAGATATGCCTTGCGCGGGCATAAGCAGACATGAAGCAAGGTTAGGCGAAAATCGCCGCGCACAAAAGCCGGGAATCCGGCGCATCGGATTCTGCCGGCGGCGAAACCTTCCTAAAAATACCGCGCGAGGTTCGAACGGATGCGCTCCAGCACCGTATCGCCGGAAAGGTCGGGCGCGAATTTCGCGCCGGTGATCGCCTCGTAGGCCTGGATATAGACCGCCGAAGTCTTGTTGACGATCTCGTCCGGAATGCCGGGGATCGTATCCTTGTAGGGATCGCAACGCGCCGACACCCATGACCGGATGAAATCCTTGTCGAAACTCTGCGGCCGCTCGCCGCCTGCGAACGCCTCGTCGTAGCTCGCCGCGATCCAGTAGCGGCTGCTGTCGGGCGTGTGGATTTCGTCCGCAAGCACGATCGCGCCGTCCGGCGCCGTGCCGAACTCATATTTGGTGTCGGCCAGGATCAGGCCGCGTTCGGCCGCGCGCTGCTGGCCGCGAGCGAACAGCCGCAGCGCATAGCGCGATACGGTGTCCCACTGCGCCTGCGTGAGCAGCCGCTCTGCGATGATCTCGGCTTCCGATAACGGCTCGTCATGGCCGCCATGGGCGGCCTTGCTGGTCGGCGTGATGATCGCTTCCGGCAATTTTTCGTTGTCGCGCAGCCCGTCCGGAAAACTGTGGCCGTAGAAGCTCCGCTCGCCCTTTCTGTACTTGGTCAGGATCGAGGTGCTGGTGGTTCCCGCCAGATAGCCGCGCACCACGATCTCGACCGGCAGCATGTCGAGCCGCGTGCCGACGACGACGTTGGGATCGGGATATTCCAGCACATGGTTGGGACAGATGTCGGCGGTTTCCTCGAACCAGTAGCGCGCCGTCTGGGTGAGCACTTCTCCCTTGAACGGGATCGAGGCCAGGATCGTGTCGAATGCGCTCAGACGATCGGTGGCGATGATGATGCGGCGCCCGTCCGGCAGATCGTAGTTTTCGCGCACCTTGCCATTGTAGCGGTTGGGCAGCTCGGGAATGAAGGCGTCGGACAGGATGCGCATGGGCGTGTTGCTTTCGCGGGCTTCTGATGCGGCCACATAAGCCGCTGGCCCCTTGCACATCAAGCCGGATGCTGCGGAGCGGGCTTCTTATTGCCGGCAGCGCGAAACGCTCTCCAGTTCGGCCTGAAAGACGGCGGAATCCAGATCAGGAAACCGGCTGTGGCCGCGGGCACAATGACCGCAAAACGCAGGATCGAAAGCACGACGCCGCAGAAGCCGACGATCCGCGTGGCGGTCTCCGCGCCGAAGCGTGGCGCAAGCAGATGCCTGGCGATCGCTCCACCGTCGAGTGGATAGGCCGGAAGGAGGTTGAGAATGGCCAGAACCGCATTCACCAGGGCGCCAAGCCAAAGCGTCCACTCAAGAAGCCGGTCCGGTCTCGGCGGCGGCCAACTGAAAAGACCGTTTGGCTCGGCCGGCAACAAGGGCCGGGCAAAAAGGTAATAGGCAGCGGCAAGGCCCGCCGCCAGGACGATGTTCACCAGCGGCCCGGCGAAGGAGATCCACGCCCAGCCGTAAGGCGAAGCCGCGCCGGGCTTGAACCAGGCGATCCCGCCGAAGAGGTACAGATCTATCCGTTGGGTGCCGATGCCTTGTCGCCGCGCTGCCCAGACATGGGCGAGTTCATGCAGAAACACCGACAGGAACAGCAGCGCGGCAAAGATGACCGTATGAGTCAGCGCGCTGCTGGGATGCCTCGACCATTCATGCAGGAACGGCAAGGCGGCGGGAATGGCAAAGGTCCAGCTGACACGAACGGGAATGTTCCCCTTAATCGTGAAGACGAATGCGTTGTTCTTCCTGTCCCAGCCGAACCGTTGCAAGCTTGCCTACTCCGCCCGGCGCAACGCTATGCGAGAATCCCGGCATACAAAAGAGAAAAGCCCGGTCGAAGCCGGGCTTTCGCATCCGTGCTTCAACGTCCACGATCTCAACTGCGCGGCTTGAGGTTCTCCGGGTCGTAGAGCGGTTTGTAGCCGACGCCGGCGACCTCGACCGGATAGGTCTCACCAAAATACTCGACCTGCAGCTTGCGGCCCTCCTGGGCGAAAGCCCAGGGCAGGTAAGCGAGTGCGATGTTCTTGCCGATCGTCGGGCCGTAGGCGACCGAGGTGGTGAAGGAGCGACGGCCGAGTTCGTCGACCAGTGTCTCGCCGGTCGCTGGATGCTGCACCGGCATGATGCCGACCGGATAGCGCGCAACGCCCTTGGCGTCCTTGTTCTCGGTCATCACCAGCGTGCACAGCATCGCCGGCTGGTGCTCGCGGGCGCGATACTCCAGGTGCTTGGCCTTGCCGCAGAAGTCGTTCTCCTTGACCTTCGGGCGGGCAAGGTCGGCCTCGAGCAGATTGTACTCGGTGAGCAGATCGGCGTTCTGCAGCCGCAGGCTCTTTTCCATACGGCGCGTGTTGGCGTAGGTCTCGACGCCGAAAGGCATGACGCCGGTCGAGCGCAGCGCGTCCCAGACGGCGAGACCATCCTCGTAGCGCATATGCAGTTCCCAGCCCTGCTCGCCGACATAGGAAATGCGGAAGGCGGTGACGTCCTTGCCGCCGATCCTGATCGGCTTGATCGCCGCGAACGGGAAATTCTCGAGCGAGAGGCCGTCCGGATTCTCGACCACCTTCTGCAGGGTCGCCCGTGCGTTCGGCCCCCAGATGCCGATGGTGACGTATTTTTCCGTCACGTCGGTGACGGTGGCGTCGAAGCCTTTGTCATGCGCGGTGCGCTGCATGTAGCGGAAGTCGCGCGGACCGGCATCGGCGCCGTCGATCACCCGGCAGCGGTCCGCCATGCGGATGACCGTGAAGTCCGCGCGCACCATGCCTTCCTCGTCGAGGAAGTGCGTGTAGATGCCCTTGCCGATATTGTTGTCGCCGCCGATCTTGGCCGCGCACAGCCATTCCAGCAGCGCGACATGGTCGGGACCTTCGACGTCGTACATCGAAAAATGCGACAGGTTGACGATGCCGCAATCCTCGCTCATCGCCAGATGCTCGGCGTTGGAGACACGCCAGAAATGGCGATTGTCCCATTCGTTTTCGCGCACGGGAACCCGGTTGCCATACTTTTCCAGGAGATGCTCGTTGGCGGCGTAGCCATGCGCGCGCTCCCAGCCGCCCAGTTCCATGAAATAGCCGCCGAGCTCCTTCTCGCGCTCCCAGAACGGCGAGCGGCGGATGTTGCGGCCCTTGGAGAAGGGTTCGCGCGGATGCACCGCCGGATTGTAGACCTTCATCGCCGTCTCGGTGCAGCGATCCCAGATGAACTGTTCCTGCGTCTGGTGCGGATAGAAGCGCGAATAGTCGATCGCATGATGGTCGACCTCGGTCCTGCCGTCGGTCATCCAGTCGGCGATCAGCTTGCCCATGCCCGGGCCGTCCTTGACCCAGATGGCGACGGCGTACCACAGACCCCTCACCTTCTGGCTTTCGCCCATCGACGGGCCGCCATCGGTGGTCACCTGCAGCAACCCGTTGAAGGAATGGCCCTCATTGTAGCCGAGCTCGCCAAGAATCGGCGTCAGCTCCATGGCGCGCTCCAGCGGCGCCATGATCTGCTCCATGTCGAGGTCGCGCTGCGACGGCGACAGCCGCGCCTGGTCCTTTTCGAGAAGGTCGCGCGGATGGCACAGACGCGGATTGGTTTCCTCGTAATAGCCCCACTCGATCTGGCCGCCCTCGGCGGTCTTCGGATCGCCGGTGTCGCGCATATAGGCCGAGTTGCCCTGGTCGCGCAGCAGCGGCCAGCCGATCTCCTTGCCGGTTCCGGCGAACTCGTTGTAGGGGCCGAAGAAGGTGAGCGGATGGTCGATCGGCATCACCGGCAGGTCCTCGCCGACCAGCGCCGCGGTGAGCCGGCCCCAGATACCGGTGCAGACCACAACATAATCGGCCTCGATCGTGCCGCGCTCCGTCACCACGCCCTTGATGCGGCCGTTCTCGACGACCAGCGACTTGGCCGAAGTGTTCGCGAAAGCCTGCAGCTTGCCGGAAGCGACGCCCTGATCGACCAGCTTGCCGGCGACCGTCTGAGAGCGCGGGATGACGAGACCGGCATCCGGGTCCCACAGGCCGCCCTGCACCAGATGCTCCTCGATCAGCGGGAATTTCTGCTTGATCTCGGCCGGCTCGATCAGCCGCGCGCGGGTGCCGAAGGATTTGGCCGAGGCGATCTTGCGCTTGATCTCGTCCATGCGGGCATCGTCACCGACGCGCGCTACTTCGAGGCCGCCGACGCGCGCGTAGTGGCCCATCTTCTCGTAGAAATCGATGGAATAAAGCGTCGTCCAGCAGGAGAGGAAATCGTGGCTGGTCGTGTAGCAGAAGTCCGACGCGTGCGCTGTCGAGCCGATATCGGTCGGGATGCCCGACTTGTCGATGCCGACGATGTCGTCCCAGCCGCGCTCGATCAGGTGATGTGCGACCGATGCGCCGACGATACCGCCTAGGCCGACGATGACGACCTTCGCCTTTTTCGGAAACTCTGCCATTGCCCGCGACTCCAAAGGTATAGACGGGCGCGTTTGCGCGCCCTTCGAATGGCGCACAATATGCAGAGGACGCGGATTGAGCTACCGCCTGTTTGCGACACGTCGCAGGTGCGGCGCGACCCTGCGCGCCGGCGGGCCGTCATCGGCAATTTTCGTTCAGGCGAAGGCCCAGATGTCCTCGGCCTGGAAGCCGACCTGGTAGCCGGCGGTCTTTAGCTTGACAACGACCTGGCCGATCTCGGCGGCCGGCAGCGCGCCGACCTCGACCTTGACCATGCCGGGGCGGTAGCGTTTGAGGTCGAGCTGATCGAACACCATCCAGTCGGCGCCTTCGCAGTCGACCAGGAAGGCGTTGATGTGGGTGATGCCGTTGCGGTCGAGCAGCGTCTGCAACGTCTCCGACGGCACCTCGATATCCTTCAGATGCGGCGCGAACTTGTTGAAGTTGGCGTCCGCCTCGCCCCAGGCGTTCTTGCCCGACATCAGATTGGTGTCGGTGACCGACGAGCAGCCGATGAACTCGATCGGCAGCGTGCCGGCCTCGAGCGCGGCGGCATCGAAAGTGTGCACGGTGATCGTGCCCTTTGTCCTCGTCACCGCAACCGGCTCGATGACGAAGCGTTCGGCATCCGGGTAATTGGCGCGCAGCCGCTTCTGGTTATACGGGATCGGTTCCACCAGCATGGCGCGGGCGCCGCGAATGCGGTGCAGCCACGGCGTCACGTCGTCGAACAGCGCGCCGTCGCAGGCGCCGACATTGACCATCTGGAACGGCCGGCCGCCGAAGCGGGCCTGCAACGCCGCCTTGGCGAGAAATTTCGTGCCGTGGAGCGAGGGGCTGCGGTCGAGAAGTCCGGCGGGCAGGCCGAGCGACAGGAAGATGCGCGCCAGGTTGGAAAGCGAGCTCATGACTTGTCTCCGGAAATGACCTGCGGCGCCGCGCGGCGGCCGCTTTGGCTTGCCGATGCCCACAGCGCCATGAGCGGCGCGACAAGCAGGAGGAAGGGCGGCAGAAGGTTGGGGAAATAAATGCGGGTGTCGTGGATCGGGAAGACGGCGAACTTCGCCAGCACGCCAAGCACCAGCGCCGCCAGCAGGATGCCGGCGCGGCGGTCGAGCCGGAAGCCGGCACGCTCGAGCCCGAACCAGCCAGCCAGCGCCAGCACCGAAACGCCGACCCAGTTGTTGACGCTGACGGCGCGCACCACCGACGCCGCGGAGGCCTTCAGATAAGCGGCCACCGAGAGCGGCGGCTCGAACCCGTCCATGTTGTAGTGCTGCTCGATGCTGGAAAACCAAAGATGCGGCCACCAGCCCGGATGCTGCGCCCAGTGCGAGATGGCGAAATAGGCGGCGAAGGAGGCGGCAAAGCCGGCCAACGCGCCCCACGCCCTCTCGCGGAAAGCGACGAGCAGCACCGCGAAAATGGCGAGGAAGACGATGTTGTCGGGCCTGGCCATGAACGCCAGGAAAAGCAGGACCGCCGTCGCCGCCTCGCGCTTGCGCACATAGGCGAAGAGCCCGCCGAGGAACAGTGCCGAGCAAAACAGGTCCGGCGTCGAAGCGCGTGCGGAGTCGCCGAAATCGGCCATGATCAGGATCGCGCCGACCACGGGCGCCAGCGCCAGCGCGCCTTGCGCGCGCAGCCAGGCGAGCGTGACGGCGCCGAACAGAAGCACAGAGAACACCTGAACCAGCCGCATCGCCTCGACCGGCGACACGACATGGCTGAGACCGGACAGTATCTCGGCATAGAGGAATTTGATGCGGTACATGCCGAGCAGCGAATGGAAGTCTGCGGCGTTCTCCGTCATGTGGCTGCGGAAGCCGCCGCCATCGTCGGTCAGCGTCTTGTAGTCGCCTGCCGACACGCCGGCCTTGACCGTGCTGTAGGCATAGTCGTGCAGCGCCTGCGGATTGGGATAGGCGCCCTCCTCGGCGATCGCCAGATAAGGCAGCATGTCCCAGTTGGCGTCGGGCATGAACCAGGCGGTCGCGGCGGTGAGCAGGATATAGAGCGAGAAGGCGGTCGCCCCGATCGATGCCGCCCATTTCGCGTAAGCCCCCTCGCCCCACGCCAGGCCGGCGCCGGTTAGCCATTCCAGCGGATTGGTCGGAGCGGACGGCCTGGTCAGCATGCTCAGCGGCCTCTATTTGCCGACCTGGCTTTTCACGAAATCCTTCACGATCGCCACGATGCCGCGCGACAACAGGCTGTCGAAAGCATCGACGAAGCGGTCGACATGCTCGGGCTGGCAGATCAGCGGCGGCTCGAGCCGGATGACGTTGCGGTTGTATTCGGTGAAGGCGACGAGCACGTCGTAGTCGCGCAACAAAAGCGAGCCGACGAAGCCCGACAGCGAGCCCTTCAGCTTGTCGTCGAGCACGCTCACGACCGGGCGCAGCACCATCGGCAGGGTCTGCGAGAAATCGTGGAACTCGAGCCCGATCATGAAGCCCTTGCCGCGCACGTCCTTGATGATCTTGGGGTATTTCTCCTTGAGCGCCCGCAACCGCTGCAGAAGGTACTCGCCCGTCGAGGCGGCGTTGTCGATCAGGCCCTCGTCATAGAGCACGTTGATGCCTTCGATCGCGGTGACGCAGGCCTCGCCCATGCCGCCGAACGTCGCCATGGCATGGATCATCGCCGTCTTCGGCGTGCCATAGGCCTTCATGTAGACGTCGCGCTTGGCGATCATGGCGCCGACCGCGGCCTTGCCGGCGCCCAGCGATTTCGCCAGCGCCGTCACGTCGGGCACCACCCCATAATGCTCGAAGGCATAGAAGCGGCCCGAGCGGCCATAGCCGCACTGCACTTCGTCGGCGACCCACAGCACGCCATGCTGGTCGCAAAGCGCACGCAGCTTCTGCCAATATTGCGCCGGCGCCTGGATGATGCCGCCGCCGCCCTGGATGGTTTCGAGCACGATGACGCCGATCTCGGGATCGCTCTTGAACAGGCGCTCGACGGCGTCGATGTCGGCAAAGGGAACGCGCACGACATTGTCCGCCACCTTGAAGTCGGCGCGGTAGAGTTGGCCGTCGGTGATCGCCAGCACACCCTTGGTCTTGCCGTGGAAGGAATTCTCGGCATAGACCACCTTCGGCCGCTTCGGGCCGGCGGCGCGCTCGGCGAGCTTCACCGCCGCCTCCATCGCTTCCGAGCCGGAGGAGCCAAGGAACACCATGTCGAGCTCGCCCGGCGAGCACTTGGCAATATTGTGCGCCAGCGCCCCCGCATATTGCGACATGAAGGCGATGGCTATCTCCTGGCGCTTCTCCTCCTGGAACTTCTTGCGCGCTTCCAGGATGCGCGGATGGTTGTGGCCGAAGGCGAGCGAGCCGAAGCCGCCGAAGAAGTCGAGGATCTTGCGGCCGTTCTGGTCGATGTAGAACATGCCCTCGGCGCGCTCGATCTTGATCTTGTGGAAGCCGAGCAGCTTCATGAAATGCAGCTGTCCGGGATTGAGATGCGCCTTGAACAGGTCGGTGATGCGGGCGACATCCAGCGCCTTGGCCTGCTCGACGCTGATCAGGTCGGGCTTGGCGATGGTCGCTGGTGATAGCGCCGGCGCATCGACCAGCGTGCGCGTTCCGCTATGTTCCGGCTTGGCCATGACGGTCATCTGAAAAATCTCCCCTTCGTCGCCTTATTCGGCGGGAACGTGTCTGGTGGCGACGGCGTGGCCGTCCTTCTTGGCGCGATATTCGCCATAGGCGGCGATCAGCATGTCCTCGTCGCGATATTGCGGCACCCAGCCGAGCTGGCGCTCGGCCTTGGACACGTCGAGCACGCATTCCTCGTCGGCGATCAGATACTGTTCCGGATCCATGATCGGCATGTTCAATAGGTCGAGCAGGTCGAGCGTGCGCTTGACCGCCCAGCCCGGCGTCGGCAACAGGATCGACCTCGAGCCGGCATGGCGGATCAGGTCGCCGAGCAGCCTCTTTACCGGCGGCGGACTGAGCGAGCCGAGATTGTAGGCCTCGTTCGGCACGCCGGCTTTCCAGGCGGCGCGGGCGGCTTCCGCGCAGTCGAACACCGAGATGAACTGATAGGGATTCCGGCCCGAGCCGATCATCGGCACAGGCAGGTTCCAGTCGATCAGCTTGAACAGCTTTTCCAGGATGCCGAGGCGTCCAGGGCCGATGATCAGGCGCGGCCTGAACAGCGAGATCGACATGCCGCGCTTGCGCCATTCGCCGGCAAGTTCCTCGGTCTTCAGCTTCGACAGACCGTACTCGCCGAGCGGCGAGACCGGATGGTCCTCGGTCATCGGCAGCACCACCGTGTGGCCGTAGATCATGTCGGTCGTGTAGTGGACGAGCTTCGAGGCGCCGGCCTTGTCCATCGCCTGCATGATGTGCTCGGTGCCGTGGAAATTCACCGGGAAGAAGAAATCATGCCGCTTGGCGCGCACCTGGATCGGCGACAGCATCTTGGCCGACAGATTGTAGACCACGTCGTCGGCCTTGAGCCCGACCGCCGCGACCGAGGCCGGATCGGTGACGTCGCATGTGATGAAGCGCACCGAGCGGTAATGCGGCAGGTCGCTCTTGACGATGTCGGCGACGACGACGGTCTCGCCGTCCGCGACAAGCTTTGGGGCAAGGTGACGGCCGACGAAGCCGTCGCCGCCGAAAATCACATGTCTCATCGAACGATCTCGCTTGCTTGGGTTCTGTCAGGCGCGATGGAAGCCGTCTGGTCCTCATGGCCTCGGCCACTTTGCGCGATCAGGATCGTGCCGACGCAGATGCAGGCGATGCCGGCGATGCGCCAGCCGTTGAGGTCCTCGCGGAAGACGAAATAGGCAAAGATCGCCACGGCGACATAGGCGAGGCTGAGGAAAGGATAGGCGAAGCTGAGCTCGACCTTGGACAGCACATAAAGATGCGATGCCATCGAGATGACGAAGGTGCAGAGGCCCAGGAACACCCAGGGGCTGAACACGATCTGCAGGAGCTTGACGAGCGGATTGGCGCCTTCGAAGGAGATAGGGCCTATCGACATCATGCCCTGCTTCAGCATCAGCTGCGCCGCGGCATTGGTCATGACCGTGAAGAGAATGAAGATTATGTATTTCATTGTTGCCACCCCGCCCCTTGGGCGGTCCTATTACAAACCTGCAAATATTTCGTGAAGCCACGATAGTGCTTTGAACAAACCATGGCGTAACGATTTATTTACCATGTTTTATTCGACTTTTATCTATTCTGCGGCTTCAGCTCTCCCTTGTCCGATCTCCAATCTCTTGGCGGTACGCGCCCAGAAGCTTGATGTGAAAGCCGGATCGCGAAGTGCCTCCAGGCGTTGCCATTGCGGAAACGACGCGGCGAACGTCTCTGGACCCATCCGGGCGTCCTTGTAAGGGTTCACCGCCCCACCCGCCTCGACGGCGACGCGGTCGAGTTCGGCAAGCAGTCGCAACGTCCTTTCGCCCCGGTTGGGGAAATCGAGCGTCAGCGTGTAGCCCGGCCGCGCGAACGACAGCAGCGCCGGCGAGCGGACATCGCCAAAGCGCTTGAGCACGGTCAGGAACGATCCCTCGCTCGCCCGCCGGGCCGCCTCGAGCAGCGCCGGGACGATGCGGCGCGCATTGGCCTCCGGCACCACGCTCTGGTGCTGGAAAAGCCCGCGCGGCCCGTAGAGCCGGTTCCAGTCGCGGATGCCGTCGAGCGGAAAGAAGAAACCCTGATAGCCCGCCTGACGCGGAGCCGCGGACCTGCCCTTTTTCCAGCGGTAGGCCGCGTTGAAGACGGTGAGGAAAGGCCGGTTGAGGACATTGAAGGGCGACTGCACCGGCACGGAAAGCCGGCTGCCGGCACGCGCGGCGGCATGCGAGCCGTGCTCGGCATGGTTGCCGGTGAACAGGAGCCCGCGCCCGCGCCTTTTGCCCCCGGCAAGCTGATCGATCCAGGCGACGGCATATTCGTTGGCCTGGTCTGCAGCCTCGGCAAGATCGAAGAATTCGCCGAGATCGCGAAACCGCGTCGCCTTTTCCGTTATGTCGAGCGAGGGCACCCGCATCAGCTTGATCGATGCCGAAAGGATAAGCCCGGTCAGCCCCATGCCGCCGATCGTTGCCGCGAACAGACGGACATTGTCGGTTTGCGAACAGCGATAGGTTCGGCCGTCGGACCGAAGCAGTGTCAAGGCCTCGACGTGGCAGCCGAAGCTGCCGCGCCGATGGTGGTTCTTGCCGTGGACGTCATTGGCGATCGCGCCGCCCAGCGTGACGAACTGCGTGCCTGGAAGCACGGCCGGAAAGAAGCCGTAGGGCGCGGCGTACGCGATGATGTCGCAAAGCAGCGTACCGGCATCCGCTTCGAGCACGCCGGTCTCGGCGTTGAAGGAACGGATGCGGTTGAGCGGCCGCATGTCGACCACCATGCCGGCATCGTTTTGGCAACTGTCGCCATAGGAGCGGCCATTGCCGTAACCGAGCAGCGATCCGGCTTTCGCCTCGCCACGCTTCAGCAAGGTGATCGCCTCGTCCGCCGGGATCGCCTTGCGCGCCGGCGCCGTCGCCAGTCCGAAGCTGCCGAAGCGCTCGTTCCTCATCACCAGCCTCCGGCGACGAGGAAGACCGCGCCGATGGCGACGACGATCTGGCTGCGCCAGTCGCGGATGATGAAGACGACCGGATCGTCATGCATCTCGTCGCGCCGGGCGAGGATCCAGACGCGCATCGTGAGATAGAGCACGATCGGCGCCAGCGGCCATATCAGCCAGGGATGCGGATAGAGCTCGCGCACCGCCGGGCTGTCCATATAGAGCGCCAGGACCAGCGCCGAGGAAAAGGCAGAGGCCATGCCGGCCTGGGCGACGATTTCCTGGTCCTCGGTGCGATAGCCACGACCGGCGATGCGCTCGCCCGGAGGAATGGCCGTGGTGCGCAATTCGACAAACCGCTTCACCAGCGCCAGCGATAGGAAGAAGAAGATCGAAAAGGCGAGCAGCCAGAAGGAGACGTCGACGCCGGTGGCCGCCGCGCCCGCCAGCACGCGGATCGTGTAGAGGCCCGCAAGCGTCAGCACGTCGACCAGAAGCATGCGCTTGAACGACAGCGAGTAGGCGGTGGTGACCGCCATATAGCCGGCAAGCACGCCAAGGAATTCGATCGGCAGGAACAATCCGACGGCGATGCCGATCGCGAGCAGCGCGACGATCGCGCCGAGACCGAACGGAATGGACAATGCACCGCTGGCGAAGGGCCGGTTGCGCTTTGTCGGATGCTTGCGGTCGAGCGCCAGGTCGAAGAAATCGTTGAGGATATAGATGGCGGACGCCACGGCGCTGAAGGAGACGAACGCCAGCAGGCACTGCCAGATCATGTTTGGGTTGAAATATTCGTGCGACAGCACCATCGGCACGGCGATCAGCGAGTTCTTCAGCCACTGATGCATGCGCAGCATCTTGACGTAGGTCCTCAGCGTCGGCTTCGGCGCCGGCATGGCCTCGGCGCTATGCGCCGCCTGCCAGCGCCGGGCGCTGCGGTCGGGCGCGACCACGAGCGCGTTGCGCGCGGCGTCGAACACTTTGAGGTCGTGCCGGCTGTTGCCGGCATAGTCGAAGCCCGCGTCGCCATAGGCGGCGACAAGTGCCGCGCATTTCCTGCCGGACGTCATGTTGTGCGGGCCATCGGTCGCCAGCACCTGATCAAAGATGCCGAGATGCGCCGCGATCGCCTCCGCGAACTTGTGCGGCGTTCCCGTCGCCAGCACGATCACGCGACCCTCCCGGCGCTCGGCGCGCAACCGGTCGAGCAGGTCCTGGCGGTAGGGCAGCGAGGCCGGATCGATGTCGACGCGCCTGGCGATCTCCTGCTTCAGCCGTGCGGGACCGCCGGTCAGCCAGAGCGGCACAAGAAAGAGATAGAGCGGGTTCTTCTTGAGCAGGATGAACAGGCCTTCCCACAGAAGGTCCGTCGCAATCAGCGTGCCGTCGAGATCGACCGCAAGCGGGATTGCGTTCCTGTCCGACCTCGCGTCCATTGTCCTGCCCCGATCGACCGCAAGATCCCGGAAAGGGACCACGCGCCAACTCAACCCACGCCATGTGCCGGCGTCCTCGGGTCGGATATAGCGGGTGATGACGCAGCGAACGTTAAAACGCCCGGTTGCAGCGCGTGGTCATACCGGTTTTCGGGCGTCATCGTTAAGCGACGGCTACCGAAAACGATAAAAGGCCGGACATCGGTCCGGCCTTTGCCAAATCTTGCTGCGCCAATCTTGCGGCGACGGTTACTTGATGCGGGCCGCACCGCCCGAAATTTCGACCGTTTCCGAGCCGGTCAGGGCTTCGAGGTCGCCATTGGGCAGGGTGACGAAGCAGCCGTTCGAGCAGAATTCCACCGTCTCGCCGGCGGCAAGTGTCAGCTCGCTCTTGGCGCCGCCTTCGGTCACGACCAGGGTCCGCGTCTGAGCGTCCCTGTTGATCGCGCTGGCGGCGAAAGCCGAACCGCCCAGGGCCAAGAAAGCGATGGCGGCAACGACAGACTTCCACATTGCATTTCCGGTGTTCACACACCGCCTCTGTTCAAATTTGCAAGGCATTCTCGCCCTTTGCATCGAAGCTTATATGAGATGTTACCTGAACCGCAACTGAATGCCGCATTCATGCCACAATCGGTTTCGGCGTCGGATGAGCGCAGCTTGCGTGGTCTGCAGGCCGGCCCCACCCGAATATTGGTACACCTTAACTCGGATCGGGCTTGCGGCCCTTGCGCTTCATCTTGGCCAGTCGCTCCCGCTCGGCCGCGGCTTCCGCCTCCAGCCTCTGCCGCTCGGCGAATTCGGCCTCGATCTTGTCGTCGTCGATCGGCCAGGCCTCGTGCTTGTTCGTTTCGACCACGGCGCGCGGCGTCGAGGGTATCTCGATCCGCTCCTCCTCGAAGATATCGAAGATGGCGAATCGGATGTCGTTCTGCACGACGCTGCCGTTCATGATGTCGGCGACGAAAACGCGGATTTCGAATTCGAGCGCGGCCGCCCCGAAATTGGCGAAGAGAACGAACGGCTCGGGGTTCTTCAGCACCATCGGATGGGCGCGCGCAATATCCATCAGGATGGCATGGACGCGCTTGACGTCGCTGCCATAGGCGACGCCGACCTTGATGTCGATGCGCCCGAGCTTGTTGCGATGCGTCCAGTTGCCGACCGCATTGTTGATCAGGTTCGAGTTGGGCAGGATCACCGCCTGGCGCTGGAAGGTCTCGATCTCCGTGGCGCGCACGCTGATCTTGCGCACCGTGCCGCTGACGTCGCCCGCGACGATCCAGTCGCCGACCTTGAACGGCCGCTCTGCAAGCAGGATCAGGCCGGAAACGAAATTCGACACGACGTTCTGCAGGCCGAAGCCGATACCCAGCGAAAGCGCGCCGGCAACCAGCGCGAGATTGGAAAGATCGATGCCCGCGGCCGAGATGCCGACCAGGCCGGCAATCGCCACGCCGGCATAGCCGACGCCAAGCCGGATCGAATTGCGCACGCCGGCATCGACCTTGCCGCGCGCCATCACCGAGCCATCCAGCCAGCCCTGGAACCAGCGCGTCAGGAAATAGCCGATGACGAAGACCACGATACCGCTGAGGATGCCGAGGAAGGAGATGGTCACCGAACCGATCGAGACCCCTGTCGCCAGCTTGTAGGCCCAGGCCTCGATATCGCCGGGCTGGAAGCCCCACATCAAAAGGATCAGCGGCAGGAACACCAGCACGATCATCAGGTTGATGGCGATGCTGACCACCAGGCCGAGCTGGTCGAGGGCGGTATCCTCGTAGCTGGAGTTTTCCGAAAGCCATCGTCCGACCGAAGTGTCGGCGAAACCACCCTCCTCCCCGATCGCACGTGCCGACAGAAAGCCGATATAGGCCGTCACCAGAACGGTGCCGGTCACCACGACCTGGAACGAGACGAAAAGTGCCAGGCCGATATAGCCGAGCAGTGCCGCCGCGATGGTGAACAGGCCGAGCCCGATGGCGATGAAACGAAGCCATGCCGGCCAGGGGCGCCATGCGCCGTCGGCGGCCCTGAAAGGCCGCAGCAACCCCATCAGGATGAGGATGACGCCGACGATGATGGTGGCGACAAAGCCCCTGGCGATCGTCAGCGAAAGCGGCGAACCCATCTTCTCGTTGACGACCGACAGGAAGTAATTGAACCCGAGCACCAGCGCCATGGCCGTCGTCAGCCCGACGAGCCAGCGCGCGGGACCGGTCGCGACCGGGATCAGCCGCCAGTTGGGCAGGCGCGGTTCGAGCGCCGCGTTGGTCAGCCGGTTGACGCAGAACACCATGCCGATCACCGTCAGCAAGGCATTGAGGAACGTGCCGATATCGCCCCGCAGCACATTGTAATAATTGAAGAAGAACACCGCCGAGGCGAAGAAGACGCCGAGCGCCAGGGTCGGCAGCAGCGTCGACCAGAAGGCCACCGACAGGCGGCTGAGATAGGACGGATCCTCGACGGTCGGGTCGGCCTCGAATATGCGGCCGAACAGGCGCCTGCCGCCGATCAACAGCACCGCCGCCAGCACCAGCGCCATCAGCGTCGCCGCGAGGATCGCCTGGAACTTGAACCTCACGGCGAAGCTCAGCCACGACGACACCGACTTGTAGAGGCCCGAGAACTGGTCGTGCGCGTCGGAAAAGGCCTGCGGGCTCAGCGCCTCGGTCAGGTCATAGTGCTTGGTGATGACGCTGCGGAAAAGCTCGCTGCGCATGACGGCGATCTTGTCGACCAGCCCGTTGACGCGGATCGACAGGTTTTGCGCACTGGCGACGACCGCGTTGATCTGAGCCTTTTCCGAGGAGAGCGCGCTGCGCTCGTTGTTGACGATCGCCGGCTCGGCAGGTTGCCCCTGCGCCGGTGGCAAGCCGAGCACCTCGACGCGGTTGTTGATGTCGGTGAGGCGCTGCCGGAATGCCAACGCGCTGTTCAGCGCCGCCCGCGAAATATCCTCGAGCTGCAACCGGATGTCGACGAGCCCCGCATCGTCCTCATCGGGGTCGCCTAATTTCTTCTCCAGGCCGTCGGTCTTGGCCGTCAGGTCCTGGATGGCCTTGGTCTGGTCGGCGATGAGCTGCGATGAGCCATGGCCGATCGCCTGCGCCGACGCCTCCAGCGCCGGCTGCCCGAAGACAGCGACGATGACGACCAGGATCAGTCGCAGCAGGCGGAAGAACATGAGTTTGTTGGCGACTCGCAGCCGAAAAATCCTCGAAATTTCCGCCCTTGATAAAGACCGCCATATCTGGCGGCAAGCCGTCCCCACCGCATCGGCGAGAGTCGGCCTGTCGAAAAGCGATGGCGCAATCTTGGCTTTGCGCTTCCCGCCTGCTCTATAGTCTGCCGCTCGCATCATAAGGACGATAGGAAGAATGGCGGAATATTCAGCCTTCTCGCTGCTCAAGAACGCGCTGACCGGCAACAAGGATTGGAAGCCCGCCTGGCGCAAGCCGGACCCCAAGGCTTCCTATGACGTGATCATCATCGGCGGCGGCGGCCACGGCCTCTCGACCGCCTATTATCTTGCCAAGGAACACGGCATCACCAATGTCGCGGTGCTGGAAAAGGGCTGGCTCGGCTCCGGCAATGTCGGCCGCAACACCACGGCGGTGCGTTCCAACTATCTCTTGCCGCAGAACACCCGCTTCTACGAACATTCGATGAAGCTGTGGGAGAACCTTTCGCACGACCTCAACTACAACGTCATGTTCTCGCAGCGCGGCTGCCTCAACCTCGCGCATACGCCCGCCCAGCTCGACGATTATGCCAGGCGCGGCAACGCCATGCGGCATCTCGGCGTCGACGCCGAGCTGATGAGCGTCGACCGGATCAAGCGGCTTGTGCCGGCGCTGGACGTCTCGGGTTCGGCGCGCTTCCCGGTTCTTGGCGGGCTGATGCAGCCGCGCGCCGGCACCGCCCGGCACGACGCGGTCGCGTGGGGCTATGCGCGCGGTGCCGACCGGCGCGGCGTCGACATCATCGAAAATTGCGAGGTTACCGGCTTCCTGCGCGACGGCGGCCGCATCACCGGCGTTTCGACGACGCGCGGCGAAATCCGCGCCAAGAAGGTCGCGCTTGCGGTTGCCGGCAGCACCGGCCAGGTCATGCAGCTTGCCGGCATTTCGCACATGCCGATCGAAAGCCACGTGCTCCAGGCCTTCGTCTCGGAATCGCTGAAGCCCATCGTCGACACCGTTCTCACCTTCGGCATGGGCCATTTCTACATTTCGCAATCCGACAAGGGCGGCCTCGTTTATGGCGGCGACCTCGATGGCTACAACAGCTACGCCCAGCGCGGCAGCCTGCCGATTGTCGACGAGGTGATGAGCGAGATGCTGGCGCTGTTCCCCGGCCTGGCCCGCGTGCGCATGCTGCGCTCCTGGGGCGGGCTGTGCGACATGACGATGGACGGTTCGCCGATCATCACCACCGGTCCGCTGCCGGGCATGTATCTCAATTGCGGCTGGTGCTACGGCGGCTTCAAGGCGACGCCCGCGTCGGGCTGGTGCTTTGCCTACACCATTGCCAAGGACGAGCCGCACGAGTTCAACGCGTCCTTCACGCTCGACCGCTTCTATCGTGGCCTGATCATCGACGACAAAGGCCAGGGCGCGAACCCGCGGCTGCATTAGGGTTTTGAAAGAGAATGCTTATCACCTGTCCCTATTGCGGGCCGCGCGACGTCATCGAATTCACCTACCAGGGCGACGGTAACCGCGAGCGGCCGCAGCCGGCCTCGCAGAACCTCGACGCCTGGAACGCCTATGTCTACGACCGGCTGAACCCGGCCGGCGATCACAACGAGATCTGGCAGCATTCCGGCGGCTGCCGCGCGCATCTGAGGGTCGTGCGCAACACCATCACGCATGAGATCCTGAGCACCGCCTTCGCTCGTGGCGGCCACAAGGCGGGGGGCCGCTCGTGAGCCCTCGCCGCACGGAGACCGGCGGCCGGATCGACCGGCTGCGCACCATCCGCTTCACCTTCGACGGCGCGCCTTACACCGGCCATGCCGGCGACACGCTGGCCTCGGCGCTGCTCGCCAACGGCGTGACGCTGTTCGGCCGCTCCTTCAAATATCACCGCCCGCGCGGTCTGCTTGCCGCCGGCGTCGAGGAGCCGAACGCGCTGGTGACGGTGCTGCGCGGCGAAGTGCGCGAGCCGAACATCCCGGCCACCATGGTCGAGATCTATGACGGTCTCGTCGCCGTCAGCCAGAACCGCACGCCTTCGCTTGCCTGGGATGTAAGCGCGATCAACCAGCTCGGCGGCAAGATCTTGTCGGCCGGCTTCTACTACAAGACCTTCATGGGGCCAGTGATCGGCCCGCTGAAGGGCACGCGCTTCTGGATGTTCTGCGAGCATTTCATCCGTCGCGCCGCCGGCCTCGGCAAGGCTGGCACCGCGCCCGATCCGGCGCGCTACGAGCGCATGAACGCTTTTTGCGACGTGCTGGTCGTCGGCTCCGGTCCGGCCGGCCTGATGGCGGCAAAGGCCGCCGCCGACCAGGGCGCCCGCGTCATCCTCGCCGATCTCGAGGCCAACTTCGGCGGCTCCGCCAACTGGTCGGGCGAAACCATCGACGACATGCCTGCCGCCGACTGGGCCCAGCGCACCGTTGGCCAGCTCGAAGGCAACGACAATGTCCGCCTTTTGCCGCGCACGACGGTGTGGGGTTATTACGACGGCAACACGCTGGCCGCGCTCGAACGCGTCACCGATCACAAGGAAGTGGCCGCCAAGGGTGAGCCGCGCCAGCGCTACTGGGCGATCCGCGCAGGCACCGTGGTTCTCGCCACCGGCTCCTTCGAGCGGCCGCTGGTGTTCCCGGGCAACGACCGTCCCGGCGTCATGCTGGCACATGCGGCGGAACGCTACGCAGTTGAATATGGCGTGCTGCCGGGACAGCGCATCGCGCTCTTCACCAACAATGACAGTGCCTACCGCTCGGCCCTCGCCTTGAAGAAGGCCGGCGCCGCGATCGTTGCCATCGTCGATGTCCGAAGCGACGCCTCGAACGACATGCGCCGGCTGGCGAGCGAAGCCGAGGCCGAGCTGCTGGACGGCCATGCCGTGATTGCGACCGAGGGCGGCAAGGGCCTCACCGGCCTCAAGGTGCAGCGCTTCGACGCCACGAGCGGTGCGCTGAGCGGCGACGAACGCAGCATCCATGCTGACAGCCTTCTGATGTCCGGCGGCTGGTCGCCGACCATCCATCTTGCCAGCCAGGCCGGAGCGAAGGCCGAATGGAACCCGGCACGGCAGGCCTTCCTGCCGCCGAAGCCGACGCAGAGCTGGCCAAATCAGCAATGGATTGGCGCCGGCGCCTTCACCGGCAGTTTTTCGACTGCTGAAGCCATCGCCGAAGGCCGCGCGGCCGGCCTTCAGGCGGCTGGCGGTGCAGCGTCATCCGCTCCCCTGCCCGTCGTCGAGGCGGCCCCCGGCGATCCTGACCCGGCGCCGGTCTTCGAGATCAAGGCCAGGGGCAAGAGCTTTGTCGACTTCCAGCACGACGTGACCGCCGAGGACGTGCGGCTGGCGCATCGCGAAGGCTTCGTCTCGGTCGAGCATCTGAAGCGCTACACCACGCTCGGCATGGCGACCGACCAGGGCAAGAACTCCAATGTGCCTGGCCTTGCCATCATGGCCGAGGCGCTCGGCAAGCCGATCCCCGAAGTCGGCACGACGCGCTTTCGCCCGCCTTACACGGCGGTGTCGATCGGCTCCTTGGCCGCCGAACGCTTCGGCGACCTCAAGCCCGAACGGCTGACGCCGATGCATGACTGGCACCTCGCCAATGGCGCGAGGATGTATTCGGCCGGCCTCTGGTACCGCCCGATGATCTACGGCCTTGCCGGCGAGACGGTCGAGCAGGCCTATGTCCGCGAAGCGAAAGCGACACGCGAAAGCGCCGGCATCGTCGACGTCTCGACACTGGGCAAGATCGCGGTGCAAGGGCCCGACGCGGCCGAGTTCCTCGACCGCGTCTACACCAACATGTTTTCCACACTCGCGGTCGGCAAGGCCCGCTACGGCCTGATGCTGCGCGAGGACGGACTTGCCTTCGACGACGGCACCACCTGGCGGCTTGGCGAGCAGGAATTCCTGATGACCACCACCACCGCCAATGCCGGCAAGGTGATGCAGCATCTGGAATATTTCCTCGACGTCATCTGGCCGGAGCTGAAGGTCACCGTCACCTCCGTCACTGACGAATGGGCGGGCGCGGCGATCGGCGGGCCGAACGCGCGCGCCATCCTTGCCTCCTGCGTCACCGGCACCGCCGTCGACAACGCCAGCCTGCCCTTCATGGGCATCGTCCATGGCCGGATCGCCGGCGTTCCGGTGATGATCTGCCGGCTGTCCTTCTCCGGCGAAATGGCGTTCGAGGTCTATTCCGGCGCCGGCTACGGCACCCGCGTCTGGGAAGCCTTGATCGAGGCCGGCAAGCCTTTCGGCCTGGTCACCTACGGGCTTGAGGCGCTGGGCACGATGCGCATCGAGAAGGGCCATGTCACCGGCGCCGAGATCGACGGCCGCACCACCGCGCGCGATCTGCATCTCGACTGGATGCTGTCGAAGAAGAAGCCCTTCATCGGCTCGGCCATGATGGACCGTGAAGGCCTGATCGCGCCCGACCGGCTCGAACTGGTCGGGCTGATCGCCCTCGACAACCGGCCGCTCAACGGCGGCGGACACATCGTCGAGGAACTGGACGAGGCCAATCCGCACGACTCGCTCGGCCACATCACCGCCTGCTGCTATTCGCCGGCGCTGGGCAAATATGTCGCGCTGGCTCTGGTCAAGAGCGGCAAGGCGCGTCACGGGACCCGCGCGTTCGTCTCGGATCCGCTGCGCAACCGGTTCGGGCCGATCGAGATCGTCTCCAACCACTTCTACGATCCGGACGGGAGCCGCATGCATGGCTGAGCACCAGTTGCCAGAACGCCAATCGCCGCTCGAACCGGACTATCATCTGGGGTCGCACGGCAATTTCGAACATGGCGTCGATGTCATCCTGTCTGAGACGCGGCCGGGCTCGATCCTGCAGCTCGCCGCATGGCCGGGCGAAGAGAAGCGGCTGATCGAAATTGTCCGCAAGGTCACCGGGCTCGCGCTGCCCGACGGCGCCGGCGGTGGCGCGAGCAACGGCGCCCGCGCCGTTTTCGGCTTCGCGCCGGGGAAATTCACCGTGGTGGACGAGGCCGAAGGCCTGGCTCAGGCCTTTGCCGGATCGATCACGCCGGCCATCGGCACACTGACGGACCTTTCGCACGGCCGCACCGCGATCCGCATCGCCGGCCCGAAGGCCGAATGGGTAATGGCGAAATTCTTCGCCATCGACTTCGCCTTGCCGGCCTTCCCGCTCGGCGCTGGACGTTCGACCAACCATCACGACGTCTTCGCGCAGATCCAGCGCACAGGCGCCGACCAGTTCGACATCTACGTCTTCCGCTCTTTCGCGCGCTCGTTCTGGAATTCTTTGTGCCACGCCTCGGAGGAGGTCGGTTACGAAGTGCAATAGCCCGGCGCGGCAAGATCAGGAATGGTCCAGCCGGCATCTGGCACTACGGACGATTACAACTGCTGCTTGAGCGTTGGGCCAGCAGGGACGATAGATAGGAATCATCGGCGTTTGCCAGGGCAAACGTCCGCTCAGGCAACCAGTTCGACCATACTCTTCCATGACTGTTGAGACTTCGGCGACGGCCACGACCCGCTTTGCTCCGGCGGGCGGTCCGTCGATGCTGTTGCCGGCGACCGTCGCCTGCGGCGTGTTCATGACCAGCCTCGACCAGAATGTCGTGGTTACCGCGCTGCCCGGCATCGGCGAGAGCCTCGATCGCCCGCCAAGCCAGCTTGGCCTGCTGATCACGGTCTACGTCGCGAGCCTCATCGTCACCATGCCGCTCGGCGGCTGGTTGGCCGACCGCTTCGGCCTGCGCAACGTCTATTGCTTCGCGCTGCTCGTCTTTGCTGGCGCCTCGGCCCTGTGCGGCCTTTCGGAAAACATCTGGATGCTGGTCGGCTCGCGCGCCTTGCAAGGCTGCGGCGGCGCGCTGATGGGCACGCTTGGCCAGGTCGTGATCCTGTCGAGCTTCCCGCGCGACCGCACGCTGAAGATCAACATGTATATCTCGCTGGCCGGCCAATCCGGGCCGCTTGTCGGCCCGCTCGTCGGCGGCGCGCTCACCACTTACGTCTCCTGGCGCTGGATCTTCTACATCAACATCCCGATCGCGCTGACCGCCGCGATGCTGGCCGCCTCCATGTTTCCCACGACGACCAAGCCGGTCCGCACGCCGTTCGATTTTCCGGGCTTCCTGCTCGTCGGCAGCGGCATGGGGCTGCTGGTCTTCGGCATGGATTCGCTTGCCGCCAAGGATGCCGCAAGCAGTCTCATCGGCATCGAGCTTGGCCTGGCGATCGTCATCCTGGCGGTTGCCGCCTTCTATTGCCTGCGCGCCCGCAACCCGCTGCTCGATCTCAACCTGCTGCGCATCCGCACCTTCCGCATCTCCTTCCTCACCGGCGGCGCCCTCGACACGATTGGCCTGAGCTCGGTGGTTTTCCTGCTGCCGCTGATGTTCCAGCTCGGCTTCGGCATGAGCGCCGTGCAGGCCGGATCGCTGACCTTCGTCGCCGCGATCGGGTCGTTGATGATGCGCTTCTTCATGCCGCGCCTGTTGAACCGCTTCGGTTTCAGGCGCGTGCTGGTCACCAACACGCCGATCGTCGCTTTGCTGGTCGCAGGCTTTGCCCTGATGCAGGAGGGCCTGCCGGCCTGGATCGTCCTGGCCTACATCTTCGCCTTCGGCGTCTTCCGTTCCGTGCAATGGGCCTCGACCGGCAACCTTTCCTATTCGGATATCGCGCCGGAGCAGCTCGCGCGCTTCAGCGCGCTCTATTACATCTTGTGGCAGCTTGCGGTGGCGATCAGTGTCGGCCTCGCCGCTGCGCTGCTGTCGCTGCTTGCCGGCGGCGGCAAGGCCAGCGTCAACGACTATCGCATCCTGTTCGTCATCGAAGGGCTGATCACGCTTTGCGCGCTGTCGGCTTATCTCAGGCTGACGCCGCAGGACGGCGCCCATGTCAGCGGGCACGGCGCGCATATGAGCACCGATTAGCCGACCGAGAAACTCGGCGCCATTATTCCGCGAAGCTTACCCAGTCCTCGAGCGGCGCGCGGTCGGTGCGGAACTCGTTTTCGGGCTTCGACGTGTCCTCATAGCCGAGCGCCATGCCGCAGACGACGATCTCCTCGTCGGGAATACCGAGCACCGGCCTGATCTGGCGGTGATAGGGCGCGAAGGCCGCCTGCGGGCAGGTATGCAGCCCCCTGCCCCGCGCCGCCACCATGATGTTCTGCAGGAACATGCCGTAGTCGATCCACGACCCCTGGTTCAATCTCCGGTCGATCGTGAAGATCATGCCGACCGGCGCGTCGAAGAAGATGAAGTTGCGGTCGTGCTGGGCGCGCATCCTGTCGACCTCGCGGCGGCCGATGCCCAGCACGCCATAGAGCCCGAAGCCGTTGGCACGGCGGCGCGTGAGGTATGGTTCGAAGAACTGGTCGGGATAGTAGCGGTACTCGTCCCACTCCGCCTTTTCGGCGCGGATGCCGGAATTGAGGATGGCGTCGCTGATGCGCTGCTTGACCTCGCCCTTGGTCACATAGACGCGCCAGGGCTGCATGTTGGTGCCGGACGGCGCGCGCGCGGCGACGGCCAGGATCGCGCGGATCGTGTCATCATCGACCATATCGGGCAGGAAGGCGCGCACCGACCGGCGCGACATGATCGCCTCATCGACGATCTCCGCATCCGACGCGATCCGGATGTTCTTCTCAAGCATGGGTCGTCCCTTTCGGCATGGCCAGAAACCCGCAACCCGGTTTCCTTAACGACCATCCGCAGACTATAAGCTAAAACTGGTCCCCGACCGGACGCCCCACTCGCCGCTCGTGCGCGAGCCTTTGCATCAACCGCCGAAAACGCGCAAGCAAATCTTGTGGCCTATGAAAATCTCCTTGATTTTTTCATGATTTTACCCTCTCATGAAATTTATCCAGATTTTTTCACGAGCAACCTTTGACCCCGACCGCGACCAAATCGGAGCAGGACAATGGCGACCGGCTGCTGGCCGGCGACATCCGTGCGCTCCGCAAGGCGCGCGGCCTCACGCTCGCTGAAATTGCGCTCAAGTTAGGCCGTTCGGTCGGCTGGGTCAGCCAGGTCGAGCGCGGCCTCTCGGTTCCTTCGCTCGGTGACTTGAGGGCATTCGCCAGCCTCTTCGATGTTCCGATCAGCTTGTTCTTCAGCCATGATGTCCCTATCGAGCAGGAGCGCGGCGTGGTCGTGCGCGCCGGCAGCCGCCGTTCGCTTGGCACAAGTGAATCCGGCCTGGTGGAGGAGCTTCTGTCGCCCGATCTCGGCGGTAGCTTCGAGATGCTGCGCTCGGTCTTCGCGCCGGGCGCGGAGCTGAAGACCAAAGCGCGCCGCCCGACGGAAGAAGCAGGCTATGTCGCGTCGGGCACGTTCGAGATCGAGATCGACGGCGTCTGGCATCGTCTCGGCGAAGGCGATTCGTTCCGCTTCGAGGGCAAGCCGTTCCGCTGGCGCAATCCTGGGGTCGAGGCAGCGGTCGTCATTTGGGTGGTTTCACCGCCTGTCTATTGAACACTGCATGCCGCCCAAAAGTGCCCAGCGGTTTTGGGACAACGGCAAGCATCAACAGGAAGCAAAGCGCGACGTGTCGCGCTTTGAGTTGGAGGAAGAACATGGCGGGTTTGCCGACCACGGCACGCGTGGTGATCATCGGAGGCGGTGTCGTCGGCTGCTCATCGCTCTACCACCTTTGCAAGGCCGGCTGGGCCGATTGCGTGCTTCTGGAAAAGAACGAGCTGACTTCCGGCTCGACCTGGCATGCCGCCGGCAACGTGCCGACCTTTTCCTCGTCGTGGTCGCTGATGAACATGCAGCGCTATTCGACCGAGCTTTACCGGGGTCTGGCCGAAGCGGTCGACTATCCGATGAACTACCATGTCACCGGCTCGCTCCGGCTTGCCCATAGCAATGAGCGCATGCAGGAATTCCAGCGCGCCAAGGGCATGGGCAGATACCAGGGCATGGACATCGACGTCGTCGGCCTCGACGAGATCAAGCGCCGCTACCACTTTATCGAGACGCATGAGCTGAAGGGTGCGCTCTACGATCCGAGCGACGGCGACATCGACCCGGCGCAGCTGACCCAGGCGCTTGCCAAGGGCGCGCGCGACATGGGCGCGAAAATCATCCGCTTCTGCCCGGTCACCGGCGTGCGCCGCGAGAATGGCGAATGGGTGGTTACTACCCCACAGGGCGAAATCCGTTGCGAGATCGTCATCAACGCGGCCGGCTATCGCGCCGCCGAGGTTGGAAAAATGTTCGGCCGCGAAGTGCCGATGATGGTGATGAGCCACCAGTACATATTGTTCGAGGAAATCCCCGAACTCGCCGCATGGTCGAAGGAACAGGGCAAGAAACTGCCGTTGCTGCGCGACGTCGACACCTCCTACTACCTGCGCCAGGAAAAGACCGGCATGAATCTCGGCCCCTATGAGCGCGATTGCCGCGCGCATTGGGCGACCCACAACGATCCGATGCCGGAGGATTTTTCTTTCCAGCTTTTCCCCGACGATCTCGACCGCCTCGAGCACTACCTCGCCGATGCCGTCGCCCGCGTGCCGATCCTCGGCACCGCCGGCCTCTCCAAGGTGATCAACGGGCCGATCCCCTACGCGCCGGACGGCAACCCGCTGATCGGGCCGATGCCCGGCGTGCCGAATGCCTTCGAGGCCTGCGTCTTCACCTTCGGCATCGCGCAAGGCGGCGGCGCCGGCAAGGTGCTGGCCGAGTGGGTCACCGAGGGCCAGACCGAATGGGACATGTGGTCCTGCGATCCGCGCCGGTTCACGAGCTTTGCCTCGGCCCCCGACTATTGCGTCGCCAAGGGCATGGAAATCTATGGCAACGAATACGCCATCCAGTTCCCGCGTCATGCCTGGCCCGAAGGGCGCAACCGCAAGCTTTCGCCGCTGCATGAGCGCATCAAGGCGCTGGGCGGCCAGTTCGACGCCTATAATGGCTGGGAGCGCGCCACCTGGTATGCCGGGCCGGGCGACGACACGTCCGAGGAAGCGACGCTGACCTTCCGTCGTGACGGGCCTTGGCAACGCGCGGTGCGCGAGGAATGCCTTGCCGTGCGCGACGCCGCCGGCATCCTCGACCTGCCCGGCTTCTCGCGCTTCAACCTCAAGGGCTCGGGCGCGGCCGACTGGCTGTCGCTCCAGGTCACCGGCCTTGTGCCCAAGCCCGGCCGCATCGGCCTCGTCTATTTCTCCGACGACAAGGGCCGCATCGTCACCGAAATGTCGGTGGTTCGCCATGGCGAGGACCAGATGACGCTGATCACCGCGGCTGTGGCGCAATGGCATGACTTCGAATGGCTGAAGTCGCGCATACCGGCAGATACGGCCTTCACGCTGACCGACCGGACGGAGGAATATTCAACGCAGATCCTCGCCGGACCGAACTCGCGCAAGGTCCTGACCGAGGTCTGCGACGCCGATTTGACCCTGCCCTGGCTGACGCATCAGGAAACGACCATTGCCGGGCGTTGGGCAAAGCTGGTGCGCGTCTCCTTCGCCGGCGAGCTCGGCTGGGAAATCCACACCAAGGTTACCGATACGCTGGCGGTCTTCGACGCCGTCTGGGCCGCCGGCCAGAAGCACGGGCTGAAACCCTTCGGCATGTATGCGCTGGATTCGCTGCGGCTGGAGAAAGGCTACCGCGCCTGGAAGGGCGACCTTTCGACCGACTATTCGATCCTGCAGGGCGGCCTGGAACGCTTCGTCAAATGGGAAAAGCCGGACTTCCGCGGCAAGGCGGCTTTGCTCAATGAGAAGCAGCAGGGCGTGAAGAAGCGTTTCGTCACGCTGGTCGTCGAAAATCCCGGCGACTGCGACGCGCCCTATATGTCGACGCTCTGGCATGATGGCAAGATCGTCGGCGAGACGACGTCGGGCGGCTGGGGCCATCGCGTCGGCAAGTCGATCGCGCTCGGCATGCTGCGCGCCGATCTCACGCAACCGGGCACGGCCATCGAAATCGAGATTTTTGGCGATCGCTTCAAGGCCGTCGTCCAGAACGACGAGCCGCTGTGGGATCCGAAGAACGAGAGGTTGCGGGCATGACCTCCGTCATCCTCACCGATGGCGGCATGGGCCAGGAACTGGTTCGGCGCAGCAGGTCCGAGCCGACGCCGTTGTGGTCGGCCAGGGTGCTGATCGACGAACCGGAGCTGGTGCGCGACCTGCACGCGGAATTCATCCGTGCCGGCGCACGTGTCATCACCATCAACACCTATTCGGCAACGCCGGAACGCCTGGCGCGCGAGGGCGCCGAAGATCTGTTCAAGCCGTTGCAGAAGCGCGGCATCGAACTGGCGAGGCAGGCTCGCGACGAAGCGGGCGACGCAGCCATAGCCGGCTGCCTGTCGCCTCTGTTCGGAAGCTACGCGCCGGCGCTGACCATCTCCTTCGAAGACACGCTCGATATCTATCGCCGCATCGTCGCCGAGCAGGCCGACAGCGTCGATCTGTTCCTGTGCGAGACGATGGCTTCCGCCGAGGAGGCCCGCGCAGCGGTCACCGCGGCCTCGGAAAGCGGCAAGCCCGTATGGGTGTCCTGGACGCTCGCCGATCATGGCCCGCCGCGCCTGCGCAGCGGCGAAACCATTGCTGCCGCCGTCAACGCTCTCGACGACCTGCCGGTCGCGGCCCGGCTGCTCAACTGCTGCCGGCCCGAAGCCATCGCTGCCGCCTTGCCCGAACTCGTTGCCCTGGGAGGACAGGTGGGTGCCTATGCCAACGGCTTCACTTCGGTCGAGGCATTGAAGCATGGCGGGACGGTCGAGGTGCTGCACGCCCGCCATGATCTCGATCCGCAAGCCTATGCCGACCGGGCCATCGGCTGGGTCGATGCCGGCGCAGGCATTGTCGGCGGCTGCTGCGAGGTCGGCCCCGCCCATATCGCCGCCCTGCGCGACAAGCTCATGCGGGCCGGCCACCAGATTTCGGGAGTTTCCTGATGCCAAAGCCGTCAAAGCGCATTACTGCCATCGTGCCTTCCGGCAAGGATGGTTGGGAGGTTCATTTCGCCGCCTGGAATCGCAAGCAGGCCGGCGAAGACATCATCGTGCTCTCGGTCGGCGACCATGATTTCGACACGCCGTCTGAAACGATCGAGGCTTGCGTGACCGCCGTGCGCGGCAGCAACCATCACTACACGCCGCTGCCTGGCCTGCCGCGCCTTCGCAAGGCGATGGCCGCCGCCGCGACCGCTTGCGCCGGCATCCTCACGGAACCCGACGAGGTCATCGCCACGCCTGGTGGCCAGGCAGCGCTTTACGCTGCTGTGCAGGGCGTGCTCGACCCTGGCGACCACGCCATCGTCGTCGCGCCCTATTACGCCACCTATCCCAACACCTTCAGCGCCGCGGGCGCCAGCTTCACCGTGGTCGAGACGCCCGCCGAAGACGGATTTCAACCCCGCGCGGAGATGATCCGCGCCGCGCTCAAGCCCAACACCCGCGCCATCCTGATCAACACGCCGAACAATCCGACGGGCGCCGTCTACTCGCGCGAACGGCTCGAGCAACTGGCCGAAATCTGCAAGGAGCATGATCTCTGGCTGCTGTCGGACGAGGTCTATTGGACGCTTGGCGGCGGCGAGCATATCTCGCCGCGTTCGCTGCCCGGCATGGCCGAGCGCACGCTGGTCATCAACTCCATGTCGAAAAGCCACGGCATGACCGGTTGGCGCATGGGCTGGCTGACTGGGCCGAAAGCGATGATCGCGCTGATGACCGACCTCAATCTGGTCACGACCTATGGCCTGCCGGCCTTCATTTCGATCGCCTGCGCCGAGGCGTTGGAGAACCACTATGGCGTGAAGGACATCGCCGAACGCTATGCCGCGCGACGCACCGTCTTCCTCGATGCCATACGCGGCGCCAACGAAGTCACCGTGCGCGGCTCCGAAGGCGGCATGTACATCATGCTCGATGTCTCTGCCGTCGAGCCCGACGATGAGAAATTCGCCTGGGCACTGCTCGACAAGGAAAAGGTCGGCGTCATGCCCGGATCGAGCTTCGGCGAGGCCGCGGCCGGGCACATCCGCATCAGCCTCTGCCAGCCCGAACCCATCCTCAAGGAAGCAGCGCTTCGCGTGCGCCGCTTCGCCTCCAACTACCGCCGCGAGGCAGCATGACCAAGGCCATCCCCAGTAGGGCCCGCGCCGTCATCATCGGCGGCGGCGTCTCCGGCTGCTCGGTCGCCTACCATCTGGCCAAGCTTGGCTGGACCGACATCGTGCTCTTGGAGCGCAAGCAGCTCACCAGCGGCACCACCTGGCATGCGGCCGGACTGATCGGCCAGTTGCGCGGCTCGCAGAACATGACGCGGCTGGCGAAATACTCGGCCGACCTCTACGTCAAGCTCGAAGCCGAGACCGAGGTCGGCACCGGCATGCGCCAGGTCGGCTCGATCACCGTCGCGCTGACCGAAGAGCGCAAGCACGAGATCTATCGGCAGGCATCGCTCGCCCGCGCCTTCGATGTCGACGTGCGCGAGATTTCGCCGAGCGAAGTCAAGGAGATGTACCCGCATCTCAATGTCTCGGACGTGGTCGGCGCGGTGCATTTGCCGCTCGACGGCCAGTGCGATCCGGCCAACATCGCCATGGCGCTGGCCAAGGGCGCGCGCCAGCGCGGCGCGACAATCATCGAGAACGTCAAGGTCACCAAGGTCCACACCAAGAACGGTCGCGTCTCCGGCGTCTCCTGGGCGCAGGGCGAAGAACAAGGCACGATCGAAACCGACATCGTCGTCAACTGCGCCGGCATGTGGGCGCGCGAGCTTGGCCGGCAGAACGGCGTCACCATCCCGCTGCATGCCTGCGAACATTTCTATCTCGTCACCGAGCCGATCCCCGGCCTGTCCCGCCTGCCGGTGCTGCGTGTGCCGGACGAGTGCGCCTACTACAAGGAGGACGCCGGCAAGATGATGCTCGGCGCCTTCGAGCCGGTGGCGAAGCCCTGGGGCATGGACGGCATCCGCGAGGATTTCTGCTTCGATCAGTTGCCCGAGGACATGGATCATTTCGAGCCGATCCTCGAAATGGGCGTCAACCGCATGCCGATGCTGGGCACCGCCGGCATCCACACTTTCTTCAACGGTCCGGAGAGTTTTACCCCCGACGATCGCTACTATCTCGGCGAGGCGCCGGAACTTGCCGGCTACTGGATGGCGACTGGCTACAATTCGATCGGCATCGTCTCCTCGGGCGGCGCCGGCATGGCGCTGGCGCAATGGATCAACGACGGCGAGGCGCCCTTCGACCTTTGGGAAGTCGACATCCGCCGCGCCCAGCCCTTCCAGAAGAACCGCCGCTATCTCAAGGAGCGCGTCTCGGAAACGCTCGGCCTGCTCTACGCCGATCATTTCCCCTATCGCCAGATGGCGACCTCGCGCGGTGTGCGCCGCTCGCCTTTGCATGAACATTTGAAGGCGCGCAGCGCCGTCTTCGGCGAGGTGGCGGGCTGGGAGCGCGCCAACTGGTTCGCGCGTGACGGCCAGGAGCGCGAATACCGCTATTCCTGGAAGCGGCAGAACTGGTTCGACAACCAGCGCGACGAGCATCTCGCCGTGCGCAACGGCGTCGGCCTGTTCGACATGACCTCCTTCGGCAAGATCCGCGTCGAGGGTCGCGATGCCTGTACCTTCCTGCAACGGCTCTGCGCCAACGACTTGGACGTGGCTCCGGGCAAGATCGTCTACACGCAGATGCTCAATGCCAAGGGCGGCATCGAGAGCGACCTCACCGTGACGCGACTTTCCGAAACAGCTTATTTCCTCGTCGTGCCGGGCGCCACCTTGCAGCGCGACCTTGCCTGGCTGCGCAAGCATGTCGCCGACGAATTCGTCGTCATCACCGACGTGACCGCCGCCGAAGCCGTCATCTGCCTGATGGGACCGGAAGCGCGAAACCTGATCCGGAAGGTCAGCCCGAACAATTTTTCCAACGAAGCCAATCCATTCGGCACTTTCCAGGAGATCGAGATCGGCATGGGCCTCGCCCGGGCGCATCGCGTCACCTATGTCGGCGAGCTCGGCTGGGAACTCTACGTCTCGACGGAGCAGGCCGCCCATGTCTTCGAGGCGATCGCTGAAGCCGGCGCCGATGTCGGCCTGAAGCTTTGCGGCTTGCATGCGCTCGATTCCTGTCGCATCGAAAAGGCCTTCCGCCATTTCGGCCACGACATCACCGACGAGGACAATGTGCTGGAGGCCGGCCTGGGCTTTGCCGTCAAGACGAGCAAAGCCGGCTTTATCGGCCGCGACGCGGTGCTCAGGAAGAAGGAAACCGGCCTGTCACGCCGGCTGGTGCAGTTCCGCCTGAAAGACCCCGAGCCCCTGCTCTTCCACAACGAGGCGATCCTGCGCGACGGCAAGATCGTCGGCCCGATCACCTCCGGCAATTACGGCCACCATCTCGGCGGTGCAATCGGCCTGGGTTACGTGCCGTGCGAGGGCGAAAGCGAGACGGATGTGCTTGCCTCATCCTATGAAGTGGAAATCGCCGGTGAGCGCTTCGCGACGGAGGCGTCGTTGAAGCCGATGTACGATCCGAAAGCGGAGCGGGTGAGGATGTAGCCTTTCTTCTGTTCACTTCGGACAGGATTGCCGCAGGCGTGACCAAGCGACCGTTGTTACTTGTCCGGCATGGTTGAGGGATCGCGAGCACCATGACGAATACCGATAATCACGATTTCGTCGGCGGAAGGCTCGTAGTAGATCAGATAGGGATAAGGTCTCACGACGATCCGGCGCATCGGCCTTTCGTCTGTAGCGACGCCGCTTAGCGGATGTTCAAGCAATAAATCGATGACCGCATGGAGCCTAGCTTGGATCCGCTTCGCTCCTTTGGGTGACTGCAATGCGATATTGCCGAGAACTTCATCTAACTCGGCTAGCGCCGCCAGCGTATAACGAAGCTTCACAGGCCGTGCTTCGCCCAAATAGCACGGACTTCCTCGTCGGTTGCAAATTCACCGCGCGCAGCCTGCGCCCGGGACATTGCGAGCGAGGCTTTTTCCTCTCGGCCCAGTTGATGAACAGGTTCGTCCCCCTCATCACCCGCGAGCCGCAAGAGGACACGCGCATACTCGTCCTGCAATTCAGGAGGCAAGGTGCGGACACGTTGGACAGCATGTTCGAAGAGCTTGGTCATGCTTCTAATATGCACTTCATTTCCGCATAAAAAAAGGCAAACTCGTTCGGCGCGATCCCGCAGGAAAGTCGAAGTCCCCTAAAACCGCTCCAGCGTCCTTTGAACTTTGACCAGAAACGCCGTCCGGCTCCTGGGCGTCGAGGAATCCATCAGATAGTGGGCGAGAAAAAACGTCCTGCAGCGCGTGGCGCAGAGCGCCCGCATGCCGCGCAGGATGGTCTTGCGGCCGGGCTGGCCAACGACCACGCTCCACCAGGTCGGCGCGCCGCAAGTGGTGATGACGCCGACCTTGGTGACATGCGTCATCAGCGACTTGATGCGGCCCTTTCCGGCCGGCAGCTGGAAGGCGATGTCGGTCGCCCAGACCCGGTCGAACCAGCCCTTCAGCATCGCCGGCAGGCCGTACCACCAGGTCGGATAGATGAAGAGGATCGCCTGCGCCCATTTCAGATGCTCGAAATGCGGCTGCAGCGCGGGATCGTCGGGCGCGCGCTCATTGTAGGAGCGCCTCTCGTCGCCGCTCATCACCGGATTGAAGTTCTCGGCATAGAGATCGAGCAGCCGCACCTCCCAGCCTCTGCCCGTCAGCACCTCGACGGCGGTCTCGCGGATCGCGGCGCAAAAACTCTCGGGCACCGGATGGCAATAGACCACCAGCACGCGCATCAGAATTGATCCATCCTGGCCGCCACCTTCGCCATGAAGGCTTTGCGCGTCTGTTCAGTCGAGACATTCATCGAATAATGCGCCTGGTAGGAGACGGAAGCGCCGGGCTTGATGGTGGCCCGCAGCATGCGTTTCACGATCCTGCGTGGCGGATCGCCCATTAAAACGGCACGGAAGCGGCTGCCGCCATAAGTGGTGATGGCCGCGAGCTTGCTTATGTTGTGCAGCGTCGGCCGCACCTTGCCGTCGACCAGCTTGAACGACACGCCGGGCAGGAAGACCCGGTCGAAAAAGCCCTTCAGGATCGCCGGATAACCGTAATTCCAGACCGGGAAAGACAGCACAAGCGCTTCTGCATTCCGCAGCCTTTCGACATAGGGGGCGACCGCGTCGTCCGGCCCGCGCGGGTCGTGGTAGCCGAGCCGCTCGGCGCGCGTCAGGCGCGGATCGAAATCCTCGGCGTAGAGGTCGCAATCGTCGACAGCATGATCCGCCGCGGCGAGCCGCTCGACGATCGTCCGGTGCAGGCCGGCGTTGAAGCTGGTCTCCACCGGATGCGCGAAGAGCACGAGGATTTTCACGGGACAACATCCCCAACGTCAGCGCGAGGCACCCCCCTCTGCCCTGCCAGGCATCTCCCCCGCAAGGGGGGAGATCGGACTGCCGCATCGCTTTCGCCAATTATCAGCGCGGCAGGCTGGCTGCAGCGCCCAAGCTGCCAATCTCCCCCCTTGCGGGGGAGATGTCCGGCAGGACAGAGGGGAGTGTTCAAGCGCAAACCTCTCCTCACCCAGCTCCCTGCAGTCCCTTGAACAGGAACGGCTTACCGGAGCGGTAGTCGTAGCCGGGATTCTCCCAGGCGATCATCTTGCCCGGGTTGAGGAGGCCTTGCGGATCGGTATCGCGCTTGAAGGCAAGCTGCACGTCATCGGTCCGCTTCATGCCGCCTTCCTCCAGCGTGTAGCGGTGCGGGTTAAAAATCCAGCAGCCATTGTCCTCATGGATGCGGATGATCTCATCCAGCCGCTTTTCTGTGGTGTAGCGCACCAGCGGCAGGCCTGCGACGCCGATGGCGCCGTCGAAGCGGATGAATTCCAAATGCGCCGGCACCTCGTCGCCGAAACGGTCGACCATCGCCTTGACGTGGGCGAGATGGTCCGGCGACGGATAGCGCGTCTGCAGATAGGTGATTGTCGGATCGACCCGGATCGCCCGCAGCGTCGTGTGGTTCCAGGTCAGCTCATAGGCCGGCGGCAGCCCCTTGAGATCGGCCCCCTGGTCGGCCCGGAACACGATCTCGCCCTTGCCGCTTCTGACCAAGGCAATAAACGCGTCCATCGCGTGCGGCGCGATCATGCACACCACGATGCTCTGCTCGCGCCGGAAGAATTTCTGGTGCCGTTTGAAATAGTCGTAAGGGATGGGCGCGGCGATCGGTGTGATCAGCTTGGCCAAAATGCCGTCCTGAACGGCGAGATCGTTGCCGAAACCGGCCGCATCCATGAAATCGTCGAAGCCGACGATGACGTCGATCCAATCGTAGGAGGCCGTCAGCGGCATCTCGACCTCGGTGATGATGCCATTGGTGCCGTAGGCGTGCATGACCTTGAGCACGTCCTCGCCGGTCAGTTCCATGACGCGCGGCTCGGCCTCCATTGTCACGGTCCGCAGGCGAATGACGTTGCCGAGGTCGCGCAAGCCGCCCCAGCGGATCGAGCCGACGCCGCCCGAGCCGCCGGCGACGAAGCCGCCGATCGAAGCCGCATTGTAGGTGGAAGGCGACATGCGCAGCTCCTGCCCGGAATGCGCCCGCGTCGCCTTGTCGATGTCGGCCAGCACCGCGCCCGGCCCGGTCACCACGCGTCCCGGTGCGATCGACTTGACCGTGTTCATCTCGGCAAGGTTGAGCACCACGCCGCCCGACAGCGGCATCGCCTGGCCGTAATTGCCGGTGCCGCTGCCGCGCGGCGTCACCGGCACGCCGTGCCGATGACAGGCAGCCAGAACGCGAATGACCTCGTCCTCGTTCTTCGGCGTGACGATCAGGTCGCCGGTGACATGGTCGAGCTGCGCCTTCAGAACCGGGCTGTACCAGTAGAAGTCGCGGCTCTTCTGCTGGACGACGGCCGGATGGTCGTCGACCTTGATCCCGTCGAGATCGCGCTTCAGCACTGCGATATCCATCATCCCACCATCAGTTCGTCGAGTTCGGCATAGTCGGGCAGTTGGCGTTCGATCGCCCTGCCCTCGCGCACCACGATGCGATCCGATTCGGGCCGCGACAGCAATTCGGTCCAGCTGCGGCCCTTGAAGACGATGAAGTCGGCGCTGCCTCCGGCAGCGAGCACGCCGGCGCCGTCGAGCCGCATCACCTCGGCCGGCGTCGCCGCCACCGCCCTAGGCCAGTCGCCGACCGGATGATCGAAATGCAGGATGCGAGTCGCCATGCGGTAGACTTCCAGCATGTCGAGATCGCCATAGGCATAGAATGGATCGCGTGTGTTGTCGGATGCGACCGCCGCCTTGATGCCGCGCGCCTTCATCTCGTGCAGCAGCGTCACGCCGCGCCAGCGCGGCGTCGTCTCGTTGTTGCGGCGATCCTGCAGATAGAGGTTGCACATCGGCAGCGACACAACGGCGAGCCCTGCCTTGGCCACCTTGTCCAGCGTGTCGAGCACCTCGAGGTCAGGCTGGCGCGCCAGCGAACAGCAATGGCCGACCAGGATGTTGCCCTCAAAACCGTTCCACAGCGAAGCCTCGGCGATCTTCTTCAAAGAGATGGCCGCGACATCGTCGGTTTCGTCGGCATGGAAATCGAGATCGAGCCCATGCTTGATCGCCTGGGCGAAAACCTGGTCGAGCAGTTCCTCGAGATCGGGCACCATATAGGTCACGACGCCAAGCACCCCCTTGGCCGCGGCGACGCGCTTCGCCAGTCGCTCGAACCATTTCTTGTCGCGCACGCCTTCGATGCCGAGCAGGCAGGCCGCCTGCAGGTCGATCCTGCCGCGCCATCTCTCCCGCATCGTTTCGAACACAGGCCAGGAGATCTCCTCTTGCGGCGGCACGCTGTCGAGATGCGTGCGCACGGCCTTGGTGCCATGCGCATAGGCTGAGCGCAGCGAGAAATCCATGCGGCGCGCGACGTCCTCGGCGCTCCAGCGCGCGGCGCGGTCGGCGCCGGTGGCATTGAGCGCGCCCATGAAGGTGCCGTCCGGATTGGGCTTTCGCGGCCAGATATGGCCCTTGTCGATATGGGTGTGGCAGTCGACGAAGCAGGGCAGCACGATTCGGCCCGCGAGGTCGATCGCGTCGGCCGGGAGCTTCGATTTGCCATGCGAGGCAATGCTGGAGATCTTGCCGTCGGCGACAGATATGTCGGCAAGCGCGAAGCCGTCGCTGTCGAAGGCCGCGGCGAGGCCGGGCGTCAGCGATGCATGCAGCCGGACATTGGCAAGCCGGTATGACGCTTTGTCCGGAATCAACTGCAACTCCCTTGGGTGACGAGACGAAACACCCTAGCGCTCCTGCTTCAGCGCGCTCTCGTGCCAGCGGCGCAGGATAAGATGCGACACCAGCGACAGCACCAGGAAGATCAATATGCCGGTCAGCGAGATCAGGATCAGCGCCGCGAACAGGCGCGGCGCGTTGAGCCGGTAGCCGGCCTCGATGATGCGCGATGCAAGCCCGGACGACTGCCCCTGCGCGCCGGCGACGAATTCGGCCACCACCGCGCCGATCAGCGACAGGCCCCCGGCGATTTTCAGCCCGCCGAGGAAATAGGGCATCGCCGCCGGCAGGCGCAGATAGCGCAATTGCTGCCAGCGCGTCGCGCCGTTGAGCTTGAACAGGTCGCGCAGGTTCCGGTCGACCGAGTTCAGGCCGAGCGTAGTGTTTGACAGGATCGGGAAGAAAGCGACGATCCAGGCGCAGAGCAGCAGTTTGACGGTCTGGTTGTTCACATAGATGTTGATCAGCGGGAAGATGGCGACGATCGGCGTCACCTGCAGCACGATGGCGAAGGGGAAGAACGACATCTCCACCCATTTCGATTGCGCGAACAGGACCGCCAGCCCGACGCCGCCGATCACGGCGAGCAACAGGCTGAGGAAGGTGATCCTGAGCGTCACCAAGAGCGACGAGAACAACAGCCCCGCGTCGTTGTGCAGCGTCTGCAGCACCACTCCCGGCCGCGGCAGGATATATTGCGGGATCTCGTTCCAGACGCACATGCGATCCCACAGCACGATCGCCAACACCATGATCGCCAGCGGCAGCACCCATCTGCCGATGCGCTCCAGCCGCTCCTGGCGGGCGCGGCGCGCCTCTTCCGGATCGAGCTTCAGCGTGGCGTCTTCAATGGCCGTCATGGCGCGGTCCGGCGGTTGAGTTGATGGCGTTCACCAGCACGTCCGAGGCCTGCCGGCAAAGCGCGGCATAGTCCGGCGAGGTCCGGAACGCTTCGTCACGCGGATAAGGCGCATCGACGGCGAGTTCGCCGAAGACGCGGCCCGGACGCGCGGCCATGACGACGACGCGGCTGGACAGGAACACGCTTTCGAACACGCTGTGCGTGACAAAGACGACGGTGAAGCGCTCGTCCTGCCAAAGCTCCAAGAGATCATTGTTGAGTTTGAAGCGGGTGATCTCGTCGAGCGCGGCGAAGGGCTCGTCCATCAGAAGGATGCGCGGCTTGGTCACCATGGCCCGCGCGATCGAGACGCGCATCTTCATGCCGCCCGAAAGCTCACGCGGCACGGCGTTCTCGAAGCCGGTGAGATGAACGCGCGACAGCATCTCCATCACGGCCGGCTCCGCCTTGGCGCGCGACACGCCCTTCAGCCTGAGCGGCAGCCAGACATTGTCGAAGACGCTGGCCCAGGGCAGCAGCGTCGGCTCCTGGAAGACGAAGCCGGTGTTCGAGCGGTCGATCGAGCCGCGCCAGTCGAGGTGGCCGGAGGTCGGCGTCGACAGGCCGGCGATCAGCCTGAGCGCCGTCGACTTGCCGCAGCCCGAAGGGCCGAGCAGGCTCAGGAAATCGCCTTCGCGGATCGTAAGGTCGACCTTGCTCAGCGCCGTCACGCCGTTGGAAAAGACCTTGCCGACATTGCGCAGGGCAAGCAGCATCGGGGTCTCTCCCGATGCAGCCGGCGTCTCAGCCACTTTCTCCTGGATCATCTCAGGCAGGCCGCCTTACTTCTTCAGCTCCAGCCCGACACCCTTGTTGATGAAGGCCAGCGTATAGGCCTTCTTGATGTCGATGCCCGGCTGCGCGACTTTGGCCTTGACCATCTTGTCGTAGAAGCTCTGGATGCGGGCTTCGTTCATGGTGCCGATGCCGAGCTTTTCCGAATCACCCGAATCGACGACGCCGAACTTCTTCATCTGCTCGATCGAGAAGGCGATCTGCTCATCCGTCATGTCCGGATTGTCCTTCTTGATCATATCGTTGGCGGCCTTGTTGTCACCGTAGAGGTACTTGTACCACCCCTTGGCCGAGCCATCGACGAAGCACTGGACGACCTCCGGCCGCTTGTCGATCGTATCCTGCATCACCTCGATGGTGGTCGAATACGTATCCCAGCCATAGTCGGCGAGCAGGAACTGGTTCGGCACGAAGCCGCCCGCCTTCTGCACCGCGAACGGCTCGGACGTCACATAGCCCTGCTGGATCGACTTCTTGTTGGCGATGAAGGGCGCCGGATTGAACGTATAGGGCACGCGCTTGGCGGCATCGAAGCCGAGATCTGTGACCATCCACTGGAAGAAGGTCTGCGCACCCTCGTCACCCATGATGTACTGGTCGGCGCTCTTCAGGTCCTCCCACTTGTCGAGCCCCTGCCCCGGCTGGGACATGATGACCTGCGGATCCTTCTGGAAGTCGGACGCGACGACACGCATCGGAATGCCCTGCTGCACCGCGTCGAAGGCCGAAAGCAGATTGCCGCCCATATAGAAATCGATCTTGCCGGCAAGCAGCATCGGCCGGCCGCTGACCTGCGGGCCGCCCTGCATGATGGTGACGTCGAGGCCGCAGGCGGCATAGGTGCCGTCGGCAACGGCCTGGTAGTAGCCGCCATGCTCCGGCTCGGCCAGCCAGTTGGTGCCGAACGTCACCTTCTCGTTCGCGGCCGCGCTCAGTGTGCCCGCCACCAGCAAGGCGATCGAGCCCGCCAGGACCTTCCCATTTCCGATCATAAAACTCACCCTCTCTTGGCTCCGGCGCGCAACGCGCTGGGCTCGATACCATTGGTTCAAGAAGCAAGACACATGCCACCGCCCGGGCCGCCCGCTTGCGCGGCAGTCATTGCCGAGACCGGAAGGGTCATGCTGTACGCGAGGCATCGTGCCTATTTTTTGGACGCCTGTCCATAATCGCTCTGGCGGCATGCACCGCATCTTGAAGGTTTCACGAATCGAGCCTTAGTCTGCGGACGCACAGGAGAATGCCATGCTGAAATACCTCGCCCCCAAGACGATCAAGCCGCCCTTCGCCCGCTACAGCCACGGCGTTGAGATACCCGCCGGAAAACGGCTGGTGCTGTGCTCCGGACAACTGGGCATCGGGGCTGACGACCATGTTCCCGAGGACGCCGGCGCCCAGACCGAGCTCTGCTTCAAGAACATCGCCGCGATTCTGAGCGAAGCCGGGCTGACCTTGAACGACACCGTTCGCATCAACGCCTTCGTCACCGACCGCGCACATCTGCAGGCCTATATGGATGTCCGCAACCGCTTGTTTTCGGACCCGGCGCCGGCCTCGACGCTGATGATCGTTTCCGGCCTTGCGCGTCCGGAATTCAAGGTCGAGGTCGAAGTTCTGGCAGCAGGCTAGCTGTTGCCGGGGATAGTCTTTAGACCTCAGGCCGGACAGCAGACCAATCGGGAGACGAAAAGTGACGACAAGACGTGTGTGGTGGGGCGACTACCGGACGACCGAATATGCCTCGATCGACGCCGAAGCGACTATCGCCGTGCTGCCGGTGGCGGCGATCGAGCAGCACGGCCCGCATCTGCCGGTCTCGACCGACACCTCGATCATGGTCGGCATGCTGGAGGCGGTGGTCGCGCGCCTGCCCGACGATCTCGACATCCGCATCCTGCCGGTGCAGGCGGTCGGCAAGTCGAACGAGCACTTGCACGCGCCGGGAACACTCACCTTGCCGGCCACCACCTTGGTCGATGCCTGGACCGAGCTTGGCCTCTCCGTCGCCCGCGCCGGGGTCCGGAAACTGATCATCGTCAATTCTCATGGCGGCAATGAAGAGATCATGGGCATCATTTCGCGCGAATTGCGCGTGCGCGCCAAAATGCTGTCGGTGAAGACGAGCTGGCAGCGTTTCGGCCGCCCGGCCGGCATGTACACCGAGCTCGAGGACCGCCACGGCATCCATGGTGGCGATGTCGAGACCTCGTTGATGCTGCACTTCCGCCCTGATCTCGTCGACATGACCAAGGCGGATGACTTCGTCTCCAATGTCGCCCGCGCCGAAAAGGAATTCGCCCTGCTGCGACACACCGGAACGCATGCCTTCGCCTGGATCGCCAGCGACCTCAACCCGAACGGCGTGGTCGGCGATGCCTCGATCGCCACGGCCGAGAAGGGTCGGCTGACGGCGGAAATGCAGGCCGACGGCTTTATCAACCTGGTCAGGGATGTTCGTAAGGCAAAGCTTGCAGACTGGCTGTCGTAGCTAAGACGCCGGCTCAACTTTCAATCGTTAGTTCGAAGGGTATCCCCTCGAACGCGTCGGCGCCGCGCCCGATCGCCTCGATCGCCGCGATCATGCGGCCATCGCGCTGAAGCAGCATGTCGGCAACCGCGATCAGCCGTGGATTGGGCGTCGCCGTCGGCGAGAGGAAACGCAGCGTCCGGGCGAGTTCCATCTCGTCGCGCTTGGGCGAAAGCGCCGCCGCGATGATATAGGCCGACGCGGTCGAGCGGCTGACACCGGCATAGCAATGCACCACCAGCGGCTTTGCCCGGTCCCAGAGATAGGCGAAATCGAGCAAGGCCCGCACATGCTCCTCGCCTGGCATGGTCATGCCTTCCTGCGCGACGGCGATGTCGTGCATGACGAGATGCAGGTGGTTTTCCGCCGGGATCGAGGCCGGGCGGAGCACTTCGGTGCCGGCGGCGAGCAGCGACAACAACCGCTGCGCACCGGTCCTTGCCACGGTCTCGTCGACCTTCGACAGCGAACAGACGTGGATCATTGCCCGAACTCCTTCGGTGCATCCTTGCGCCGCGCGGCCCACGTGGCAAGGGCGCCTTCGAGGCGCTGCCATTCCGCTTCGCTGCCCGGCAGTCCGATGCGCAGAACCTGAAGCCGCTCAGCGAAGTGACGGACCAGCACGCCACACTCGCCGAGCGCCGAAAACAGGCTTGGAGAATCGTTGAAAGACACATAGCGGAACAGGGATGTGCCGCCGGAGATTGGCACACCGCACTTTCCAAGCAGCGCGTCGAGTCGTTTGGCATCGGAGGCGAGACGTACCCGCATGTCCTCCTGCCATCCCGCATCCGACAGCGCGCGGATGCCATATTCGAGCGCCGGACCGGCCACCGCCCAGGGCCCCAACTGCGCATCCAGCCGCTCGGCCGTCAGCGGATCCGTCAGCGCGAAGCCGAGCCTCACGCCGGCGAGGCCGAAGAACTTGCCGAACGAGCGCAGCACGACGATACCGCCCGCCCCGACATCGCCGGCCAGGCTTTGCTCGATCGGGCCGACATCCATGAAAGCTTCGTCGACGACGAGCAGCCCGCTCTTGGCGCGAAGCCGCGCCGCGAGGTCGAGCAGGCGGGCCTTTTCGATCACCCGCCCGTCAGGATTGTTGGGATTGACCAGCACCGCAAGGTCCGCCTCGCCCAGCGCGTCGAAATCACTGACCTCCGCGACCGCATGGCCGGCGATGGCCGCGGCCCGGGCGTGTTCGGCATAGGTCGGGCCGAGCACCAGCGCCTTGCCGGATCGCACCAACGAAGCGACGCGCGGCAGCAAAATCTGCGTGCCGGGCGCCGCCGCCACATGTGCCGCTGACGGCGCGCCATAGGCCGAAGCCGCAATTTCGGCCAATTCACGCAGTTGTCCTGCCTCCGGCAATCGGGACAGGGCGGTGGCGGGCAGGTCGAAAAGCGGATAGGAGTGCGGATTGATACCTGTCGAGAGGTCCACGAAAGGTCTTGGCGCATGAGGAAAGAGCGCGCTTGCGCGGCCAAGGCTGCCGCCATGATCAACCGCTGCAATCGCTCCGCTTAGAAGCTTCATGTCAATCCTGATCGCTTTCCTGTCACTCGCCGTCGAACGTACCCTCGGCTACCCGGACTGGCTGTTCAACGCCTTCGGCCACCCGGTAACCTGGATCGGCAGGCTGATATCCTTTCTCGATCGCCGGCTCAACCGCGCGACGGATTCCGACGAATTGCGTCGCCGCCGCGGCGTCCAGGCTTTGCTCGTCATTTTGCTGGTGCCCGGCCTGATCGGCCTGGCGCTGCATGTCCTGCTCTGGATGATGTTCCCCACGGGCCTCGTCATTGCCGCGATCCTCGGCTCCTCGCTGCTGTCGCAGAAAAGCCTCGCCGAGCATGTCGAGGAGGTCGCCGACGCGCTGGAGACCGGCGGCCTGACGCTCGGCCGCATTGCCGTCTCACGCATCGTCGGCCGCGATCCCGAAAAGCTCGACAAAGCGGGCGTCGCGCGCGCCGCGATCGAAAGCCTGGCCGAGAATTTCTCCGATGGCATCGTCGCACCTGCCTTCTGGACCGGCATCGGCGGCCTTGGCGGCGGCGCGGCCTACAAGGCCGCCAACACCGCCGATTCGATGATCGGCCACCGGACGCCGCAATATGAGGCCTTCGGCCGGGCCGCCGCCCGCTTCGACGATCTGGTCAACCTGCCCGCATCGCGGCTCACCGGCCTGCTCATCGTCTTGGCGGCCTTTCTTGTCCCAGGCGCCGATCCGCGCGGCGCCTGGCAGGTCATGCGACGCGACGCCAGGAAACACCGCTCGCCCAATGCCGGCTGGCCGGAGGCGGCGATGGCCGGCGCGCTCGGGCTGTCCCTCGCCGGACCGCGCAGCTATGACGGCGAGGTCGTGGAGGACGCCTTCATGGGCGAAGGCGGCCGCCGCGAGGCCGAAAGCACCGACATCCGCCAGGCGCTGAAGCTCTATCGCGTGGCCGACTGGCTGCTGCTCGGCCTGTTCGCGACCCTGTCGGCGGTTGTGATCTATCTGACCATCCAGATCAGTGGTCAGGGCGCCAGCGCACTTTAGAACTCGATTCCCTGCTGGGCTTTCACGCCCGCCGAGAAATGGTGCTTCGTCAGCCCCATTTCAGTGACGAGATCGGCCGCCTCGATCAGCAGCGGCTTGGCGTTGCGGCCGGTGACGATGACATGCAGATCGTCCCGGCGCGCCTTCAGCGCCGCGACCACTTTTTCCAGGTCGAGATAGTCGTAGCGCAGCGCGATGTTGAGCTCGTCGAGCACCACGAGGCTGATCGACGGATCGGCCATCAGTTCCAGCGCCTTGGCCCAGGCGGCTTCGGCGGCGGCGATGTCGCGCTTGAGGTCCTGCGTCTCCCAGGTGAAGCCCTCGCCCATCGCATGCCAGACGACGCGGTTTCCGAACGCGGCGAAAGCGTCCTTCTCGCCGGTGTGCCATTTTCCCTTGATGAATTGGACGACGCCGACGCGCTTGCCATACCCAAGCATCCTCAGCGCCAGACCGAAAGCGGCCGTGGTCTTGCCCTTGCCCGGGCCTGTATTGACGATCAGCAGCCCTTTCTCGATCGTCTTGCCGGCAACCTCGGCATCCTGCACCGCCTTGCGCTTCGCCATCTTGGCGCGGTGGCGTTCGACGTCCCTGTCGTCAATGGTCTTGTCTTCGATTTCGGCCATGTCATTTCACCTTGAGCGGCAGCCCCGCCACCATCATGAGAACGCTGTCGGCTACCGCCGCGACCTGCTGGTTGAGCCGGCCGGCGGCATCGCGGAACCGGCGCGCCAGCGCATTGTCGGGCACGATACCCAGTCCGACTTCGTTCGAGACCACGAACCACGGCCCGCGCGGCCGCGACAGCATATCCGCCAGCCGCTGGCATTCGGCCTCGACATCGTGTTCGGCCAGCATGTGATTGGTGAGCCACAGCGTCAGGCAATCGATCAGCACCGGTTGGTGGTCCGGCACGGCTTCGATTGCGGCGACCAGTTCGAGCGGCGCGTCGACGGTGACCCAGCCTTCGCCGCGCCGCGACCGATGCAGCGCGATGCGCTCGCGCATCTCGTCGTCATAAGCCTGTGCCGTGGCTATGTAAGCCCAGGGTGACGAAAAGGCCGTCGTCAGACTTTCGGCATGCGAACTCTTCCCCGAGCGCGCGCCGCCGAGGACGAAAGTCAGTTTCCGATTGGAAGCTGCGCTCGCGGCTGTCGCGCCGGTCATTCCCTGCCTTCACCGTTGGATGAATATTGTCGCGGCCATCAGGCCGACGGCGCGACTTTAGGCAGAAGCCCTCCGGCCGGCAAACCAAATTCCGCCACCGCCCGGCGCGATTGCGGCACAGGTCACGGGTGCTACGAGGCGGCGATCCGCGCCGCGACGAGCTGCTGCAACCGCCACAGATGCGCATCGTGGATGCCGCGCTGCTCGAGATTCTTCACCGTGTTGTAGAGATAGTCGGCGCCCGAGCCCCAATGGCCGCAGGAGGTCGCCAGCCTTTCGACAACCGCCTCCTCGCTTAACGGGCCGGCATAGGTGGTGCCCTGGCGGTTGATGACGAAGGCCAGCGCCCGCAGCGCGCCGCCATCGCTCGTCATATTGAGCAGGCGCGGATGGTAGCTGGTCGGCTTCAGCGTCACCTCGCGCCGCAGGATCTTGTCGAGTTGCTCTCGCCTGTCGCCGTCGCCGAGCCGAAAGGCGACGCCCTTGCACTGCCCGCCGCGGTCCAGCGCCATCATCAGGCCCGGACTTGCCTTGGTCCCCCGCCAGCGCGTCATGTTCATGCAAAACGATCTATGCCAGCCGCGCAGCAGGGCCACCCGCTCCTCGACATGCTCGATCTCGGGCTTCCAGATCAGCGAGCCATAGCCAAACAGCCAAAGCGGTTCGGTGGCTGGAAGCTGAGCCTCCAGCATGCGCGCCATTGCGTCATAGTCGGCGTCATCCAGATGCGCGGCATCGGGATCCGGTCCCGCATCCTCGACCGTGCGAAAGCAACGGGCGACCAGTTCCTCGGTAAGCGACATGGTTCTTGGCAGCATGCGTTCGACCTTAAGGTCCTCCCGTGGCCGCCACAATGCGCGGAGCCGGCAATTGACAACAGCTTTGCCCGGGTGTCGGCTGGCATCAGAGCAATTCCAGGAAAGGTGCATAACCGTCCGGAATTGCGTAAAAACAAAGAGTTAGAGCAGGTCAGCGATCCCATTGAGCGCTGGACTGCTCTGGCGGGGAGAAGCCGATGCAGCCCAATCCGAGCGAGCGCGACCCTTACAACGGCCTGACCAGCCTGCAGCCGACCTTGCCGTCGGCGGCCTATTGGGACGCCGACGCCTACCGGCGCGATCTGGGCGCCATCTGGTACCGGAGCTGGCTGATGGTCTGCCGCGAGGCCGATCTGGCGGAGCCCCTCGCCTTCCGAACCTTCGGTATCGGCAGCCAGGAGATCGTCGTGCTGCGCGATGAGACCGGCGTCTTGCGCGCCTTCCACAACACCTGCCGGCATCGCGGCTCGCAGCTTTGCCAGGAAAGCGCCGGGCGGCTGAAGGCCAGGCTGCTGACATGCCCTTACCACGCATGGTCCTATTCGCTGCGCGGCGATCTCGTGCGCGTGCCGTCGAGATCTTTGCCCGACGGCTTCGACAAGGCCGATTATCCGCTCTACCGCGTGGCGCTCTCGGTCTGGCGCGGCTTCGTCTTCATCAACCTCGCCGAGGACCCCGAGGGCTCGGCGGAAACCTCCTTCGATCGTGCCTCCGGCGACCTTTCCAACTGGCCGCTGGAAACGCTCGTCACCGGCCACCGGCTGACCAAGGTGATGAACTGCAACTGGAAGATCTTCTGGGAGAATTTCAACGAATGCCTGCACTGCCCGGGCGTCCATAAGGACCTGTCGCGGCTGGTGCCGATCTACGGCCGCGGCCTGATGGCAAGGCATGACGATCCCGAATGGTCGCGCCATGCCGACAATGACGATCCGGAATTCTCCGGCCGGCTGCGCGCCGGCGCCGAAACCTGGTCTAAGGACGGCCATGTGCACGGCCCGGTCTTTTCCGGCCTGACCCCGGCCGAGCGCGCCGCCGGCCAGACCTACGCCACCTCGCTGCCCTCGATGTTCATCGTCGGCCATGTCGACTACATGCGCACGGTGCAGCTCTCCCCGCTCGGTGCCGAGCAGACCGAGCTCACCGCCGAATGGCTGTTCGCGCCCGATGCGCTGGCAGAGACCGACATCGACAACATCGTCGCCTTCGGCACCCAGGTGCTGGAGGAAGACGCCGCGATCTGCGAGATCAACCAGAAAGGCCTGCGCTCGATGCGCCACGAGGCCGGCGTGCTGATGCCGGAAGAATACGACCTGCACCGCTTCCACGATTGGGTGCGCGGCTGTCACGCGGCGTTCAAAATGCCTTCGGCAGATAGCGCCAGGTGACGAAGCCGCAGAAGGCGGCCAGGATGCCGAGCGTAACGAACACCGAGCCGAGGCCGAAGAAGGCGAGCACCACCGAATAGACCAGCGGCGGCGTCAGTTCGGAGAAGTCGAGATAGGTGCGGTAGACCGCCGCCATCTGCGCTCTTTCATAAGTGCGCACCGAGCGCATGAAGGCGGTCGAGCCGAGCGCGTCGAGCGCGATGGTGAAGAGCGCGCCACCCAGCAGCAGCGCGGCCGTGAGCAGCGGTGCGGCCTCGCCGACGCCACCTGCCGCAAACAGCATGGCGGCCATGGCGAAATAGGCGAAGGTCATGACCCGCCGGCCGCCGAAGCGCTTGCCGGCTCTGCCCCAGAAGATCGCCACGAAAAGAAGCGCGTTGCCGGCCGAAACCAGCAGTCCGCCGGCGAGCTCGCCCTGGCCGGTGATCACCATGAACAGCGGGCCGTAGACGAAGAACGTCGTCCAGAAACAGGAGCGGCCGAAGGCGATCAGCCAGGCGAGCCTGAGCCTCGGCTGCTTCACGAAGCGGCCGATATTGGCAAGCGGATTGGCAGGGCGCGACTTGCCGGGCCGGATCGATTGGTTGTCGGTCAACCGGTAGAACCAGAACAGGCAAAGCAGCGCGAACGCGAACACCACGACCGCGCCATGCGCGGCATAGATGCCGAAATGGGTATAGAGGAAGATGCCCAGCGTCGGCCCGCCCGTCCAGGCAAACATCGACCAGGCCATGCGCAGCGATTCCGCCTGCATGAAGTCGGTCTTGCGGATGTGGTCCATGATGTAGAGGTTGAGCGTGATCGACAGCGCGCTCGCCCCCATGACGCGGCAAAGCATGCCGGCGATCTGCCCGGGCAGCGTGTGAGTGACGAAGAAAGCGGAGCCGATCGCCAGCAGCACGCAGCCGGCCGTGTAGACCCAGCGCCGCGCGAAGCGGCGGATCAGTATCGGCATGAACAGCGTGACCGAAAGGCCCATCAGCGACACGATGGTGTAGAGGATCGAGACGATCCGCTCATTGTGCAGGATCTCGTAGGCCTGGATCGGGATCACGCTGGAGACGGTGGCGCGGGCGAAGGATTCCACGGCGTAGAGCGAAGCGAAGGTACGCGCATCCGTCGGCCGCAAGGCCGGAAGCCAGATCGGATGGCGCACATGGGTGGACATCGGCCCTCCGGAACGTGAATCACCCCTCAAATCTGGCCGGGCCAGTTGCCGGCCTGTAGCAGGAAACCGACCCCCAGAGGCCGAAAAGCGAAGCTTGCCAAAGGCTTTTCGGCGCTGGCCTAGGGCTTGTTGAGATTCATCGTGAGTTTATGACGGCGGCAGCGAGATGGATGATGGCACTGAAACTCTGGTCGGT